>NZ_JBAMDJ010000011.1:0-167440 GCF_036961705.1 Pseudomonas sp. 3JA
CGATCAATACCAGCGGTTTGGCTTTTGTGGCGAGGGAGCTTGCTCCCTCACCACGGGGTCAGTGCGATACTTGACTCAGTTGTTGGCGTACCGCCAGTTCCACGCCGCGGATTTCGGCCAGGCCCTTGAGGCGGCCGATCAGTGAGTAGCCGGGATTGCTTTTGCGCTGTTGATCGTCCAGCAGTTGATGCCCGTGGTCGGGACGCAGCGGCAAGCGCGGGCCGCCTTCGCGCTCACGCCGGCACTCTTCAGCCACCAGGGCAGCGATGACCCCGACCATGTCGACATCACCGTCCAGGTGATGGGCTTCATGGAAGCTGCGTGGGTCGGTTTCCCGGCGGGTTGAGCGCAGGTGGGTGAAGTAGATGAACGGCGCAAAGTGCTTGGCCATCGCCACCAGGTCGTTGTCTTCACGCACGCCATAGGAGCCGGTGCAGAACGTCAGGCCATTGGCCGGGCTTGGAGCCGCGTCCAGCAGCCACTGGGCGTCTTCGGCAGTGGAGAGGATGCGTGGCAAGCCGAGCAACGCCCGGGGCGGGTCGTCCGGGTGGATCGCCATGCGCACACCCACCTCCTCTGCCACCGGGATCACCGCGCGCAAGAAATACCCCAGGTGTTCACGCAACCTGGCCTCGTCGATGTCGGCGTAGGTACGCAGCAAGTCACGCAGGTTGTCCAGACTGTAATGCTCCTCGGCACCGGGCAAGCCAGCAATCAGGGTATTGACCAAGGTTTCACGCCGGGCCGGCGTCAGTTGTTCGAAATAGGCCTTGGCCTGCTGGATGTCCTCGGCGCTGTATTCGCTCTGCGCGCCTGGGCGCTGAAGGATGAACAGGTCGAAGGCGGCAAACGCGGTTTGATCGAAACGCAAGGCCCAGCCGCCATCCGCCAGCTCAAAAGACAAATCGGTTCGGGTCCAGTCCAGCACCGGCATGAAGTTGTAGCAGACGATATCGATGCCGCAGCTCGCCAGGTTGCGCACGCTTTGCTGGTAGTTGGCGATGTACTCGTCACGCCGCCCGCAGCCGCGCTTGATGTCTTCGTGCACCGGAATGCTTTCCACCACTGACCAGCTCAGGCCGGCCGCTTCGATCATCTGCTTGCGCGCCGCAATGGCGTCTACCGGCCATACCTGGCCATTGGGAATCTCGTGCAGCGCGGTGACGATGCCGGTCGCACCGGTCTGGCGAATGTCCGCCAGGGAAATCGAATCTTTGGGGCCAAACCAACGCCATGTCTGTTCCATGTTCTTCTCCTTTTTATCAGTTGGATGCGGTAAGGGTATGCAACAGGCTATCCACGCCATCGCGCGTCAGGGCGCCGTAGGCGCGGTGCACCGCGTCGCGAAATACTGCGCGAGCCGAGAGCTGCGGTGGGAAGACTTCGTACAGGTCGAGAACGGCGTCTACCCGCGATGCGCCCTCGAATCGTCCCGCAAGATCGGCAAGGGTTGCGCTCAGTGGGTCGTCGACCACATGCGCCGGACGACCAGGCAACGGCTGCGTGCAGTAGTGGATCCATGCCGCGATCCCCAGCGCCGTACAGTCGATGCCGCGCCCCTGGTCGAGCAATTGCTGCGCGCCAAGCAACCAGCGTTGCGGCAGCTTCTGCGAGCCGTCCATGGCGATCTGACGCAAGCGATGTTGCAAGCTGTCGTTGGCAAAGCGCACCCGCAGGTCGTGGGCATACACCGAAAGATCGATACCGGCCGGCATGTCCAGGGTGGGTGCGGCTTCCTCGGCCATGTAACGCTCGATGAGGCGCGCCAGCTTCACGTCGCGGACAGCCTCGAAGACCGACTCATGGCCGGCCAGCAACCCCACGTAGGCCAGCAATGAATGGCTGCCATTGAGCATGCGCAGCTTCATGGTTTCAAAGGGGCGTACATCGTCGACCATCTGCACGCCCTCCACTTCCCAGTCCGGGCGGCCGAGGGGAAAGTGATCCTCGATCACCCACTGGCTGAAACGTTCACAGACCACTGCCGCACGGTCGTGGCAGTCCAGTTGTTGCTCCAGTCGACGGAAGGACTCGTCGTCCATGGCCGGCACGATGCGATCGACCATGCAACTGGGAAACGCCACCTGTTGCTCGACCCAATGCGCCAACGCCTCATCCTGCAACGCCGCCAAGGCACTGACCGCCTGGCGGGTGCGCTGGCCGTTGTCAGGCATGTTGTCGCAGCACAACACGGTGAAGGCCGGGATGCCTGCCGCGCGACGGCGACGCAAGGCCTCAAGGACAATGCCGGGGGCCGAGCGCGGCGTTTGTGGATGCGCGATGTCATGGGCAATCGTCGGATCTTCGCGGCGCAACTGCCCGGAGGAAGGGCTCAGGCAGTAGCCTTTTTCGGTGACGGTGAGCGTGACGATGCGCGTTTGCGGCGCGGCCATGCGCTGCAGCAACTGCTCCAGCTCATCACCACCCTCGCCCACATACAAGGCCTGGCGCAGCACCCCGATTTCACGCAGCGTCACTTGCTCGCGGTCGCGGTACTCGGCCACATGGTAGCGGCCGTCCTGCTCGCGCAATTGCTCGACCAAGGTGCGGTTGGAGCGCAGGTTGGCACTGCATAATCCCCAGTCACTTTCGCCATGGCGATTGAGGTGGCGTTGCAGGTAGACCGCCTGGTGCGCGCGATGAAACGCGCCCAGGCCCAGGTGCACGATACCGATCTGCGTCGCAGTGCCGGTGCAAGGTACACGTTTCACAACAGGCATCGACTCACTCCTTCTGTTCAGGAACGGCCCAGGGCCGAAACGGGCTGCGGGCTCTGTGCCGCCGCGTTGCCGGTATCCGCCACCGACAGCGGTTTAACGTAGCGCGCCACACACACGGCACCGATCACAGTCAGCAGCCCCGCCAGCAGGAATGCACTGGTGAACGAACCGGTGAACTGCACCAGGAACCCCGTCAGGGTCGGGCCGACAATGCCCGAGGTGTTCGCCAGGAAGTGCATGAAACCGCTGACGCCGCCCACCCGCGCCGCCGGAACGGTGTCCTGGATGATCGCCCAGTAGATGGCGCCAGTGAGGTACAGGAAGAACACCGCCAAGGCGACGAGGATGACCGCCGGATACAGGGTCTTGACCATCCCGGCACAGGCGATGCAAACGGCGCAGGCCAGCAGGCAGGTCACCAGCACCACTTTGCGGGAGAACATCATCTTTCCGGTTTTCTTGAACACGAAGTCGGAGATGAAACCGCCCAAGGCCAGGCCGAGGAAACCCAGCACCCAGGGAATGACCGTGGCGATGCTCATGTCCTTGACGTTCAAGCCGTGGGCCATGGTCAGGTAGCTGGGGAACCAGGTCAGGAAGAAGAACAAGGTGTAGTTATAGGAAAAAAACGCCAAGGAGGTGAACAGCACCGTCGGCTGCTTGAGGTAGAACCGCAAAGGGAACACCGGTTGTGCCGCCAGCTCGCTCTGCCCCTCGGCTCGGAGAATATCTTCGGCGCCCTCGCCTTCGGGCCGTTCCTTGACGAACTTGAACCACACCGCCGCCCAGATCAGGCCGATCAGCATGATGATAATGAACGAGATTTTCCAACCGTAGGTGACGGCGATAAAGCCCACCACCGGACCGGAAATCGCCCCGCCCAGCGGCGTGCCGGACATCGACGTACCAAGCGCCCGCGCCCTGTGCTTGGGGGCGTACCAGTTGTTCACCATTTTACTGGTGGTCACGCTCAGCGGTCCTTCGCCCATGCCGAACAGGATCCGGATGAGCACCAGCGAGGCGAAGCCCACCGTCAACACGGTGAGGCCGCTGAACAGCGACCACAGGACCATGGCCAGCAGCAACGTGGTCTTGGCGCCGTAACGGTCAGCGGCCCAGCCACCGATGAAGTTGAAGGCCGCATAGCCGACGAAAAAACTGCTGAAGATCATGCCCATCTCACCCGTACTCAGACCGTAGTCCTTCTGGATGAAAGGTGCCGCCACAGACAATGCTGATCGGTCGAGGTAATTGATGACCCCGGCCAGGAACAGCATGATGATGATTAAGCTACGTCCTTGACCAAACATGGTGGAACCTCCCGCTTGTTGTGTTTATTCGGTGAGGGTGCCCATGACAGGCACGATGAAGCCGGTGGTGCCGACAGCTCAGGGATGGGCGTTCGTCAGTTCCACCAGCACTTTTCGGGTTTGCTCGGGATGTTTTTCGATCAGGTCGATGGCGCCGGGCATTTCGTCGAAGCTGACGCGATGGCTGATCAGGTCCTGGACCCGCAACTTGCCACTGGCGATCAGTTCGATCACCCGCGGGAACTTGCGGTTATTGAGCCGCGAGCCCACCAACGTGAGTTCCTTCTTGATCATTTCCAACTGCACCAGATCACTGGGCGTGGCATTGAAGCCCAGCAACCCGATGCGTCCGGCCGGCGAAGCCAGGCGCACCATCTGCGGCATGAGTGCTGGAATGCAGGCGGCATCGACAATCAACGGCACGCCTTCACCCTGAGTCAATTCACGCATCGTGGTCTCGACGTCGACTTGCTGGCCGTTGAGGGTTCGGCTGGCGCCCAGGGCACGCGCCGTCTCCAGGCGGCTGTCGATGACATCGGTCACGGTGATGTCGGTCAATCCCAGCGCCCGGGCCATCTGCACCAGGGTCAGGCCGATCACCCCGGCGCCATAGATCAGCACGCTGTCGCCCGGATGGGGCTGCATCCGATCGAGCACGTTCAGGGCAATGGAATACGGCTCGACCAGGGCGCCGTGGCTGAGGGACATCGAATCGGGCAAGCGGTGGGCATTCTCGGCCGGTACGCAGACCTGCTCGCTGAAGCCACCGTCGCGGTGCACGCCGATCACTTGCAGCCGGGTGCAGACATTCGGTCGGCCAATCCGACAGGGGTAACAGGTGCCGCAACTGATCACCGGATCGACGCACACCCGGTCACCCACTTGCAGGTGTTCGACGCCCTCGCCGACTTGCCGGACTACGCCGGAAAACTCATGGCCGGTGACACGGGGGAAACGCACGAATGCGTTCTGCCCATGAATGATGTGCATGTCCGAGCCACAGATGCCGGCGTAAGCCACATCGACCTGGACCTCGCCATGGGCGAGCTGGGGCCGGTCGACCTGGGCCAGCCCGAACTCGAAGGGTGCTCTTACCTGGAACGCTTTCATCGGGTCACTCCTGACGGGACATTCGCCCCGTTTGCTCAAAGGGTTAAAACCGTTTCACCAATGCCACAACGTGCCATCTTCAAGACGGTTGACCGGCAGGCTGGCGCGCTTGTACGGGTATTGCCGGGCAAGGTCTTCATCAATGTCGACGCCATGCCCCGGGGTTTCGCCCGGCGTGAAGTGGCCGTCCTCGAAGCGATAGGCATGAGGGAAGACTTCATCAATGCGGTCTTCGTGAGGCATGTGTTCCTGAATGCCGAAGTTGGGCACCCAGGTATCGAAATGCAGGGCCGCGCCCATGCACACCGGCGACAGGTCGGTGGCGCCGTGAAAACCCGTGCGCACCTGGAACAGCGCGGCAAAATCGGCAATACGGCGCACATGGGTAATGCCGCCGGCATGCACCAGCGTCGTGCGGATGTAGTCGATCAATTGTTCCTGGATCAACTCGCGGCAGTCATGGATGGAGTTGAACACCTCGCCAACGGCCAACGGCGTGGTGGTGTGCTGGCGGATCAGGCGAAAGCTCTGCTGGTTTTCGGCCGGCGTGCAGTCTTCAAGCCAGAACAGGTTGTACGGCTCCACGGCCTTGCCCAGGCGCCCCGCTTCGATCGGCGTGAGGCGGTGGTGCACGTCGTGGAGAATATGCAGGTCGTCGCCAAAGCGTTCGCGCACGGCGGCGAACAGCTTGGGGACGTAGTTGAGGTATTTGGCGGTGTCCCAGACGTGTTCGGCGGGCAGGTCGCTGTCGGCCGGTTCATAACGCTCACCGCTGCGCTTGGCGACGCCGTAGGTGGTGGCAATGCCGGGCACGCCGCATTGCACCCGCACGGCTTTGTAGCCCAGCTCGACGTGACGGGCGACTTCGTCCAGGCACCCTTCGATGTCCTTGCCGGTGGCGTGCCCATAGACCATCACCCGCTCGCGGCTCCTGCCACCGAGCAACTGGTACAACGGCATGTTCGCAGCCTTGGCCTTGATATCCCAGAGCGCCACGTCGACGGCGGCAATGGCGGTCATGGTCACCGGCCCCCGGCGCCAGTACGCACCGCGATACAGGTACTGCCAGATATCCTCGATGCGGTGGGCATCCCGGCCGATCAACGCAGGCAGTACGTGTTCCTCCAGATAAGCGACCACCGCCAGTTCGCGGCCATTCAACGTCGCATCGCCAATGCCATAGAGGCCTTCATCGGTGACGATTTTCAAGGTGACCAGGTTACGACCCGGGCAGGTCACGATGACGCGCGCTTCAACAATTTTCATAAAGTCAGACCTGTGCAACAGAAGGGAGTGAGGACGTGCCCATGTTCGGCATCGCCGCTTGGGGAATCAGCGCCCCCCGGTACTGGACGACCTGGGCAGCCAGGCGATGGCCCCAGCGGGCGGCTTGCTCTGGATCGCCGCCGCGCAGGCGGCAGGCCAGGTAGGCGGCGTTGAACGAATCACCGGCAGCGGTGGTGTCGATGACATGGGTAACGATTTGCGCGGGTACTTCGAAACGCCCTGTCGGGCACTGGATCAAGCAACTGGCGGCACCGCGCTTGAGGGCCACTTCGCGTATTCCCGCCTGGGCGTAGGCATTGAACAAGGCCTCCGCGTCGCGATAGCCGAACAGGGTCGCGTCATCTTCCCAAGTGACCAGGGCCAGGTCGGTCAGCTGCAACAGATCGCGGTAGGCCTGCCGCGCGGTTTCAGGATCGGGCCAGAGGTGGGGTCGGTAGTTGTTGTCGAAAACGATGCGCGTGCCGGCTCGGCGCGCCAAGTGCAAGGCCTGGATCAGGCGTTGGCGCCCTTCTGGCGTGAGGATCGCCAGGCTAATGCCGCTCAGGTAGACGTAGTCGTAATCGGCCAGTGCAGCGAGCATGGCCTCTGCCTCGGGGCCCTCGAACATGCGCCGCGCCGCCGCTTCCCCGCGCCAATAAAGGAAACGCCGCTCGCCGTGGGGATCGGTCTGGATGAAATACAGCCCCGGCAGCGCGTCTTCGATCACGCGGACATGGGCATCACCAATCCCTTCGCCCAGCCAGGACCGGCGCATGGCAAGGCTGAACGCGTCGCTGCCCACGGCCGTCATGTAGTCCACGGCCACTGCGCCAGGCAAATTCAATCGGGCCAGGTAGACCGCAGTGTTGAGCGTATCGCCACCGAAGGTCTGCATGATCGCGGCGCCCGGTTCACCGCGCATCTCGATCATGCATTCCCCCACCAACGCCACCTTCAGCGGGCGGCGGAAGCGGGTTTGCGGGCCATGGTTAAGCATTACATCCATAATCAGCGCGCCTTTCTTGTTTTTAAAACGGCGTTTCATTTTTATCTCAAGGCCCGAGTCTAGTCAGATTTGCCGCCTCGTCAAGTAAAAATGAAACAGCGTTTTGTTCTGCTTGCGTATATCCTTGGGTTTTACTTTCACGTTGGAGCCTTCATGGACAACAGCGTTATTCCCAACAACGATCTGGTGTCGGCGGTGGGCCGGACCATGGCCGTACTCGAGGCCCTGGCCGAGCATCCGGAAGAAAGCGGCGTCTCGGAAATCGCCACCAAACTGGACATGTCCAAGGCCACGGTTTATCGCTTTTTGCAGTCGCTCAAGGCCCGTGGGTATGTGGTACAGGACGCCGAGGATCGCTATCGCCTCAGCGTCCGGCTGTTCGAACTGGGCGCCCAGGCCCTGCCCCACCTGGACATCGTCCGGGAAGCGGAGCCGGGCATGCGGCGGATCAACGAGCTGACCGGCGAGACCGTCCACCTGGGGATTCTCGACGAAGGCAGCATCGTCTACGTGCACAAGATCGACTCCAAGTACAACCTGCGCATGTACTCGCGGATCGGCCGGCGGGCGCCGTTGTACTGCACCGGTATCGGCAAGGTGCTGATGGCCTGGCTTGAAGAAGAGGAGTTGCTGGCGCACTTGGCACAGGAAAGCTTCGAGCGTCGCACGGCCAATACCTTGACCAGTGCCCAAGCGTATCTGCAGGAACTGGAGACCGTTCGCCAGCAAGGCTATGCCGAGGACCATGAAGAGTTCGAGGACAACATGCGTTGTCTCGCGGCACCGATCCGCGACCGTTTTGGCCATGTGATCGGCGGGATGAGCGTTTCATTTCCGTGCTTTCGCTTCAGGGAAGAGTTGAAGCAGGACTACGTCAAGCAACTGATGCAAGCCACCCAACAGATCTCAAGTCAGTTGGGCTGGCATGCGCGCTAATCGCAAAAGCGGTGGCGAGGGAGCTTGCTCCCGCTCGGCTGCGAAGCAGTCGTGAACCGGTGGGTGCGGTGTGTCTGATGCTCCGCACTTGGCAGGTTTTGGGGCCGCTTCGCGACCCAGCGGGAGCAAGCTCCCTCGCCACAGGTCCATCGTTTTTCCTGAGTGAACCGGATGACCTGTGGGAGCGGGCTTGCTCCACACGTTTCAACTGACTGGCATCAGAACCAGGTTTCCATCTGGATGCCGTACTGCCAGACACCGCCGGCGTTGAAGTCAGTCTTGCCGAAGGAGTCCGTGGTGCTGTACCTGTCCAGGTCCGACGACCAGTTCATGACGCTGGCGAACAGGCGCAGCTCAGGACGCGTGAGCAGATCGCCCAGGTCGGGCTTGAAGGTCGGGGCGACCGTGAATTTCCAGAAGTTGCCGTCAACCGCATTGCGTTGCAGGTAGCCCTTGGGGTCCAGCTTCATGGTTTGCCAGCTCATCTCGTAGGCCATCTCGAAATTGCTGTTGATTTCATTGGCCAACCGCACGTTCAGGGTCATCCAACGGTAATCGTCGCCCTTGACGTAGCGGTCCTTGCTTTGCTCAGCCAGCAGGCTCGGGCCAATGCGCCAGTCGGACGCCAAGGGCGTTTCGCCGTACAGCGCCAGGCGCACAGCGCGGGCGTCGTCGATCAGTTCGCCATCCGAGCCAACGTTCTTGACCTCGGCCCCCAACCCCTGCCCATAGAGCAGCGCCGTCTTGAAGAAGCCTTCGCGGCCGAAAAAGTTTTTCTGGTGATTGGCGATCATGCTGTGCAAGCCGGAATCGGCCGGCGTCAGCCCCGCTTCGTTGGTGCGGGTAGCAAAGTCGTTTTTCTTCGAGCCGATGGCGTTGAACATCCACTGCCACTGCCCACCGTCGAAAAACTGGTTGGACGTCAGGATGTAACTTTCCACATCGGCATTGACGCCGCCCTCACTGAAATCGCCGTAGTTGCGACCGATCAATGAGTAGTTCGAGCGCCAGTTCTTGCTCATCTGTATATCGTAGATACCGCCACCGGTGCCGGCCAGATAGATAACGTCGGAGTCCAGCCAGTGGATGTCGAAATTGTCCCTGTCGAAGCGCTTGCCGGCCCACAGGGTGGAGTTTTCGAACATCGAGTTGCCCTTGAATGCCGCGAGGTGATCGAGTTCAGTAAACACCTGGCGCACGTTCAGGTTGCTTTCATCGGCGGTCCAGTCGTTGGAGCTCTCCACACCATCGGCGATGGAAACCGTGAACTTGGAGTGGGTGCCGTTCTGCGCGTACTGCTCTTTCGACAGGTCGATGCGCATGTAGGTGTCGTCTTCGTTGCCGAGTCGCCCGACCGCGCCACCCACAGAACCGGCCGGAGTGGTGTACGGACCGCCACGACCACCGCCCAATCCATCATTGATCAGCAGCCCGGAGCGGGCGTAGCCCTTGAAGCTGAAGCCGTCGGTAAGGTGTGCGCCACTGCCCTGTTTCTGCGTGCTTTGCTGGCTGGCTTCGAGTTTTGCCAGGCGAGCGTCGAGCGTGGGGACCGTAGCGGCGGATGCCACCGGTTGCACGGCGGGCGTGGCGAGTTTGAGTTGCTGCAACTCCCTGGCGAGTGCCTGGGTTTGCTGTTCGGCGGCGGCTGCGCGTTTTTCCGCTGCGCTGGCACGGGCCTCGAAAGCGGCCATTCGCTCTTCCAGAGTCGCGGCCTGAGACGTGGTCGCCGCGGCGCCGAGCACGCCTGCGAGTAGCCAGCTTGATGCTTTCTGCATGTGGATTTTCCCTGTTTTGTTTTTATTGTTCTGTTGCCGCGACCGGCCTTTTTCGCCCAGGTTCTGAATTGTCAAACCAAAGGAAAAAAAGGATGCCTCATCGCAAATACACTGCTACATTTGGCGATGTTAACGTTAACTTTTCTAAAAACAAAAATAAAGAGGGCTTTATGAAACAGCTCAAATCGATCCTTCCAGCGGCACTGCTCGGCCTGTGCGTCGGGTTTCCATCCCTCTCCACAGCCGCCAGCCTGACGATTTCCTGCGGTGCCGTGGGTGCTGAATTGCAACTGTGCAAGGAGGCCGTCGAGGCGTGGTCGAAGCAGACCGGCAACAGCGTCGAAGTGGTTTCCACGCCTAACTCGGCGACCGAGCGGTTGTCGTTCTACCAACAGATCCTCAGTGCGCAATCCAGCGACATCGACATCATCCAGATCGACATGGTGTGGCCGGGAATGCTGGCCAAGCACTTGATGGACCTGCGCGAGGTGCTTCCCGCCAACGCAACCCAGGGTTACTTCCAGGCCCAGGTGGACAACGCTACGGTGAACGGGCGCCTGGTGACCATGCCGTGGTTCACGGACTCGGGGTTGCTGTATTACCGCAAGGACCTGCTCGAGAAGTACAACAAGCCCGTGCCCCAGACCTGGGAAGAAATGACCACGACTGCCAGGGCTGTCCAGCAGGCCGAACGCGCTGCCGGGAACGCCAATGCCTGGGGTTATGTATTCCAAGGGCGCGCCTACGAAGGCCTGACGTGTAACGCACTGGAATGGATCAGCAGCCAGCCGCAAGGCGGGCTGGTCAATCAGCAAGGCGACATCGTGGTCAACAGCCAGGCCTCAAGGGCCGCATTGACCCTGGCCAAAAGCTGGGTGGGAGACATCTCCCCGCGTGGCGTACTCAATTACACCGAGGAAGAAGGACGCGGCGTCTTCCAGTCGGGCAATGCGTTGTTCATGCGTAACTGGCCTTATGTCTGGGCCCTGGTGCAAAGCCAGGACAGCGTCGTGAAGGACAAGGTCGGCGTCGCTCCCCTGCCCCGCGGCGGCGAGACGGGCACCCATGCGTCCACCCTCGGCGGCTGGGGCCTGGCGGTGTCGCGCTACAGCGCCAACCCCAAGCTCGCCGCAGAACTGGTGAGCTACCTGAGCAGCGCCCAACAACAGAAACACCGCGCCCTGGTGGGTGCCTACAACCCGGTGATCGAGTCGCTATACCAGGATCCCGAGTTGCTCGCGGCCATGCCGTACTACAGCCAACTGCGCAGCATCCTCAATGATGGGGTCATGCGCCCTGCTTCAATCACCGCCGACCGCTATCCACGGGTCTCCAATGCTTTCTTCGATCAAGTGCACGGCGTGCTGGCAGACGAACGGCCGGTCGATCAGGCGTTGGCCGAACTGGAAAGCGAACTCACGCGCATCAAACGCCGGAACTGGTAAGCCACAAGGAAGGAAATCACCATGTCTGTCTCCACTACACTCGCCCCCGGCGACGACGAGTACCTGCTCAATCGGGAAACGCCGGTACAACGCCGTCGCGTTCGCGCCGCCTGGCTGTTCCTGAGCCCGATGTTGCTATGCCTGGCCCTGGTGGCGGCCTGGCCGCTGCTGCGCACATTCTGGTTCAGCCTGACCGACGCCAGCCTGGCCGACACGGGCGATGCAACCTTTGTCGGCTTGAGCAATTATCTGTTTCACAGCAGCGCGGGCTGGTCCGGCATCCTGGTCGATCCGCAGTGGTGGAACGCGGTGCGCAACACCCTGCATTTCACCGTGGTGTCAGTGGGATTGGAAATCGTACTGGGGCTGATGGTGGCGTTGCTGCTGAACGTCAAGTTCACTGGACGCGCGCTGGTGCGGGCGTTGATCCTGATCCCCTGGGCAATCCCGACCATCGTCTCGGCGAAAATCTGGTCATGGATGCTCAACGACCAGTTCGGCATCATCAATCACCTGATGCTCGGCCTCGGCCTGATCGATGCGCCACTGGCCTGGACAGCCGACGCGGACCTGTCGATGTGGGCAGTGATCATCGTCGACGTCTGGAAGACCGTGCCTTTCGTCACGCTGCTGATGTTGGCGGCCTTGCAGATGTTGCCCAGCGACTGCTACGAAGCCGCCAGGGTCGATGGCATTCACCCGGTGAAAGTGTTCTGGTGGGTCACCCTGCCACTGCTGATGCCGGCATTGCTGGTGGCGGCGATCTTTCGCATCCTCGATTCCTTGCGGGTGTTCGACGTCATCTATGTGCTGACCTCGAACTCATCGAGCACCATGAGCATGTCGGTCTATGCCCGTCAGCACCTGGTGGAATTCCAGGACGTCGGTTACGGCAGCGCCGCTTCGACCTTGCTGTTTCTGGTCGTGGCGGTAATCGCCATGGCGTACCTGTACCTCGGACGCCGTCAGCTGGAGGTTCGTTCATGAGCCCGCGCCTGCTGAAAAAGGCCCTGCTGCGCGCCGGGTTCTGGTGCCTGATCGGGATCTTGCTGCTGTACGCGGTCTTCCCGTTCTACTACGCCATCGTGACGTCGCTGAAGCCGTCCAGCGCCTTGTTCCAGGTGAGCTACTGGATCGACAACCCCGACTTCTCCAACTATGCCGCCGTGCTGGGCCAGGCCTCGTTCCTGCGGGCCATCGGCAACTCGCTGGTGGTTGCGCTGTGCGTGGTCGCGCTGGCGTTGCTCCTCAGCCTGACCGCCGCCTATGCCCTGGGCCGGGTGAAGTTTCGCGGACGCGGCGTGGTGTTGATGATGGTCCTGGGCGTCTCGATGTTTCCACAAGTCGCGGTGCTGTCGGGATTGTTCGAAGTGATACGTGCCCTGGGCCTGTACAACACGTCCTGGGCGTTGATCCTGAGCTACACGATCTTCACTTTGCCCTTCACCGTCTGGGTGCTGACCACCTTTATGGGACAGCTGCCTCATGAGCTGGAAGAGGCCGCGATCATGGACGGTGCGTCACCCTGGGTCACGCTGACCCGCGTGCTGTTGCCGTTGCTCTGGCCGGCACTGGTCACCACGGGGCTTCTGGCCTTCATTGCCGCCTGGAACGAATTCCTGTTTGCCCTGACCTTCACCCTGACCGACTCGCAACGCACGGTCCCGGTCGCCATCGCGCTGATTTCCGGCGGCAGCCCTCATGAATTGCCTTGGGGCTTGTTGATGGCGGCGTCGGTGCTGGTCACGGTCCCATTGGTGATTCTGGTGCTGATCTTCCAGCGCCGCATCGTTTCCGGCCTCACTGCCGGTGCGTTAAAGGGTTGAGGCCCAACACAGACAAGAAAGGAACAGCATCGTGATCAAGTTGAAGCTGGACAACGTGAACAAGCAATTGGGCGGCGCACGCATTCTTCGCGACGTCAGCCTGGAAATCTCGGCGGGTGAATTCGTGGTTTTCGTCGGCCCTTCGGGCTGCGGAAAGTCAACCTTGCTGCGGCTGATCGCCGGGCTGGATTCGATCTGTGACGGCGACCTGCTGATCGACGGACGCCGGGTCAATGACCTGGAACCGCGCGAGCGTGGCGTCGGCATGGTGTTCCAGTCCTATGCGCTGTACCCGCACATGAGCGTCTACGACAACATCAGCTTTGGCCTCAAACTGGCCAAGACCGAAAAAACCAGCCTGCGCGAGCGAGTACTGAAAACCGCGCAAATCCTGCAGTTGGACAAACTGCTGCAGCGCAAGCCACGGGAACTGTCGGGTGGACAGCGCCAGCGGGTGGCCATGGGTCGGGCCATGGCGCGGGAACCGGACATCCTGTTGTTCGACGAGCCATTGTCCAACCTCGACGCCTCCCTGCGCGTGCAGATGCGCAACGAAATCGCTCGGCTGCATGGGCGACTGGGCTCGACCATGATCTACGTGACCCACGACCAGGTTGAAGCGATGACCCTGGCCGACCAGATTGTCGTGCTCAATGGCGGCCGCATCGAGCAGGTCGGCTCGCCACGCGAACTCTATGAGCACCCGGCCAGCCGCTTTGTCGCCGGTTTCCTCGGTTCGCCCAAGATGAACTTTCTGCCGGCGCGCCTGCACTCCCCAGGTGAAACCAGCCAGATCGACAGCCCTTTATTGGGCATGACGCCCCTTCCCTTCGACAGCGCCCACCTAGCGGCGGGCAGTCCGCTGACCCTGGG
The DNA here is from genome assembly GCF_036961705.1 of Pseudomonas sp. 3JA. NCBI lineage: Bacteria > Pseudomonadati > Pseudomonadota > Gammaproteobacteria > Pseudomonadales > Pseudomonadaceae > Pseudomonas > Pseudomonas sp. 3JA. Next base: position 14,268 of record NZ_JBAMDJ010000011.1, read on the forward strand.
GATTCGCCCGGAACACATGTCGCTCAAAGCGGCGCAAGGCAGCGCCGGGGTCGGCGTGGTCGGGGTCGAATACCTGGGCAGCGAAACCTACGTGCACCTGGAGTCAGGCGAGGATGAACCGTTGATCTGTCGCTGCGAAGTCAACGCCGGATGGCGAGTGGGCGATCGGGTTGACCTGCAACTGGCGTTCGGCAGCGTGCATCTGTTCGACGCGGATGGCACGGCCTTGAGACGCCATCCTGCTGTTATTGAAGTCCTCCCGGAGGACGTCCCGCAGCGCTCGCCAAAAGCAGGCGCCCTATGACTGTATCTGTGAATGCCATGAACGCCCCCATGCCCTCCCCCCTTGAACATGCGCAGCAGGCGCTGAGTGAAGGTCAGTCTCGTCTCATCGGCGATTATCGACCGGACTATCATCTGGCGCCTGTCGCAGGTTGGATGAACGACCCTAACGGGGTGGTGTTTTTCCGTGGCGAGTATCACGTGTTCTACCAACACCACCCTTTCGATGCCAAATGGGGTCCGATGTATTGGGGGCACGCCAAGAGCACCGACCTGGTCCATTGGCAGCATCTGCCCCTCGCCCTGGCGCCAGGCGATGACTTCGACCGCCACGGCTGTTTTTCCGGTAGCGCGGTGGTGTGTGGCGACACCTTGGCGCTGATCTACACCGGACACACCTGGCTGGGAGAAGTGGGCGACGAACGCTTTATCCGCCAGGTCCAGTGCCTGGCCACCAGTGACGACGGCATCCGGTTCGTCAAGCATGGCGCCATCATCGAAAACGCGCCGCAAGAAGCGATCATGCACTTTCGCGACCCCAAGGTCTGGCGGGAGGATGGCTATTGGTACCTGATTGCCGGCGCGCGCCTGGGCGACAAGCCGCTGCTGCCGCTGTACCGCTCCACCGACCTGCACACCTGGGACTTCCTCGACTACGTGTCCAGTGGCAATGAGGGCGATGGCTACATGTGGGAATGTCCGGACCTGTTTCGCCTCAACGGCTGTGACGTGCTGCTTTACTCCCCCCAGGGGATGAAACCCGAAGGTTACGAACGCCTCAACAAGTACCAGACCGGTTATCGCATTGGCCGGCTCGACAGCGAATGGCACTTCACCGGCGGGCCGTTCATCGAACTGGATAACGGTCACGATTTCTATGCCGCGCAAACCTTGGAGACCGCCGATGGTCGGCGCCTGGTGTGGGCTTGGCTGGACATGTGGGAAAGCCCGATGCCGAGCCAGGCCCATCACTGGTGCGGCATGCTCGGTTTACCCCGCGAGCTTGAACTGCAGGGCGATCGCCTTGGCGTGTTTCCGGCACGGGAACTGACCGCGCTGCGCCAGGCGCCGCTGCCGAGCGTCGCGCCGTGGGGCGAATCGGGCAGCCGTTGGGTGCCACAAGTGAAGGGCGATAGGCTCGAAATCCATGTGCACCTGGATCTGCTCGACTGCACCGAAGGCCGCCTGGGCATCGCCTTGCGCTGCAGTGCCGATGAGCAGGAACAAACCCTGCTTTATTACGACGCGTCACTGCAACGCCTGGTACTCGATCGCAGCCGCTCGGGTGCGCAAGTGAACGGTCAGCGCAGCGTGTCGATCGAGCCTTCGCAAACACAACTGCACCTGCGGGTATTCCTCGATCGCTCGTCCATCGAGGTGTTCGAGGAAAACGGCCGCTTCAGCTTCAGCAGCCGCCTCTATCCGCGGCCCGACAGCCTCGGGGTGAAACTATTGGCGAACGGGACTGGCGGGCGCGTCGCCATTCCCAAGGCGTGGCCGCTGGACTCGGGTTGGCTGTGAGTACCGTCATTCGAGTCGCGAGAAGCCCAGGGCCTGTGTCATGATTCTGCGTCAACCTGACTGGCCGCACTTCGCATGACTTCCGTGAAAGACGTTGCACAACTGGCCGGCGTATCCCTGATGACGGTTTCGCGCGCGCTCAACACGCCGGAAAAACTGAGCCCCGAAACCCTTCAGCGGGTACGTCGCGCCATTGATGAACTGCAATTCGTACCGAGCCTGTCGGCGCGCAGGATGCGCGGCGACAACCTGCAGGCGCGCACCATCGGTGTGTTCGCACTGGACACCGCGACCACGCCGTTTGCCGTCGAGTTGCTGCTGTCCATCGAACAGACCGCGCAGCAGGCAGGCTGGAACGTCTTCATCCTTAACCTGTTGAGCAACCCGCCCACCGACCAGAACATCGACCTGATGCTGTCGCACCGCCCCGACGGGTTGATCTTCAGTGCCATGGGATTGCGCCAGGTGAGCATTCCCGAACGACTCAAGAGCAAACCGCTGGTGCTCGCCAATTGCCTGGCCGATGACAGCCACTTGGTCAGTTATGTGCCGGATGATGAAGCCGGGCAGCATCGAGCCATGCAGCATGCGTTGAGCCAAGGCTATCGGCGCCCGCTGTGTATCAATTTGCCGAGGAAGAGTCTTGCCTGGGGCCTGCGTCAACAAGGCCTGAAACGCGCCTGTCAGGCCGTCGGGCTGGCACCTGAAGCACTCCTGCAGTACGACCTGTCCGATCACGACGCCTATGATGAAACCGCCGCCATTCTCGACCGGCATATCGTTGACGGCCGTCCGCAATTCGACATCCTGGTCTGCGGCAACGACCGCATTGCCTTTTGCGCCTATCAGTTGTTGCTGGGGCGCGGCCTGAAAATTCCCGACGATGTCGCAGTGCTCGGCTATGACAACATGATCGGCATCGCCGAACTGTTCATGCCGCCACTGACCACGGTACAACTGCCGTACTACGAGATCGGGCGCCAGGCGGCCCGGCACCTGATCGAGAACCTCGAGGTGTCGGGCGCCCAGCCGGTGGATTGCCCCCTGGTGGTCAGGGCGTCGCTATAAGACCGCCGACAAACCCGTGGCGAGGGAGCTTGCTCCCGCTTGAGTGCAAAGCACTCACAAAAAGGGCCGCTTCGCAGCCCAGCGGGAGCAAGCTCCCTCGCCACGGGTGCACCGTTTTTCTTAAGTGAACAGCATTTTGATCACTAAGGCTGCTTCGCGGGCGACGACGGCAGCGCCGCGATGATCCGGGTGCGGCACACCTCGAGGATTTCATCGGCCAGCGCGGAATCGTCCGGGCAGGCCCGTGACAACACGATCGCACCGACGGCATGCGCCAACATGTCGAGCATTTTTGCCCTGATCGCTTCCTGCGGCGCGTCTTGCCCGGCCTCGTACCGGCTTTCGAGCGCGGCCAGCATGTCTTCGATGCCGTTGGCAAAGGTAGCCTTCAGCTCGGGCGATTGACGGGCAGCATCGCCACACAGTGCCGCCATGGTGCAACCGCTACCCCGGCCGTCACGGTGGTCCCTGGACACGTAAAGATCGACGAAACCAGCTACGTCGATGCCTGCATTGTCGGTCAGCGACTGCGCAAGGCTATTCGCCGCCGCTTCGGCCATCAGGTCGGCCTTGGAGCCGAAATGCTTGTAGAACCCGCCATGGGTGAAGCCGGCGGCCGCCATCAGGTCCGCCACACCCACACCGTCAAAGCCTCGCTCGCGAAACAAGACAGACGCCGTCTCGACGATGTGCTCCCGATTTGCCTGGGCCTGGGCCTTGGTCACCCTCATTTTTCACTCCCTCGTGCTGCTCGAATTCATGCCCACATCATACATAGATGTCGAGCATAATCAAATTCGTTGACATCTTAGATTTCGATCATCATCCTAATGAAAAGCGCGCTCACCTCGCCAGGCTGCACGCGCTCCCTTTATCCAAACCTACGGAAACAAGACGTCATGACCGACCAGATCCTGTTCACACCCTACACGTTGGGTGATCTCACGCTTTCCAACCGAGTGGTCCTGGCGCCGCTGACACGTAACCGTGCGGGGCAAGGTTTTGTGCCCAGCGAGTTCGCTGCCACTTACTACAGCCAGAGAGCGTCGGCAGGCCTGTTGATCTCCGAGGCGTCGCAGATCTCCCAGCAAGGCCAGGGCTATCAGGACACCCCCGGGATCTACACCCAGGCCCAGATCGACGGCTGGCGCACGGTCACCGATGCCGTGCATGCCAAAGGCGGGCGGATTTTCCTGCAACTGTGGCATGTCGGCCGCGTTTCCCACGTCGACCTGCAAGCGAATGGTGCAGCGCCAGTGGCCCCCTCTGCTCTGCGTCCGGCGACCAAGGTATTCGTCAACAATCGTTTCGAAGACGTTTCCGAACCGCGAGCGCTGGACATCAGCGAGTTGCCCGGGATCGTCAACGATTTTCGCCAGGCGGCGGCGAACGCCATCGCCGCGGGATTTGACGGCGTAGAGATCCACGGTGCGAACGGCTACCTGTTGGACCAGTTCATCAAGGACGGCGCCAACATGCGCACCGATGCCTACGGCGGCTCGATTGAAAATCGTGCTCGCCTGCTGCTGGAAGTGACGGCGGCAGTGGTGGACGAAGTCGGCGCCAGCCGCACCGGCCTGCGTATTTCGCCGGTCTCGCCGGCCAATGGTGTGTCCAGCAGCGCGCCACAAGCCCAGTTCGACTACCTGATCGACCAGCTCAACACCCTCGACATCGTTTACCTGCATGTGGTCGAAGGCGCGACCGGTGGGCCGCGCGACGTTGCGCCCTTCGACTTTGGTGCCTTGCGCCAGCGCTTCAAAAACACCTACATCGCCAACAACGGCTACGACCTGGACCTGGCGACCTCACGACTCATCGAAGACAAGGCTGACCTGATCGCCTTCGGCCGGCCGTTCATCGGCAATCCGGACCTGGTGGAGCGGCTCAGGACCGGCTCGCCTTTGTCGGCGTTCAATCCCGCTACCCTCTACGGTGGTGGTGCGACGGGCTACATCGACTATCCAACGCTCGCTGAATCCAGCGCGCAGTAACACTGGCCAGACCCGACTGCGCGCCTGAATAACAGCGCGCGACTCGCTCATCGATACCTTGAAGAAGAGAATCTCCATGGACACTCGCACAACTGTTCTCATCACTGGCGCCTCCACCGGTATTGGCGCTGTCTATGCTCAACGCTTTGCGCAACGTGGACACGATCTCGTCCTGGTGGCCCGCGACAGCGCGCGCCTGGAAGCGCTGGCCGCCAAGCTGCGCAGCGAACACAACGTTACCGTCGATATTCTCCAGGCCGACCTGACCCAGCTCGGCGACCTGACAACCGTCGAAGCCCGGCTGCGCGACGACGCCAACATCGGCATCCTGGTCAATAACGCCGGCGCCGCCCAATCCGGGACCTTCATTGAACAGTCGACCGACAGTGTCGCGCACCTCGTGTCGCTCAATACCACCGCGCTGGTCCGGCTGGCCAGCGCCATCGCCCCACGCCTGGTCGAAGCGGGTGACGGCGCGATCATCAACATCGGCTCCGTCGTCGGCCTGGCACCGGAGTTCGGTATGTCGGTCTACGGCGCGACCAAGGCGTTCGTGCTGTTTCTCTCCCAGGGACTCAGCCTGGAACTCTCCCCGAAAGGCGTCTACGTACAAGCCGTCCTGCCAGCGGCCACCCGCACTGAGATCTGGGAACGCGCGGGTATCGATATCAACACCTTGAATGAAATCATGGAAGTCGGTGATCTGGTCGATGCCGCGCTGGTCGGTTTTGATCGTCGCGAGCCGGTGACCATCCCGCCCTTGCATGAAGAAGCACGCTGGGATGCCTTGCAGGCCGCACGTCAAGGCCTGCTCGGGCAAATCCGGCAGTCCCATGTCGCCGAACGCTATCAAGACCCGGCGTGATCATCGTTTAGCAGGTGCCGGCGCGAAGGACAGCGCCGGTATTTCCGGATGCCGGGCCAAGTGATCACTGCACTGCATCCCTTATGAGAGCAAAGCACCATGAAAGCATTTTTAATCGACCGCTACGGCAAGCACAGTGGTCGTATCGGCGAGCTACCGGCCCCTGACGTGGGTGACCACGACGTTCTGGTCCGCGTGCAGGCTGCCAGCGTCAACTTGCTGGATTCAAAGATCAGCAAAGGCGAATTCAAGCTGATCCTGCCCTACTCCTTTCCCTTGGCATTGGGTCATGACTTGGCCGGGGTCGTGGTCCGCGTGGGATCCCGTGTCGAGCAATTCAAGCCGGGCGATGAAGTCTATGCCCGCGCCCCGGACGGGCACATCGGCACCTTCGCCGAGCAGATTTCAGTGAACGAAAATGCCCTGGCCGTGAAACCGGCAAACATCAGCTTGGAAGAAGCCGCCGCCCTGCCCTTGGTCGCCCTGACCGCCTGGCAGGTACTGGTTGAAACCGCCCGGCTGAAGAAAGGCCAAAAGGTCTTCATCCAGGCCGGTTCAGGTGGCGTCGGCACCGTCGCCATCCAGCTTGCCAAGCACCTCGGCGCCTTCGTTGCGACCAGCACCAGCACCCCCAATGTACCGTGGGTCAAGGCCCTGGGCGCAGACGTTGTCATCGATTACAAGCAGCAGGATTTCGCCAGCGTCCTGCAGGACTATGACATCGTGTTGAACAGCCTGGGCGCCGATGAGCTGGAGAAATCGCTGAAGATCCTGAAACCAGGCGGCCAACTCATTTCCATCTCCGGCCCCCCCACCCCACAGTTCGCCCAGGCCCAGGGACTTTCCTGGGTGCTGAGACTGATCATGGGCCTGTTGAGCAGCGGTATACGCCGCAAGGCCCACCGAAAGGGAGTGAGCTACGCCTTCGTGTACATGCGTGCCAATGGTCCTCAGCTGCGGGAGATCACCACCCTCGTCGAGTCCGGCAGCATCAAGCCGGTGCTTGACCGATCCTTCCCCTTCGACGCGACAGCCGATGCCCTGAGCTATGTCGAACAAGGACGATCGAAGGGTAAGGTCGTCATCAAGATCCACTCGGGAATGGCCGATGAGTGAAAGCGTATCGGCGCCGCAGAGTCTGGCGCACATTGATGCTTGAGCAATGAGGAGCGTCAGGCCGGTACCACCTGAAGAAAAAGCGCTGATTTGACCTGTGGGAATCGGTTGACTACCTTGAAACTCACCCATCTCGTTCGACAAGGAGTGTCGACATGCGCGCAACTGCTCGTGCGTTTTTTAACCTGCCCCTGGCATTCCATACGGTAGCTGCCCAGTCGCCGCATGATCCGCTGAAGCCCCGCATCAACCCCAACTACAACATCCTCAAGGACGCGCACCAGGAACTCGATGCGGCGGCTGGTTGCCATTCGCTCTCGCGTTGAGTCGCCCTCGCCCATAACACTGCCAATGCCCGCGACAGGCTCAATGAAAGCCGCCGGCCGGCATCACGAACCCTGCTGTTTTCTCTTTCCCGGCATGGAATGCCGCGCCGGCTACCGGCTCCAACACAAGGAAGTCACGTCATGAAGACACGTTTGAAAAGAATCACGCCTTTGCTCGTCCTCCCGTTGTTCTGGCAAACGACAGCGGCCAATGCCGAGTCGTGCGAAGAGACGCTGAAACGGGTGGAAGGTTTGTATAACAACACCGTCGACAGTTGCCGGCAGGACCCGGCCTCGGATTGTTCGGGGTTGCTGATCAGGGGCACCCACCGCGCCAACCCGGCGAAGGGCGAGAAATGGGATGTCTGGAACCCGAGCCCGAAAGCGAAAGAACTGGGTACCTTTGCCGCCTCCTGGATGCGGGTCGATGGCATCAGCTATGAAGATCCTGGCATGAGCACCCAGAACGGCTACATCATCACACCGATCGACCAGGTACGCGAACCGGAAACCCCGGTGCACATCTACTGCGCATTTCCGAACGATGCCTGGACCGACTTTCGCGATGACCGAGGCTGCGGCAACAACAAAAACACCGCCCAGACAGAGGCTGTCTGCCAGGCCATGGCGCCGCCTATCCTCAACGCCAATGCCTGGGTCGCGCATTTCACCCGGTTCAACAACGACAGGAAGCAAGACCAGTTGCAATGTGGATTCAATATGCGCAACCCCATGAGCAGCCGGGAACGGGTCGACGCGTTTCGAAACTTCATGGGTGCCCGGAAAGTCATCAATACCCGCGAATTTCAAACCCAGACCGAACTGCGCCTGGGGAACCCGAAAGACGATGCATTGCCGATCCTGGCGTTTTTCTACAGCGATCAACGGGGCTTGAACGATGCCCTGGCCAACCAACGGGACTACAAGGACAAGACCGGCAAGGATCGCAACATCATCAAGATCGACTTCCCCAGGACGCCGGGCAGCAAGGCCACGTTCTCCTGCACCCGAACCACGCCGCCCACGCAACAATTCTGTGAACGCTACATCGAATCCAGCACTTGGGTCCGCCGCCCTGATCCCAAGCTTGGGCCCGATACCTGGTCGCTCCAGGTCGTGCCCACGGCCTGCGGCCGTGCGATCAAGGATGACCAGACCGACAGGATGTTTGCCGAGCTGTACAACAAGCACAAAGACGACGGGCAATGGCGGCAGTACAGCGTCTATGGCGGATCCATCCGCCGGCAACTAGTGTGTCATCTGGCGGCCACCTTCGATGGCAAACCCGTCAGGAACAAGCCCGAGTGGAACCTTGAGCCGGCACGTCCTTACGTCGACCAGGCCAGGGCTGTCGCACAGTACTGCAATCCTTACTGAGGCTTAGGCGGCAAACGAGATCTGCCGATACCCCAGGTAGCGGCGGATCATCGTGCCAGGGCGTTGGCCAGGTCTCGCTTAGAGACTTTCGACCGTCACTATTTCAAAGGGCAACAAGTGCACCTGAGTGCCACCGCCCGACCCGCCCTGAAGATGTTCGACCATCGCCTCGATCATGGCCAGTTCAAGCAGCAATTGGGCGACTTGATGAGGAGATTCGTGCTCCAGGAACAGAATCTCCGGCTCGCCTTTCAAACAGCTTGAATCCGTCGCCGCGAGACGGATGGCCTTGGCCATTTCTTGATAGAACGTTGATACCTGCAGCAAGACGAACGCCAGGCGCCATTGATGGATGCCATCGTCGCCAATAATGACGAAATGGCCATCGGTGCTGCCATGGCCCTGCTGCAATCAGGCAAGGCCAAGGGCGAAATTCCGGTGGTGGGTTTGGACGGGTGAGCCGCGCGCCTCGACAGTCCCCCTTACACAATTTCACACACCCCCTACAAAGCTTCACCCCTGCCATTGACCCCGGTCCGTAGCATTGACGGGTTCATTATTGGGGAAGCACCATGTCCAAGAATCCTTTCATCACACTGGGCCTGCTGGTCGGCGCGCTGCTGCTCAGTGGCTGTGATAGCGCCTCGCCCCCAGACGCCTCCTCCCCGCTGGCAAGCGTGCGTATCGAAACCGTTCAGGCCCGGCCACTGTCGATCAGCAACGAGCTGAGTGGCCGGATCGCCGCGCCGCGGGTAGCCGAAGTGCGGGCGCGGGTGGCCGGGGTCGTCTTGCAACAGGTGTTTCGTGAAGGCCACGACGTCAAACAGGGCGAGCTACTGTTTCGCATCGATCCGGCGCCATTCAAGGCCGACCTGGACAGTGCCGAGGCGGCGTTGCGCAAGGCCGAGGCCAATGCGTTCCAGGCCCGTTTGCAGGCACAACGTTACGCCCAGTTGATCGATGACAAAGCGATCAGTGGCCAGGATTACGACAACGCCCGGGCCAGCGTGCGCCAGACCGCCGCCGATGTCGCTGCCAGCAAGGCCGCGGTGGAACGGGCGAAACTGAACCTGGGGTACGCCACGGTGACCGCGCCGATTTCCGGACGTATCGGTCGCGCCCTGGTGACGGAAGGTGCCTTGGTCGGGCAGAACGAAAGCACGCCGTTGGCGCTGATCCAGCAACTGGACCCGATCCACGCCGACCTCACGCAATCGACCCGCGAACTCAACGACCTGCGCCGCGCCTTTCGCGCAGGGCTCTTGCAAGCGGTCGGCCAGGACCAGGCCAAGGCCACGTTGATTCAGGACGATGGCAGCCCCTATCCGCTGCCCGGCAAATTGCTGTTCACCGACCTCAGCGTCGACCCGAGCACCGGCCAGATCACCCTGCGCAGCGAATTCCCCAACCCCGACCTGGACCTGCTGCCCGGCAGCTTCATTCGCGTGCGCCTGGAACAGGCGGTCAACAGCCAGGGCATCACAGTGCCGCAACGGGCCGTCCTGCGAGACAGCGCCGGGGTTGCCCAGGTACTGCTGCTGGACGCCGAACAGAAGGTCAGCCAGCAACCAGTGCAACTAGGCGCCGCGCAAAACGATCGCTGGGTCGTCACGCAAGGTTTGAAACCCGGCGACCGCATCGTCATCGAAGGCCTGCAACACGCCCGTCCCGGTGAGCAGGTCCAGGTCGATGACACCCCACTTCCCCTCGCCCAGGTTCCCGGGCCACAGGCAGGACACTAAGCCATGCCGCAGTTCTTCATCGACCGTCCGGTGTTCGCCTGGGTGGTCGCGCTGTTCATCCTGTTGGCCGGTATCCTGGCCATCCCGCAACTGCCGGTGGCGCAATACCCGGTCGTGGCCCCGCCCCAAATCGAGATCTACACCGTCTACCCGGGTGCCTCGGCGCAAACCGTGGACGAAAGCGTGGTCAGCCTGATCGAGGAAGAACTCAACGGCGCCGACAACCTGCTGTATTTCGAGTCCCAGAGCAGCCTGGGTAGCGCCACCATCACCGCGACCTTCCAACCCGGCACCAACCCGGAACTGGCCCAGGTCGATGTGCAGAACCGCCTCAAGGCCGTGGAGTCGCGCCTGCCGCAAGCGGTGACCCAGCAAGGCTTGCAAGTGGACAAAGTCTCCGCTGGTTTCCTGCTGCTGATCACCCTCACCTCCAGCGACGGCAAGCTCGACGACGTGGCTCTGAGCGACTACCTGGCGCGCAACGTGATGAACGAGATCAAGCGCCTGGACGGTGTCGGCAAGGCCCAGTTGTACGGGGCCGAACGGGCCATGCGGATCTGGATCGACCCGCAGAAACTGGTGGGCTTCAACCTGACTCCGGCCGACGTAAACGCAGCCATCGTGGCGCAGAACGCCCAGGTATCGGCCGGTAGCCTGGGCGATTTGCCGAGCCGCCACACCCAGGAAATCACCGCGACCATCGTCGTCAAAGGCCAGCTCAACACACCGCAAGAGTTCGCCGACATAGTGCTCAAGGCCAACCCCGATGGCTCGACGGTGCGCATCGCCGACGTGGCACGGGTAGAAATCGGCAGCCAGGAATACCAGTTTTCCACGCGCCTGAACGGCAAGCCGTCCACTGCCGTGGCCGTGCAACTGTCTCCGGGCGCCAACGCCTTGAACACCGCGACCCTGGTGCGCAACAAGATGGACGAGCTGTCGCGCTACTTCCCGGCCGGCGTGGAATACAAGATCCCCTACGACACGTCGCCGTTCGTCAAGGTCTCGATCACCAAGGTGATCTACACCCTCGGCGAGGCGATGTTGCTGGTGTTCGCGGTGATGTTCCTGTTCCTGCAGAACATCCGCTACACCCTGATCCCGACATTGGTGGTGCCGGTGGCGCTGATGGGCACCTTCGCGACGATGCTCGCGCTGGGGTTCTCGATCAACGTGCTGACGATGTTCGGCATGGTGCTGGCCATCGGCATCCTGGTGGACGATGCCATCGTGGTGGTGGAGAACGTCGAGCGGATCATGGCCCGGGAAGGCTTGTCGCCCAAGGAGGCCACACGCAAGGCCATGGGGCAGATCACCGGGGCGATCATCGGCATCACCCTGGTGCTGGTGGCGGTGTTCATTCCGATGGCGTTCATGCAGGGCTCGGTGGGGGTGATCTACCAGCAGTTCTCGCTGTCGATGGCGACATCGATCCTGTTCTCGGCCTTTCTCGCCCTGACCTTGACCCCGGCGCTTTGCGCGACCTTGCTCAAACCGATCGCCAAAGGTGATCACCACGCCAAGACTGGATTCTTCGGCATGTTCAACCGTGGTTTCGACCGATTCGGCGAGCGCTATCAAGGTTGGGTGGCCTATGCGGTAAAACGCAGCGGCCGTTATCTGCTGATCTACGGCGTGTTGCTGGTGGGCATGGGCGTGCTGTTCAGCCGCCTGCCCTCCTCGTTCCTGCCGGTGGAAGACCAGGGCTACACCATCACCGACATCCAGCTGCCACCGGGTGCCAGCAAGAATCGTACGGTGCAGGTGGTCGAGCAGATCGAAGCCCACAATGCCGGCGAACCGGGGGTCGGTGACAGCACGATCATTCTCGGTTTCAGCTTTTCCGGCAGCGGCCAGAATGCGGCCCTGGCCTTCACCACCCTCAAGGACTGGTCGCAACGCGGCGCCGAGGATTCGGCGGCGTCCATCGCCGACCGCGCCAACCTGGCCCTGGGTCAAATCAAGGACGCCATGGCGTTCTCGGTGCTACCGCCGCCGGTGGATGGCCTGGGCACCTCCAGCGGTTTCGAGTTCCGTTTGCAGGACCGAGGAGGCCTCGGCCATGCCACCTTGATGCAGGCCCGCAGCGAATTGCTCGCCGCCGCCGACAAAAGCCCGATGCTGATGAATGTGCGTGAAAGCGCCCTGGCGGAGGCGCCGCAGGTGCAATTGGAAGTCGACCGCAAGCAGGCCAATGCCCTGGGCATTTCCTTTGCCGACGTCGGCAGTGTGTTGTCCACGGCAGTGGGTTCGACCTACATCAACGACTTCCCCAACCAGGGGCGCATGCAGCGGGTGGTGGTCCAGGCCGAGGGCGACCAGCGCAGCCAGGTCGAAGACTTGCTGAAAATCCACGTGCGCAACAACAGCGGAAAAATGGTCCCGTTGTCGGCATTCGTCCAGGCCCGCTGGACCCAGGGGCCGGCGCAATTGACCCGCTATAACGGTTATCCGGCGGTGAGCATTTCCGGCGAACCGGCACCGGGCTACAGCACCGGACAAGCCATGGCCGAAATCGAACGGCTGGTGGCCCTGGGGCCGACAGGCCTGGGCCAGGAATGGACGGGGTTGTCCTTGCAGGAACGCCTGTCCGGCAGCCAGGCACCGATCCTGTTGGGCCTGTCGCTGCTGGTAGTGTTCCTGTGCCTGGCGGCGCTGTACGAGAGCTGGTCGATCCCGACCTCGGTGTTGCTGGTGGTGCCGCTGGGTGTGCTTGGCGCGGTACTGGCCGTGTCGTTGCGCGGCATGCCTAACGATGTGTTTTTCAAGATCGGGCTGATCACCATCATCGGCCTGTCGGCGAAAAACGCGATCCTGATCATCGAGTTCGCCAAGAGCCTGTACGACGAAGGTCACGACCTGATCGACGCCACGCTACAGGCCGCACGCCTGCGCCTGCGGCCGATCATCATGACCTCGCTGGCCTTCATCCTTGGGGTGGTCCCGCTGGCGATTGCCACGGGCGCCAGCTCGGCGAGCCAGCAGGCCATCGGTACCGGCGTGATCGGCGGGATGATCACCGCCACGCTGGCGGTGGTGTTTGTGCCGGTGTTTTTTGTGGTGGTGATGAAGCGTGTCAGGCGTGTTGAACCGAAGTGAGGCCAGGCCGGGCCACCGCTATCGCGAGCAAGCTTGCTCCCACATTGGGTCTACAGCGGACACCATATCCGCGTGCATCCGGAATCGTTCTGTGGGAGCGAGCCCAGCCCTCAGTCCGCCTGCACCGTGACCTGGCGCTGTTCGCCCAAGCCCTGGATTCCCAGGCGCATGGTCTGGCCCGGCCGCAGGAACACCGGGTTGGGCTTGATGCCCAAGCCGACGCCGGGCGGCGTGCCGGTGGAGATCACATCCCCGGGTTGCAGGCTCATGCACCGGCTCAGGTAGGCAATCAGTTGCGGCACGCTGAAGATCAGCGTACGGGTATTGCCATTCTGATAGCGGTGTCCGTCGACCTCCAGCCACAGGTCCAGCGTATGCGGGTCGGCGATTTCGTCCCGCGTCACCAGCCACGGCCCAAGGGGGCCGAAGGTGTCAAAGCCTTTGCCCTTGTCCCAGGTGCCGCCGCGCTCCAGTTGCCACTCGCGCTCGGACACATCGTTGATGACGCAGTAGCCGGCGACATGCTCCATGGCATTGGCTTCGTCGATGTAGCGTCCGCCTTTACCAATGACCACGCCCAACTCGACTTCCCAATCGGTCTTGAGCGAGCCGCGCGGGATCTGGATGTCGTCGTTCGGCCCGCAGATGGCACTGGTCCATTTATTGAAGATGATCGGCTCTTTCGGCACCTCCATGTTCGACTCGGCCGCATGGTCGGCGTAGTTCAGGCCGACGCAGATGAATTTGCCGACCTGCCCGACACAGGCACCGATGCGCGGCTGGCCGGCCACGCGCGGCAGGCTGCGCGGGTCGAGGGTGGCGAGCACTGCCAGGCTGTCCGGGCCAAGGGCCTGCCCGGCGATGTCCGGCACATGGGCCGAGAGGTCGCGGATCTGATTGTCGGCATCCAACAGCCCGGGTTTTTCCGAACCTTTTTCGCCGTAGCGCAATAGTTTCATGTCGTGCTCCTGCTCAAGTGAAGACCGGGGTTCAGATGCTCATGCCACCGTCGATGATGTGGATGGCACCCGTGGTGTAGGCGGACGCATCGCTGCCCAGGTACAACGCCAACTGCGCGATCTCTTCAGTGTGGCCGATGCGGCCCATGGGCTGGCGGTCGAGAAATTGCCGGTAGACCTGCGCCTCATCCACGCCCTGCTGCGCGGCCTGGTCAGCGATGCGCTGACGCAACGAGGGTGAGTCCACGGTGCCTGGGCAGATCGCGTTGCAGCGGATGCCCTGACTGACGAAGTCGATGGCGACGGCCTTGGTCAGGCCCACGACTGCGGCCTTGCTGGTGGCATAGGCGAATCGATTGGGCACGCCCTTGACGCTGGAGGCCACCGACGACATGTTGATGATCGAACCGCCGCCACGGGCCAGCATGCCCGGCAGGAACGCATGGATCATCCGGTACATGGCCGTGACATTGAGGTCCATCGAACGTGCCCAGGCCGCTTCATCGCATTGCAGTATGTTGCCGCTGTGCACGTAGCCTGCGCAGTTGAACAACACGTCGAGCCCACCGATGCGTTCACAGGCGGCGCTGATGGCCGCAGGCGACGTGACGTCCAAAGGCATGGCGGTGATCCCTTCGATCCCCGCCAGCGCCTGGATATCGATGTCAGTGGCGAACACCTCCGCACCGGCCCGGGCGAAAGCAACGGCGCTGGCCAAGCCAATGCCCTGCCCCGCTGCCGTGACCAGTACGCGCTTGTTTTGTAGGTTCATGCGGTCTCCAGTTGCGCTGCCGTGGTGGCGTGCTTGGGCGTCCTGCCGAGCATCGAGGCGGGAATGGCCAGGATCAGTCCACCACTGACCAAAAGACACAAGGCCAGTACATAGGTGCCGTTATTGATGTTGCCCGTGAGGGTTTCCGCCACCGCGGTGATCATCGAACCGGTGAAGCCCGACAGGTTGCCGATGGCGTTGATCATGCCAATGCCGGCTGCGGCGGCGACGCCCGACAGCACGGTGCCCGGCAGGGTCCAGAAAATCGGCATCAGGCTGAGGATCCCGGAAGCGGAAACACTGAGAAAGAGCACGGACAACACCAGGTTGTCGGCGAAGAACGCACTGAGGATCAGGCCGGCTCCGCCAATGAACGCCGGGATCGCCGCGTGCAGGCGCCGCTCACCGGTGCGGTTGGAGTGCCGGGCGTTGAGCAGCATCGCCACCACTGCCACCGAGTAAGGAATGGCGGTCAGCAAACCGATGTGCAAGCTGTTGGTGATACCGGTGCTCTTGATGATCGACGGCATCCAGAACGCCAGGCCATAGAAGCCGGTGTTGAAGGTCAGCAGGATCAACACCAGCAACCACACCCGAGGATTGAAGAACACTTCACTCAAGCGCGTGGCCTTGCCCTGGTTGTCGGTTTGCAGGTTGGCCTTGAGCAGGGCTTTTTCCGCGACAGACAGCCATTTGGCTTTGTCGATGTTGTCGGCCAGGCAGACGATCACCACGAACGCCATGATGATCGAAGGAATGCCTTCGATCAGCAACATCCATTGCCAGCCAGACAGGCCATGCACCCCTTGCATGCTGTTCATCAGCCAACCGGAAAGTATCCCGCCCAGGGTCAGACTGACCGGCAACGCCAGCAGGAACCCGGACATCACCCGGCTCTGCCGATGGGTCGGGAACCAGTAGTTGAGGTACAGGATCACGCCGGGGAAAAAGCCCGCTTCACAGATGCCCAACAAGAAGCGCAACACATAGAACATGCTGCTCGATTCGATGTGGAAGAAGCCTGCCAGCGGCACGGTGTAGGCCACGGCCATGGAGATCACCGCCCAGGACAGCATGATCCGGGCAATCCAGAACCGCGCGCCAAAGCGATGCAGCAACAGGTTGCTGGGGACTTCGAAGAGGAAATAGCCCCAGAAAAACATACTGGCGCCCAAGGCATACACCGTGTTGCTGAATTGCAGCTCGTTAAGCATGTCGAGCTTGGCGAACCCGATGTTCACCCGATCGAGGTACGCCGCCATGTAGCACAACAGCAACACGGGCAGGATCCGCCAGATCACCTTGCGGTAGGTCCGGTCTTCGAAATCCAATTCGCAGGCGGGCGCCTGCGCGGGCAACTGCTCGGAGATGGTTTGCATGAGGTAACCCCTGATTGTTTTTATTGGGTCACGTCGAATGAGCGAATCATCCGGCGATTGAACGAGGACTCTACTGTCGGAGATCGATTCTTTCCCAATGGCATTTTTGGATTAGTCGATAACGTATTGTTATCGAAACTTGGGTTTGGCAAGCGGGCTACTGCGTAGCCCAGCGGGAGCAAGCTCCCTCGCCACAGGGTTCAGTGCAGGCCGATCCACCGCTCAGGCGGGCGTTGTCCTTGAGAATCTCGGCGAACTCCAGCGCCGCGCCTACCAACGGCTCATCCTTGCGCGTGAGAATGCCGTAGTCCTGCGGCACCAGGTGCAGCGGGGTGTCGAGGGTCTTGAGCTGGCCGCTTTCGAGCAGCGGATCGACCATCGCATGGGGCAGCATGCCGATCATGGGCCCGCGTTGCAGCACTTGGAGGAAGGTCTGCATGGAAATGGTGTCGATGGTGTTGCGCGGCATTCCCACCCCGGCCTCGGCGAACGCCAGCTCCATGCGTGCGCGAATCGGCGTGCCGACCGGGTAGAGAATCCATGGCAAGTCCACCAACTGCTGCAAGGAGACCGGGCCCGCGCCGGCCAACGGATGGCGATAGTTGACCACGATGCAGAACGGCTCTGGGGCCAACGGCTGGAAGTCATAGCGCTGCTGCTGGCTTTGATCGGTAAAACGGGCCACCGCCAGGTCGAGCGTCTTCTCTTCAAGCATCTCCATCAGGTGGTTACTGGTCTGCTCCACCACTTCAATCGACAGCAACGGCCAGCGCTGCTTGATCTGCAAGATCGCCTCGGGCAAAGCCACCGCAGTGGCGGCAAAGATTCCGCCGACCTTGAGAAAGCCGTGACCACCCTCGCGCAAGCTGCTGATTTGCTCGACGAACGAGCGCGCATCATTCAAGGCAATCTGCGCATACCGCAGTACGTGTTCGCCCAAAGCCGTAGGCGGCATGCTCCGTGGCAGCCGTTCGAACAGGGCAAAGCCGAGCAGGCTTTCGATTTCCTTGAGCATCTTGCTGATGGCCGGCTGGCTGAGGTTCATCTGCTGCGCCGCCAGGTGCATGTTGCGGGTGCGCCCCAAGGTGTCGATCAGCAGCAAGTGGCGGAATTTGAGCCAGCCACAGAAGCTGGAGAAGGACAGATCTGACATGGCTATTCCTCAGGCCGGCGATAACCCAACGTTATCAAATACTGAATATATCTCATTGGAGTTTATCGAGCGGCCACCCTAGCGTGAAGGCTTTACGAACAGGAAGACTTGCCATGTCGCTACTGCTTACTCCCGAGAATACCCTGCCCGTCGATGGTGTGGCCGGAACCCTGATTGGTCGTGCCTGGGTGCCAGGCCGAATCGCCGGGCCTTCGCCCATTGCGTTGCGCAGCGACGGTGTATTCGATCTCTCGGATCGTTTTGCGACATTGAGTGATCTGCTGGAAACAGAATCGCCGCTGGCCGCCGTGCGACAGACGCCCGGCACCTTCATCGCCAGTGTCGAAGCCCTGCTGGCCAACACCGGCCCTGATGCCGACCCGAGCAAACCGTCGCTGTTGCCGCCCCTGGACTTGCAAGTGATCAAGGCCGCCGGCGTGACCTTCGCCGCCAGCATGATCGAGCGTGTGATCGAGGAACAGGCCGGCGGCGATGCCGCGAAGGCCGAAGCCGTACGCGCCACCGTCCGCAGCGTGATCGGCGACAACCTGCGCACGATCGTGCCGGGCTCCGAGCAAGCCATGCGCCTCAAAGCCTTGCTTATCGAACAGGGCATGTGGTCGCAGTACCTGGAGGTCGGCATCGGTCCGGATGCGGAGATCTTCACCAAGGCGCCGGTCCTGGCCGCCGTGGGCAGCGGCAGCCGCATCGGCATTCACCCCGGCTCGCAATGGAACAACCCGGAGCCCGAAGTGGTGCTGGCCGTGAACAGCCGGGGCCAGATCCTCGGCGCCAGCCTGGGCAACGACGTCAACCTGCGGGATTTCGAAGGCCGCAGCGCACTGTTGCTGAGCAAGGCCAAGGACAACAACGCCTCCTGCGCCATCGGGCCGTTCATTCGCCTGTTTGACGAACACTTCAGCCTGGATGATGTCAGGGAGTGCGTGGTCGATCTTCAGGTACACGGCGAGGATGGCTACCGCCTGCACGGCTCCAGCTCCATGAACCAGATCAGCCGCGACCCGCAGGACCTGGCAGGCCAGACACTCAACGCCAATCACCAATACCCGGATGGTTTTGTGCTGTTTCTCGGTACCCTGTTCGCCCCCACCGAAGACCGTGATCAAGCCGGCAGTGGTTTCACCCACAAACGCGGTGATGTGGTCAGCATCAGCAGTCCGTTGCTCGGAAGCCTGCATAACCAGGTGACCCACAGCTGCGACGCCGCCCCCTGGACCTTTGGTGTCAGCGCCTTGCTGCGTAACCTTGCCGCCCGAGGACTGCTGGACCGCTAAAACGCCGTGACCGATTCATCCAATTACAAGAGAGAAATGAATCATGAGTGACACGCCAAAACACCGCCTGCGCAGCGAACAATGGTTCAATGACCCGGCTCACGCGGACATGACCGCCCTGTATGTCGAACGCTACATGAACTACGGGATGACCCGCGAAGAACTGCAGTCGGGACGCCCGATCATCGGCATCGCCCAGACCGGCAGCGACCTGACGCCCTGCAACCGTCATCACTTGGAACTGGCCCAACGGGTCAAGGCCGGTATCCGTGATGCCGGCGGCATTCCCATGGAATTCCCGGTGCACCCGATCGCCGAACAGTCGCGTCGCCCCACCGCCGCACTGGACCGCAACCTGGCGTACCTGGGGCTGGTGGAGATTCTTCACGGTTACCCATTGGACGGCGTGGTGCTCACCACCGGCTGCGACAAGACCACCCCGGCCTGCCTGATGGCCGCGGCGACCACCGACCTGCCGGCCATTGTCCTGTCCGGCGGGCCAATGCTCGACGGCCACCACAAGGGCGAACTGATCGGCTCCGGCACCGTACTCTGGCATGCACGCAACCTGATGGCCGCCGGCGAGATCGACTACGAAGGCTTCATGGAAATGACCACTGCGGCATCGCCGTCGGTGGGTCACTGCAATACCATGGGCACCGCCTTGTCGATGAACGCCCTGGCCGAAGCCCTGGGCATGTCGCTGCCCGGTTGCGCGAGCATTCCGGCGCCCTATCGCGAGCGCGGGCAAATGGCTTATGCCACCGGCAAGCGCATCTGCGACCTGGTGCGGCAAGACATTCGTCCGTCACAGATCATGACCCGCCAGGCCTTCGAGAACGCCATCGCCGTCGCCTCGGCACTCGGCGCTTCGAGCAACTGCCCGCCGCACTTGATCGCCATCGCCCGGCACATGGGCGTCGAGCTGAGCCTGGAGGACTGGCAACGGATTGGCGAGGACGTGCCGCTGCTGGTCAATTGCATGCCGGCGGGCAAGTACCTGGGCGAGGGTTTCCATCGGGCCGGAGGCGTGCCCTCGGTCATGCATGAACTGCAAAAAGCCGGGCGCCTGCATGAAGACTGCGCCACGGTCAGCGGCAAGACCATCGGCGAAATCGTCAGCAACAGCCTGACCAGCAACACCGATGTGATCCATCCCTTCGACACCCCGCTCAAGCACCGGGCCGGCTTCATCGTGCTCAGCGGCAACTTCTTCGACAGCGCGATCATGAAGATGTCGGTGGTGGGCGAGGCGTTTCGCAAGACCTACCTGTCCGAGCCCGGCGCCGAGAATAGCTTTGAAGCCCGGGCCATCGTATTCGAAGGACCGGAGGACTATCACGCGCGGATCGACGACCCGGCGCTGGACATCGACGAGCGCTGCATCCTGGTGGTCCGTGGCGTTGGCACCGTGGGCTACCCCGGTAGCGCCGAAGTGGTGAACATGGCCCCGCCAGCGGCGCTGATCAAGCAAGGCATCGACTCCCTGCCCTGCCTCGGCGATGGACGTCAGAGCGGCACTTCGGCGAGCCCGTCGATCCTCAACATGTCCCCGGAAGCGGCCGTGGGCGGCGGCCTGGCGTTGCTGAAAACCAACGACCGGCTGAAAGTGGACCTGAACACACGCACCGTGAACCTGCTGATCGACGACGCCGAGATGGCCCAGCGCCGCCGCGAATGGACGCCGAATATCCCACCCTCGCAAACACCTTGGCAGGAACTGTACCGGCAACTGGTGGGACAGCTTTCCACTGGGGGCTGCCTGGAGCCGGCGACGTTGCATCTGCGCGTGATTGCCCGCAGTGGTGAACCGCGTCACTCGCACTGAGCCGAGCGGCCGATTGTTCACGCACGTTGAATGCTGATGACAATCCAGAGGGATTTATTCCATGGACCTGAAGGGGAAAGATGCGCTTGGGTTGTTGACCCTACCGAATCTTTCCTACACCACGGAGTCGATCCATGCCATTTGCCAACTACAAATTCCCCGAAGGAATCCTGGACCACGCCCGCAAAGAAGAGATCATCCATCGCACCACAGAGATGTTTGTCGAGTACTTCGGTGAGGGCGTTCGTCCGTTCACCATGGTCCTTGTCGAAGAGGTTGCAGACGGCGGATGGGGGCGTGCCGATGAAACGCTGACACTGGCGAAGATGGGCCTGCCCGCCAAAGGGCAATAGCGCCTAGGGAGTATTCGCAGAGGTATCGCCCCTTGCACAGTGCAGGGGTCGCTATCGAATTCATGCGTCAGCGCTTCAAGCAACCCTGCCAGGGATTCCCCCATGACCATTCAAGTCTTATCGTCGCTGCGCTGCGTGTTAGCCGCTGCGACTGAACGAGTCGCCCGCGTCGAAGCGCCCCTGTACACCTTGCTGCGGATCATCTTCGCCGGGGTCCTGCTGACCCACGGTTTGCCAAAGGTTCTGCGCATTCCCCACGGTTCGATGGCGGATCCAATGGCCGCCTCGATCAACCTCATCCAGAACGTGATGGGGCTGCCTTTCGCGGCACAGCTTGCCTTCCTGGTCATGCTGCTGGAGACGGTCGGCGCGCTCATGTTGGCGATAGGGCTCGGCACACGACTCGTCGCCCTGCTGATCGCCATTGAGATGGTTGCGATCAGCTATGCACTGGGGCCGACATGGCCCTGGATAGATCGAGGCATCGAGTTTCCAGTGCTGATGGGGTTTCTTGCCCTCTACATCGTCGCGCGCGGCGGCGGTGCCTACTCATTGGACTCGCGCCAACGGTAGCCCTCATAACCATGGACCCTCGCGTCAGTTTGCAGCGTCGTGCGCAGTCGCGGCCACTGCCTGGAGCCCACCAAGGGCATAGCTCATCATGTGCTCGATCAAACCCTGCGGCTCGAGACTCAACCCTTGCAGCACATGCTGCTTTAACGGCTGATGGGCTATAAGCAAGAAAAGACAGGGGGCAAAGACACTGATGGCGCTGCGCAACGTTGTCGGGTGATCCGCTGGCAAGTTCATGATTTGCCCAAGCAAGCCACGCAGAATGTGCGCCTTGGGAAACGACTGCTCCTTGAGTACCACCTCAAACTCGGGAGAAGGCGAAAGCACTTCGCGCGTGAGCACTTTCAGCGCCCAGCCATCCGGATGGTCGTACAGGCGCTCGACCAGCACGGTGATGAGGGCACGTAATTTGTCTTGCGCCGAGCCGGGCCGCTCGTTAAGCGAAACCAGAGTTTCCATCCGCACCAACCGAGCGTGGGCTTCGAGCAATACCGCGCGGTACAGGCCCTCTTTGTTGACGAAGTGATAATTCACCGCCGCACTGTTGGCTTGCGAACGTTCGCAAATCTGCTTGCTGGTGGTGTTGGCCAATCCCTGTTCGGCAAACAATTCACCCGCTTTTTCCAGAATCTGCAGCCGCGTTGCCTGCCCATCGAGCCGCGAAGCACGAGGCAGGGAAGGCTTGCCAATGGCATTGTCCATGAGCTCATCTCTTTATAGTTCTAATTCAAATTTGACTTTTTATTTCCGCCTACCTATTTTGGTCCCGTCATTGTCCCTTTACAACACCGCGCGAGGACTTCGCAGCCGATGCTCCGGGCTTTTCGCGCACTATCAAGGAAATACCGTCATGGAAGCGCGCGTAATGACACCTTTCACCTACTTCTCATTGCCAATGCAGAAGCAGTTCCTGGCCAATCAGCAGGCCATCCAAGGCAAACCCTACGCCGACTTTTTCCGCTCGAAGATCAGCGTGCCGCTCAGTGCCGTCGAAAAAATACAGCAAGGCCCCATGCCCTTGGCTGACGCCTTGACGCCCAGCGTTGAAGACCTTAACCGCATGCTCGCCGCTGATTTCATCAGCGAAGAGGCCGGATACGCCCTGCTGCCAGGGCCGATGGCCTATGTGCAAAGTCGCAAGTTTTTTCCCAACTGCACCGCGCAGATGCTCAAGTGGTGGTTCATGTGGCATCCACTGGAGGCTGAACGCTACACCCTGTGGTTTCCTTATGCCCACGTGGAAAACCCCTGCGTTCATCACGAGCGCCTCCTGGACGATACCCTGACCTTCGAGGAGCGCTTGTATGGCAATACCTTTTGCGCCTCCGAGTACGTCGGTGACCGCCTCATGCACCTGCACATTGATTTCAGGGACCCCTGCGAACTGGGCTTCTGTCCGGATCTTTACCGCGAATCCAAAATAGACGGCAGTGTCAGCGCCTTGATGAGCCTGGCCCACGAACCGCAAGTACCGGTGTCGCTGATGGCGCACTTGTTCAAGGAATGCCCGGAGGGTTTGTACCTGACGAGCCGTTACTGGGTCGGCAGCCACCCCGCCATGCAGCGTTTTCCAGGCGCCGAGCGCGCCGCCCAGCTACTGGAAGAAAACGGCCTGGGAGAAGTGGAGCTGGAAACCCTGGCTTATGAATTTGCGGTGCATGACTTGTGTGAGTTCAACCACCTGGCCAGCATCCTGCCGAGCCTTCATGCACGATTCAGCGGCGCGAAATAAGCCCAACCCCTCCCGATAATCAGGCTTCGGCGGCGTCTTGAACCGCCGCCGAAGTCGGGCGCAGTACCCCGTTCATCAGCAGCGTCGTGAACTCATTGATATCTGCCTCCACCTCCAACTGCTCGGTCAACAGCCGGTACCAGCAAAACCCAAAGATCATGTCCAAGAGCAATTCACGCGATGTATCCTTGGGCAACTCGCCCTGCTGAATAGCTTTTTCCACCAGCTTGCGAGGCAACTCCCTACGCCGCTCCATGAATTCGTCTTTCAGCTTGGGCAGCGTGCTGGGATCGAGCTGGGCCTCAGCAATGACGCATCGAAAAGCTTCCCCGCAAATCGTCTCTCGCCAGACCTTCCAGAGATTGAGCAGCAAGAAATTGAGGTTCTCCTTGAAAGTGCCTTTATCAGGCTCTTTGCGAATCTGCTCGCTTTCACTCTCGTAGACCTCGGCGATCAAGGCTGCCTTGTTACCCCACCACCGGTAGATTGTCGGTTTGCTCGCGCCAGCGCGGCGGGCCACCGCCTCGATGCTCAACCCCGAGTAACCGCACTCTTTAAGTGTTTCTATGGCAGAAATGATGATCGCTTTGTGCGTGTGAGGGCTCCTCAATGAGCCAATGGAGCTCCGAGATGGTTTACGGGCCATAAATCAAAATCTCCAATATGGCGCTTGACAAAAGAGACTCAGGGTATAGGATTCTCTCGAAAAGCAATGAAACGGATCGTTTCGTTTTGTATATTTATGTGATCTCAGCCTCGGCTTAGCAGGGGGTCTCTTGAGCGCTTATTACCTCTAAATAGGGAGATATGAGAAGGAACGTCATAAATTTTTAACGCCACCTTAACGATACGGTACGTTTCGTATCATACATAATGATTGCACGAAAACAAACCTATTGTTCATAGGTTGACCGGTAGGTTCTGCTGCTTGGACCTGCCGATTTATGGGGCATGGGACCGCCATTTATCACTTTGCGAGCACCAATAGATAGTTTCTAAATATTTCATGCGCCTGTCACGGCTTTCTGCCAGCAGGTGAAAGAACGGAATCTGGAGGAAGTACACATGAATAAAGTAGGAATTGTGAGCTATGGCGCGGGCATCCCGGTCTGCCGGCTCAAGGTGGACGACGTGATCCAGGTGTGGAAAAACACCGATTTGAGCTTGGTAAAGGGTCAATTGGGCGTCCTTGAAAGGGCTGTGCTGCAACCTGATGAAGACGTCATTACCTTGGGCGTCCTCGCCGCCCAACGCGCACTGGACAAAGCGCCGCCTTGTTCCCTTGAAGCGCTTTATCTTGGCACCTGCACCAATCCATATGACTCCCGGGCCTCGGCCGCGATCATCCTGGAAATGCTTGGCTGCGGCTATGACGCCTTTTGCGCAGACGTGCAGTTTGCCGGCAAATCCGGCACCAGCGCCCTTCAGATTGCATACGCCTTGGTAGCATCGGGCATGGTGGGCAACGCGTTGGCAGTGGGCGCCGATACGATCAACCGCAACACCGCCCCCGGTGATTTGACAGAGTCCTACGCCGGAGCGGGCGCCGCTGCCCTGCTGTTGGGTACCGAAAATGTGATCGCGCATTTTGACGCAAGTTTTTCTTGCGCGGCGGATGTCGCTGACAACATCAGGCCTCAAGGGGACCGCTATATCCGGTCGGGAATGGGATTGGGCTCGGACAAGAACAGCATCGGCCTGGAAGACCAGACTCGCCGTGCTGCCTCGGGATTGATGGCCAAGATCCATGCGCAGGCCGGTGATTTCGATTATGTCGTCTTCCAACAGAACCTGGTTTCAACCCCCTACTCTCTCGGCAAGCACCTGGGATTCACGACGGCGCAAATCGAACCTGGCATCTATGCCCAGAGTGTCGGCGATGCTGGGGCAGCAAGCCCTTTGCTGGGCTTGGTCAACGTCCTCGATCAAGCGCGTCCCGGTGAAAGAATCCTGGTGGTTTCCTATGGGTTTGGTGCGGGCAGCGACGCCATTGCCTTGACCGTCACCGATGCCATCGAAGCCTATCAAAAGACCAACGTTCCGCTGCGCACGCTGCTGGAGGATAAGTACTACGTGGATTACGGGACGTCGATCAAGTACGAGTTCAAATACTTGCGGCCCGACTACGCCCTGACGGCCTATCTCTGATTCCAATTCATCCAGCAAGGAGCACTTTTTATGAGCGCACGACGCGTTGCTATCGTTTCGGCTGCCTATACCCCTAAGCCCGGCAGTTCCAGAGTTCGCCAGACGTTCAAGGAGATGATCGTCGAGTCCGCCTACCAAGCGCTCAACGCCATCAAGATGCATCCCCGCGAACTCCAGGCTGTTGCCTATGGCTACCACGGTGAAGGCATTTCTGAATACGGAGGCCTGGGCCCGACCATTTCCGATGCCTTGGGTATCAGCCCTGCCCCCACGTTCATGAGTACTGCCAACTGCACGAGTAGTTCGGTGTCTTTCCAGATGGCTCACCAAATGGTCGCCTCAGGTGAATACGACATCGTCCTGTGTGGCGGTTTCGAAAAAATGACCGACCACATCAACTACGCCGAGTACATTGGCTCCAGCACCGAATGTGAATACGATTATTTTCTAGGCATCTCACACACAGACGCCTTCGCCCTGGCGACCGCCGAGTATTTTGAAAAGTTCGGTTATGCAGGACGTGAAGCGGATGTATTGGCAACCTTTGGGCGGCAGATGCGTATCTATGCCCATAACACCCCCACCGCCACCCGCTACGGCGTGCCGATTCCGTCCCTTGAAGCGCTCAAGAGTAGCGAAGCGTGTGGCTCGATGTTGGCCTGGGGCGAAGCCAGTGGTTGCGCCATCCTGGTTGCCGAACACCTTGCGCACCGTTACACGACCCAACCGGTATTTATCCGCGGCTGTGCCTACACCGGTGTATCGCACTATTTCGGCACGCGTTATCACAACCCGACGTTGCAATTTCCGGGGCTGCCAAAAGATGTAGGCATGGCAGTTTCCGCCAACTCGATGGCCTGCGCAGAAATCGCCTACAAAAAAGCCGGCATCACTGCAAAGGATATCGATGTGGCGCAAGTCTACGACTTGCTGGGCGCCGGGTTGATTCAAATGGAGTCCATGGGTGTATGTGGTCCAGGCCAGGCAGGCGACTTCGTATTGGAAGGCGGCATAGCTCTTGATGGACAACTTCCCCTGAACACTGACGGCGGCAACATCGGACGCGGCCACGCCTCCGGTTGCGATGGGATTTTGCACATTACTGAATTGTTCCGACAGCTTCGCGGCGAGTCCAACAACCAAGTCAAAGGCGCCCGTATTGGTGTCTCGCAAAACCTGGGCGGTTACGCCGCGCACAACAGTGTCATTGTGCTTTCCAACGATTAAGGAGCCGACCATGTCCCTTTACCCTGAACAGATTCACCGCATGACCACCGCCAGCATGTTGCGCGAATGGCGCGAGCATGGCGGCAAATACCGCCTCGAAGGCAGCCGTTGCCAGGATTGCGAAGAAATTTTCTTCCCTCGGCGCACCGTCTGCGGCGCATGCAATTCGTTGAATGTGGAACCGTATCGCTGCGCACGCACCGGCACGATCCAAGTCAGCGCCCATGCCGAGAATCCGATACTGGCGGCCATGGGCTATGGCGAAACCGTGCCCCGCTTCATGGCGATGGTGCGTCTGGATGATGGCTTGGTGATTGCCTCGGAAATCGTAGATGTCATCGATCCCCGGCAAGTTGTCAGCGGTGCGCCCGTGCGCATGGTTATTCGCAAACATGTCCGGGAAAGCAACTTGGCCTGGCAATATGCCTATAAGTTTGTATTGGTGAAATAACAAACAAGGCCTCCGCCACCTCGCTCTTTCGATAACAACAGTCAAGTTTTTTGGCTCCCCAGCCCGCTGCTTTGATTCTGTCTTTCAGAGTCCTGCTTTGCAGTCATTGCCTTAAATGTGCTTCTAACTTTATTGGCTTCTAGCCGAGGACTTGTCATGTCTACTCTTTGCAAACCCAGTCTGCTGTTTCCGCAATACAAGATCACCCAGCAACAAATGATCGAGCATCTAGAGCAGTTGCATGATGATCATCCACGAATGGCACTTGCCAAACGAATGATTCAAAACACACAGGTGAACGAACGGCACTTGGTCCTGCCTATCGATGAACTGGCGGTGCACACTGGCTTCACCCACCGCAGCATCGTTTATGAGCGCGAAGCCCGCCGCATGTCATCCATCGCGGCGCGCCAAGCCATTGAAAATGCCGGGCTGACCATCGACGACATTCGCATGGTCGCGGTGACATCGTGCACCGGTTTCATGATGCCCTCGCTCACGGCCCACTTGATCAATGACCTGGGCCTGCGAACGTCGACCGTACAACTGCCCATCGCTCAATTGGGCTGCGTGGCAGGCGCTGCGGCGATCAATCGCGCCAATGATTTTGCCAGCCTGGCGCCGGACAACCATGTCCTCATCGTCTCCCTGGAGTTCTCGTCGCTCTGCTATCAACCCCAGGACACCAAGTTGCACGCGTTCATATCGGCGGCGTTATTCGGCGATGCCGTATCGGCCTGCGTCATGCGCGCCGATGACAAGGCGCCTGGTTTCAAGATCGCCAAGACCGGGTCTTACTTCCTGCCTGATAGCGAGCACTACATCAAATATGACGTCAAGGACAGTGGCTTTCACTTTACCCTGGACAAGGCCGTCATGAACTCCATTAAAGATGTCGCACCAATGATGGAGGAATTGAACTACGAGACCTTCAATCAACATTGCGCTCAAAATGACTTTTTCATCTTCCATACCGGCGGACGGAAAATTCTTGATGAACTGGTCCTGCAACTGGACCTGGAACCCGGCCGGGTCGCGCAGTCTCGCGACAGTTTGAGCGAAGCCGGGAACATCGCCAGCGTGGTGGTCTTCGATGTGCTCAAGCGCCAGTTTGACAGCGGGCTTGTCGATGGCGCGACTGGCATGCTGGCGGCCTTCGGCCCCGGTTTCACCGCTGAAATGGCCGTGGGCAAGTGGGTCGCCTGACAGATCCGATAAAACACCGGCAGCCAGGGGCACACCTGCCCCTGGCTGCCGGAGTATGGATCGCAGGCGTTCACCTCGCTCAAGAGGGCTTCGAAAGCGCTAGGGAAAGAAGGAAAAGAACATGGAGATGAAGTATCTGGTCGCTCGACCTTGGGGCGGCTATGAAAGACGCATGATCACGCTTCTGTCACTGAGCTTCGGGCTGGTAGGACTGGACAGGTTCATTATCATGCCGCTGTTCCCGGTGATCATGCGTGACTTGGCCCTGGACTATCAGGACTTGAGCATGTTGTCGGCCATCCTGGCATTTGCATGGGGAGGCTCTGCCCTGTTCATGGGCGCCGCCATCAGGCTACTGGGCCCCAAGAAGTTGCTGGTGCTGTCGATCACCTTGCTATCGATTCTGGCCGGTGCGTCTGCATTGATCACCGGCCTGGTGGGCCTGGTGCTCTTGCGCGCCTTGATGGGCGTCTGCGAAGGGGCCTTCACTCCGGTCAGTATCATTGTCACCGATGAAGTCTCGCAGCCTTCCCGGCGCGGACTCAATCTAGGGATTCAACAGGCCTTGTTCCCCATCATCGGCCTGTGCCTCGGACCGCTGCTGGCGGGTGTATTGCTGGAAATGTGCGGATCCTGGCGCGCCGTATTCGCCATCATTTCGTTACCCGGCCTGTTAATGGCCTGGTACCTCTATAGAACCTACCAACCGACCCAGGCGCCCTGCACGGAGTCGATGGCACATACCTCCAAAAGCCAGTGGAGGACGGCCCTGTCCTGCGGGAATGTGCGGCTCAATATTGCCTTGATGCTCTGCATACTGACGTGCCAGTTCGTTCTGTGCGCCCTGCTCCCTAGCTACCTGACAGACATTCTGCACCTGAGCAATTTCTCCATGGCCATGATCATTTCTGCAATTGGCCTGGGTGGTTTTTTTGGCCAACTGGTCATTCCCGGCTTGTCCGACCAACTGGGTCGCAAGCCCGTGGTCTCCATCTGCTTCATGATCAGCGCCCTGTTGGTGGGTTTGTTGATCATCAGCCCACCGTTGCCCTGGCTACTGTTCCTTCAATTATTTTTCTTGTCCTTTATCAACTTCAGCCTGATCTGCATGACGGTCGGTCCACTGACCAGCGAATCAGTGCCACCCAGTTTATTGGCCACCGCGACGGGCCTGGTGGTGGGCTGCGGAGAGATTCTTGGAGGGGGCGTCGCCCCTGTCGTCGCCGGCTACATCGCCATGACGTGGGGACTTACCGCGATTCTGTTCCTGGCACTGGCCGGAAGCATCACGGGGGGCTTGCTGTCCTTACGGCTCAAAGAGGCAAACCCGGCGTTCAACGGACTCAAGGACTACGCCCCCCTGTCCGCACGCTTGACCCTGGAGGATAAGTAATGACCCACTATGTAATGTTGCTGGACTCTCCAGTGCCGCGAGGAGGCCTTGGCGTATTTGACTTCAAGTCCGGGCAAAGCCGGGAGGTGCGTCCCCCCCAGGGAAATCTTTATGAAGCCCTGGCCCATTGCGCGGATCGGAATATGGACTGGGAGTCTTATCTCAAGGACCTGCCGTCCACGCCCTACCCGCTTACGCCTGCGGCGGTGAAATACCGACCGCCGCTCAAGCCCGATAACAACTTGTTGGTCCAGATCAGCGAAATCACGCTCTGTACCGCCAAGACAGAACAAGCCTGGTATTACAAAGGTAACGGCCGACTGCTCAAGACCGACGGCGACCCTTTGCAGGTGCCCTATCATTCACAAAGCATCAGTAGCGAGCCGTGCATTGTCTGCCTCTATTGGGTCGACCCGTTTGGTGCGCTGCGCTTCATTGGTTTTACCCTGGGTAACGATATTCACGATCATGTATTGCACAGTCGTGACGCCATTTCTTCAACGCATGCGCACTTGCGCACCTGTGCGATTGCCCCGGCATTGATCGTGGGGGAGTTGCAGGCTGACTTGGCCATCAATGTCCAAATAGAACGCGACGGCCAACCCTTGACGGCAAGTCACCACCGGATGAGTTTGCATCGCTGGCAGAGTCTGCGCCGATACTCGGAAGAGTTCTTGGAGAAACACGAGCAGTTTCTCGAGCCCGGGCTGGTTCATTACGTGTTTCACAGCTTGAGCCATCGCACCGCGAATGTGCCGCTCCAGCACGGTGACTGGCTCAGCATTGACTGCCCCGAACTGGAATTGGCCATGAGCAATCAAATCGTCGAAGAAGAATTGGTGTCGCTGGTGCCCTTGCCTGCGCGGCGCGCTCCTGACCATGACTGTATCGACCGGCCCCTGCCCGTGCCGAAAAAGTTCTGATCGACCGCTATAAACGAGGAGGTGGCCCTTGGTTTGAGCCACCCTTGCCCGCTTCTTAGAAATCGACCGTGGCCGAGAGTTGCAATGTGCGCGGAGAGCCTGGAGAGAACGCCCCATACGAGGCGACACCCGACCAGTATTCGCGGTCAAAGACATTTTGGACCGTGGCTCGGAAAGTCGTCGGTCGACCTTCGATCTTGGTGGCGTAGCGAGCGCCCGCATCGAAACGGGTCCAGGCATCCAGCTCCTGGGTGTTGGCCTGGTTCACGTATTGGCTGCTGGTGTAGATCGCGCCACTGGTGAGGGTAAAGCCTTCCACCCACGGGGTGTCCCATTCGGCCCACAGGTTGGCTTGCACGTCTGGCACGCCCACCGGCTTATTGCCACGGTTGGCCGCTGTGGCGGAATCCGTCAGCTCACCATCGAGCAATGTCACGCCACCCATCAAGCGGGTGCCGGGGGCCACTTCGCCGAACACGCTCAGTTCCACGCCACGGTTGCGCTGTTCGGCCTGCACCGAGAAAACATTGTTCGCACCGAGTTCGCCACTGGGCTTCTCGATCTGGAACAGCGCCAAGGTGGTCATGAACGTGCCGTGCTCGTACTTGACGCCCATCTCGTGCTGCTTGGATTCATAAGGTGCGAATGTTTCTAGAGGATTGTTCGCGTTGGCTGGCGCAACGTCACCTTTACTCAACCCCTCGACATAGTTGTAGTACAGCGACACGTCCTCCCAGGGCTTGACCACCACGCCGACCATCGGGGTCGTGGCACTGTCGTCATAACGGGAACTGACCGAACCCGTCTCGCTGTAATTGCGTGACTCGACCTTCTGCCGGCGCACCCCCAGGGACAGTTGCAGACGGTCATCCAGTACCGACAAGGTGTCGGTCAAGGCGAAACCGGACAATTGCGACTCGGAAACCCGTGACACCTTGGGTGCATTGATGGCTGGCTTGGGCACGTCCACCGGGTGATAAATGTTCGAGGGGATATCTGCCCCCCGGTTGATGCCCCGGGACAGCTCATCCTGATAAGTGCTCGCCATCAGCGTGGTCGTGTGGCTGACAGGGCCGGTATCGAATATCCCGCGGATCCCCACGTCGGCTGTCGAACGGTCCACGTTGAATTTGTAGTACCCCGGCCTGTTGCTGATATCGCCTGCACTATTGATGATATCTGGCACCTGGTCGGACATTCGCTTGACGTCCGAACGACCGCCACCGGCGTGGGCAAACACCGTGACCGCGTCCGTCAAGTCGTATTCGCCCCCCAGCAACGCCGATTGCTCCTTGGTGTCCGACCAACCCCATTTCTGTGATGCATTGGTACGACCGTTGGGGGCGGATGGAATTTCAACGCCACGCGCGACGGTGAAGGGCCGCGAGGCACCGTCAAAGTTTTCTTTCTGGCTGATGAAGTCGAGGTTCAAGCGCAAACGCTCGCCCCGATAATCCAGGGCGATAGCTCCGATGCCGAGTTCGCGTTCCTGGTCGTCGATGGCCGTGTCGCCACCCTGGAGGCTGCCGTTGAAGCGCACGCCAAACTGGTTTTCCGAGCCGAATCGACGGCTGACATCCAGGTGCCCGCCCACTTGGGAGTCGGACGCGTAGCTGCCGGTAAAGCGCGTCAGGTCTTCGTCCAACGGACGCTTGGGAACGATATTGATCACCCCGCCCACCCCGCTGTTCGGAGACATGCCGTACATCAGCGCCCCCGGCCCCTTGAGCACTTCGACCCGTTCGGCGTAGTCGGTGAACACCCGGTAGTTGGGTGCCACGCCGTATACGCCGTCGTAGGCCAACTCGCCGAGGTTACCCTCGCCGATGGGAAAACCACGGATGAAAAACGAATCGACGATGCCGCCCACCTGGCCTGTCGAGCGCACCGAAGGGTCTCGTTGCAGGGCGTCGGCCACGGTCACGGTTTGCAGGTCGGCCAGGGTCTTGGCGGTGTAGCTGGTCACGCTGAACGGCGTGTCCATCACGTCCTTGTTGCCCATCATCCCCAAGCGTGCGCCGCGCGCCACTTGACCACCGGCCAACACGGGCGGCAGTGCGCCTGGGTCGTTGTGGGTGCCGCTGATGGTGGTGGCGTCAAGGGTCAAGCCTTGGCCGTTGTCCTTGGAGGCGTCCAGGGTCTTATCGGCGCCAGGCGCCTGTTCGGGGGTTGCCGCCCAGGCGGTGGCGCTTCCTGCGACCAGAATGAAACTCAGCGTGGCGCTACGAATCGCGACGGATAACGCAGACTCACCACAAGGTCGACGTGCAACAGACATGGCTTAAGGATCCTTTTCAACGAGAGAAAATGGTAATCACTCCTATTGCCAGTCGACCTGCGGAAAAGTATCACCTCCCGGGGATTATTTTTTCAGACTGCGCCAAAGCACTCACGCATACCGACGCTGCTGCGGTATCGACACCTTGCAACCTCTCGCGCAGCCGGGCATCTTGCCGACCCTGTCATCGCCAGCAGCACACGCTGCGCTACCCGCTTGCTGGCGTTTAACCACCGAGGCTGATCATGTCCCACACAGGTGTCGTCCAGGGTTCGAGCGTCAGAGTCCTGATTTATCTTCTGTTCGCGATCCAGCTCATCTCGATGGGCGCGATGGAAATGAGCGGGCCATTTTGGCCGGTTCACCTGCGCGGGCTGACGTCCTCGGCGTCGGTTTTCAGCTTCGCCAGCATTGCCGTGTATGTCGGGCCGATGCTGGGCATCATGCTGACCAGCACCTTTTGGGGCCGTATCGGTGATCGCTACGGCCATAAGTGGATGATGATCCGCGCCCTGGCAGGCTTGTCGCTGACCCAGCTCGGGCTGGCGCTGTGCAGCGATATCTGGATCATTCTGGTCCTGCGCTTCTTGCAGGGCGCCTTTGCCGGATACATCGCCCCGGCGCAGGCCTACGGCGTCAGTATCGAAGCCCCATCGCGGCGAGCGCGACTGTTCGCGATTCTGCAAATATCCACCAATGTCGGCTCATTGCTCGGCGCCATAGTCGGGGGGGTGATCCTCGACTACGCCACGTTCTTCTGGATCAACCTCACCGCCTCGGTGTTGTGCGCAGTGTGCACGGTGGTGGCCGCCGTGGCCTTGCCGGATGTGCCGCCAGTGAAGAGGTCCTCGGCGAGCCAGGCCCCGGCAGCGAAGAGCCGTACCGACAGTATCTGGCAAGGATCGTCGTTGCTGTCGTTGTTATGCGTCATGGGCATTCTGCTGTTGGCGCGGATGCTGCCGCAAACATCATTCTCCTTGTATGTGAGCGCGGTATTCGTCGTCAGCAACTCGCTCGTCGGCCTGTGCTACGGCTTGCTGGCGCTGGGTTTCATTCTGTCGGCCACGGCCTGGTCGCGCTATTTCGAGCACCATACCCAACAGCAAACCTTGCAGCGCATCCTCTACATCGTGCTGGGTTGTGTCGCCTTGACCGCCCTGGCGGGGATCACGCGCAACGTCATCGTATTTGTCATTGCCTACTTCATCTGGGGCGTGCTGCTGGGTGCCACCACGCCAGTGCTGATGGCCCTCATCTCGAAATCCGCCGACAGCTCACGACAAGGCCACGTGCTGGGCATTGCCCAGGGCACCACGCAATTCGCTTCGATCGCGGGCATTTCGATCGGTGGATTGCTCAGCCAGGTCTACGGGTTGCAATACACCTACCTGTTCGTTTGCCTGGCCTATGTGCTGGCGCTGATCCCCATCATTGCATTGCTTTATAGGCCCGCGGGCCTTGCGCGTGGCTGAAACAGGGTTGCTGAATGCCGCTTGCGTCGCGGGCAAGTTGTCCTTTAGCATTGGGAATACTTCTCAATTGCAAAAAAACGCAGCCATGAGCGAAACCCTGCCCGCGAACAACGACAATCATCTGCGCGTGATCGAAGCGCTATACGCAGGTCATCACGGCTGGCTGTACGCCACGCTGAAGAAGAAACTGGGCAATGCCATGGATGCGGCGGACCTGGCGCAAGACACCTTCGCGCGCATTCTCGCCTCCCAAGTCACGGCCATTGACCAGCCCCGGGCCTACCTGAGCTGCGTGGCCAAGGGCATTCTCATCAACTGGTATCAGCGCAAGGCCCTGGAACGTGCCTACCTGGAGGCGCTCGCGCATCTGCCGGCCCAGGAAGTGCCGTCCCCTGAGTTGCGCTTTCTGGTGCTGGAAACCCTGCACGAAATCGACGCCATGCTCGACACCCTCCCGGCGCCGGTCAAACGGGCATTCCTGCTGTCGCAGATCGGCGGCCTGAAATACGACGACATCGCCCAACAGCTGAACGTCTCGCTGATCACGGTCAAACGCTACATGAAGCAGGCATTCGTGCAGTGCTTGATGCTGGTGGAATGAATGCTCACCCGTCGCCGTGAGCCGCCGCTCGACCCCAAGGTCCTCGAAGAAGCCGCCGAATGGCTGATGCGCTTGAGCGAAAGCGACCTCAGTGACACCGAGCGCGCCGAATGGGAATGCTGGAGGGCCAGCAGCCCCGAGCGCGGTCGGGCCTGGTCTCGTGCGCAATTGCTGCAAAGCAAGCTCGGCGGCTTGCCACGAGCGTTAGCGATGTCGGCGCTGGATCGCCCAAGCAGCCCCGAACGACGCGCGGCCCTTGGCAAACTGGCGTTGCTGCTGGCAGCGGTGCCTGTCGGTTGGGGCAGCTGGAAACTGGCGCAATCGCAGCAATGGTCCGCCGATTACCGCACCGCCATCGGCGAGCGCCGCGAGTTGACCTTGGCCGACGGCTCTCACCTCACCCTCAATACCGGCACGGCCATCGACGTGCTGTTCGACACCCGACAGCGGCTCCTCCATGTGCGCGAAGGGGAAGTCCTGGTGCAGACCGCGCCGGATGCCTCACCACAGGCCCGACCGTTCCTGGTCAGCACCCGCGAGGGCCGGATGCAGGCCCTGGGTACGCGGTTCATCGTGCGCCAACTGCCATCGCGCACCCATCTGGCGGTACTCGAAGGCGCGGTGCGGATTGAATTGGCCGAGGCTCGCCAGGCCGCGCCGCTCATCGTCAACGCCGGACAGCGCACCGACTTCTCGTCCCAGGCCTTCGGCCCGTTGACCCCGACCGATCGCAACGCCAGCGCCTGGACCCAAGGCATGCTGATGGCCGACAGGATGCGCCTGGCGGATTTTGTCGTCGAATTGGCGCGCTATCGCCGGGGCTTCGTGCGGTGCGACCCGGCCATTGCCGAGCTGCGGGTGTCCGGCGCTTTTCCCATCAGCGATACCCAGCGCACGCTCAACATGCTGGTGCAAACCTACCCGGTCCTGGTCACCGGTCATTTGAGCGGTTACTGGGTGACGCTCTCCCCGGCCTGACCCCACAAAAAATATTTGCTGCTCGGGTGATACTTTTTTTGATCTCAACTGGCAAAGAAAGGAATAACCATTTCATCTCGTCCATAGGGTCATCCATCCATGCTCGTTGCACGGCCCCTGCGTCCGGATCGTCCGTCCAAACCCGTCATGCGCAGTGTGCTGTTGGGCCTTGCGTTGAGCACGGTCACCGGGTCGTTCGCCTTCGCCACCGTGCCCGCGCAACTGGAAGCCGTCGCCCCCCGCGCCTATGAGATCGCCCCGGGGCCGCTCGGCCCTGCCCTGTCTAGCTTTGCGATAACCGCCGGCATTGCCTTGTCGTTCCAGCCTTCGATCACTGAGGGCCTGGTCAGCCCGGGACTTTCCGGCACTTATCCGGCAGCGCAAGCACTCACCCAGCTACTGGCCGACAGCGGCGTGGAGATGGTTGCCCGCGACGATGGCAGCTACACACTGGTGCTGCGCCGGGTGTCCCTGCCGCAGATCAGCGTCGACGCCACGGGCAGAAGCAGCACCGACCTGCCACCTACCGACGCCAACGGCCAGGTCGCCCGCGGCGCACGCCTCGGCCTGCTGGGCAACACCGATGTGATGGAGGCGCCGTTCAGCATCAGCAGCTACACCTCGACGATGATCAGGGATCAACAGGCGACCACGGTGGGCGACTTGCTGGAACGCGATGCTTCGGTGCGCTCCACGGGCCAGGCGGGCGGCATCGTCGACTCGTTCTTTATCCGCGGTTTTCCGCTGGGGGAAGGCAACCTCGGTGAGTTGGCTTTCGACGGTGTGTATGGCGTGGCGTCCAATTACCGGGTGTTCACCGATTACGCCGAGCGCATCGAACTGGTCAAGGGCCCCGCCGCGCTGCTGTATGGCATGTCGCCCAACAGCGCCGTGGGCGGTGTGATCAACGTGGTCCCCAAGCGCGCCCTCGACGAGGACCTGACCCGATTCACCAGCCGCTACGCCACCGACTCGCAACTGGGCGGCCACCTCGACGTCAGTCGGCGCTTTGGTGAAGAACGCCGGTTCGGGATCAGGCTCAACGGTAGCCTGCAGCAGGGTGATACGGCCATCGACAAGCAGTCCCGGGACGTCGGTACCGGCGCCATGTCCCTGGACTACCAAGGGGATCGCCTGCGCATGACCCTGGACCTGATCAGCCAGGATGAAAAATTCGACGCCGCCTCCCGCCCTTTCCTGATCGACCCTGGCGTGCAAATCCCCTCCGCCGCCAACGGCCGCACCAGTGTCAGCCAGGACTGGGGGCGCTCCCGGGCCCGGGACAAATCGGCGTTACTGAGTGGCGCGTACGACCTCAGCGACCATCTGACCCTGTTTGCCCACGCCGGCGGCGGAAAATCCGAGGTCGAGCGCATGTCCGACCAGACCCCGACCATCATCAACGCCGCCGGCGACACGTCATCGGTTCCCGGTTATTACAAATTCAACGTCCAGCGCTACACCGTCGACGCCGGCGCGCGCCTGGGCTTCGACACCGGGCCGGTCAACCACCGCGCGGTGCTGCAAGTCAGCCGTTATCGCGATGAGTTGTCCCGGGGCATTATTTCCGGCCCCACCATCCTCTCGAACATCTATCACCCGGTCGACCGGCCCAGGCCCAACATCGCCGAACCTCACACGCCAAAAATCTCCGAAAGCGAGCTGTCGGGCGTCGCCCTGGCCGACACCTTGTCGGTACTCGATGAGCGCCTGCAGGTCACCCTCGGGTTGCGCCGGCAAAACATCCAGTCGGACAACTACAACACCATCGTTGCCACCCCGTCCTACGACAAAAGCAAGACCACCCCACTGCTCGGTATCGTCGCCAAGCCCTGGGACCATGTCGCGCTGTACTACAACTACATCGAAGGCCTGAGCAAGGGCGACATCGCACCGGCTGCCGCCACGAACGCCGACGAAGTTTTTTCCCCCTACATTTCCCGCCAGCAGGAGATCGGGCTCAAACTCGACTACGAGCGTTTCATGGCCACGCTGGCGCTGTTCCAGATCAAGAAACCCAGCGGCGAATTGTCGTCCAGGGTGTTTTCGGTCCAGGCCCAGCAACTCAACCGTGGCGTGGAACTGAACCTGTCCGGCGAGATTGCCAAGGGCACGCGCCTGCTCGGTGGTGTGACGCTACTCGATGGGGAACTGACCCGCACCAGCGTGGCCGCCAACCGCGGCAATACACCGGTGGGCGTGCCCAAGGTCCAGGCCAACCTCTGGGCCGAGTGGGACACCCCGGGCATCGACGGGCTGACACTGACCAGCGGCGCGATCTACACCGCCAGCCAGTACGTCGACCAGGCCAACACCCAGGAACTGGATGCCTGGACCCGCTTCGACGTCGGTGCCCGCTATGCCACGCGCATTGCCGAACGGCCCACGACATTTCGCGCCACGGTGCAGAACGTCTTTGACCGCGCCTATTGGTCGGGGGTCGCGTCCTATGGCGCGTTTTCCCAAGGCGCACCGCGCACGCTGTTGTTATCCGCCACCGTTGATTTCTGAAACCTGCGGGCCGGGGCGGCGACTTGCGCCATTGTCCGGTCCGGCTTTTGTAAAGGCCTGAACCATGGTTACCGTTTTTCGCCGCCCTCACACCCTTGCCGCCCTGCTGTTCGCCGGGCTGCTCGGTGTGTCGTTTCTTTCGCTGACGCCCCGCAGTGCCCTGGCCGCCGAGGCGGACCCTGCCCTGGGCAGCGTGACCGACCTGCTCGGGCGCCAGGTCAAGGTCCATCTCCCGGTCAGGCGGGTGATCCTCGGCGAAGGCCGCCAGTTGTATCTGGTGGCGGCGCTGGACACGCAAAACCCCATCGAACGCATCGTCGGTTGGCGCAAGGACCTGATCCAGTCAGACCCGGACACCTACGGCGCCTACCGGCGCAAATTTCCCGAGATTGCCAAGATCCCGACCTTCGGCGGGTTCGAGGACGGCACCTTTGACATCGAACAAGCCATCTCCCAGCG
Organism: Pseudomonas sp. 3JA; assembly: GCF_036961705.1. Classification (NCBI taxonomy): domain Bacteria; kingdom Pseudomonadati; phylum Pseudomonadota; class Gammaproteobacteria; order Pseudomonadales; family Pseudomonadaceae; genus Pseudomonas; species Pseudomonas sp. 3JA. The sequence goes on from NZ_JBAMDJ010000011.1 coordinate 53,349, forward strand.
TCCGGATGTGATCATCCTCAATATCGAAGCCCAGCACGCCACCGAGGATGCGCGCTACATCGAGAAGCTCGACGCCTTGGGCATCCCGGTGGTCTACGTGGACTTTCGCAACAACCCGATGCAGAACACCGAGCCGACCATGCGCCTGTTCGGCCAACTGTTCGGCAAGCAAGCCCGTGCCGAAGCCTTCATCGATTTTCGCAACCAACAGATTCGACGGGTCACCGACGTCATTGAAGCGCGTCACCCTGCCCGGCCAAAGGTCTTCATCGAACGCATCGGCGGATACACCGATGATTGTTGCCTGAGCTTCGGCAACGAGAACTTCGGCCTGTTCGTCGAAATGGCCGGTGGTGACAACATCGCCAAAGGCATCATCCCAACCACGTTCGGCCAGTTGAACGCCGAACAAGTGGTGGTCGCCAACCCGGCGCAGGTGGTGGTCACCAGTGCCAACTGGGAAGCCTTTGCACCCGGTGGCCATTGGGTCGGCGTCGGCCCCGGGGCGGACATGGCCCAAGCCAGGAAAAAATTGGCGTGGTACACCCAGCGGCCGGCCTACGCCGGCATCAAGGCCCAGGACGACCAGGCGTTCCACGCCATTTGGCATCAGTTCTACAACAGCCCCTATCAGTTCGTGGCCATCCAGCAATTGGCCAAGTGGTTCCACCCGACGTTATTCGCCGACCTGGACCCGGACGCCTCGTTCCGTCAACTGCACGAGCAGTTCCTGCCAGTTCCTTATGAGCCGGGTTACGCCGTCAGCCTGGACCAGACCGAGGACAAACCATGACGTCGTTGAACGAAACCCTGGTGATGCAACGTGACACCTACCGGCGCCTGGTGCTGCGCAAGCGGCTGATCCTCGGCGGGCTCACGCTGTTGCTGATCTGCAGCGTCCTGCTCGACCTGGCCCTCGGGCCGGCACGCTACAGCCTCGACGAAGTGCTGGGCGCGCTGTTTTCACCGGACAGCGCATCGCCCCAGGTCCGCGTGGTGATGTGGGACATCCGCCTGCCCGTGGCGCTGATGGCCGTTGCGGTCGGCGCCGCGTTGTCACTGGCCGGCGCGCAGATGCAGACGATCCTCAACAACCCGCTGGCCAGCCCGTTCACCTTGGGCATTTCCGCCGCCGCCAGTTTCGGTGCGGCCATGGGGCTGGCGTTTGGCGTGGCCTTGTTCCCGTTGGCGGCGCAGTACATGGTGCCGGTGAACGCGTTCATCATGGCCATGCTGTCGGCGTTGCTGATCCACTTCCTGAGCCTGCGCCGCGGTGTCACCGCCGAGACCATCGTGCTGCTCGGCATCGCCCTGGTGTTCACCTTCAACGCGTTGCTGGCACTGGTGCAATTCTTCGCCACCGAACAAGCCGTGGCCGCCGTGGTGTTCTGGACGATGGGCAGCCTGACCAAAGCCACCTGGCCCAAGCTGGGGGTGATCTGCCTGGTGATCCTCGTCACTCTGCCGATTTTCGCCCGGCGCGCCTGGGCCTTGACCGCGCTGCGGCTGGGGGACGACAAGGCCGCGAGTTTCGGCATCAATGTGCGCAGCCTGCGCTTTCAGACGCTGATCATGGTCAGCCTGCTCGCCTCGTTCCCGGTGGCGTTTGTCGGCACGATCGGCTTCATCGGCCTGGTCGGCCCGCACATCGCGCGGATGCTGATCGGTGAAGACCAACGGTTCTTCCTGCCGGCGTCCTTGTTGACCGGCGCATTGATTCTGTCCGCCAGTTCGGTGATCAGCAAAACCCTGATCCCTGGGGCCATTTTCCCCATCGGCGTGGTCACGTCGCTGATCGGCGTGCCCTTCTTCATTTCCTTGATTCTCGGCGGGAAGAAAAACTCATGGTAACGATCCGGCTGGAGAACCTCGGAGCTCGCTATGGCCAGCGCACGGTCATTCACGGCGTGACCACGGCAGCTTTTGTCGGCGGCCAGGTGGTGGCGGTGGTCGGCCCCAACGCGGCGGGCAAGTCCACCTTGTTCAAGCGCATGGCCGGGTTGATCGACGGCCCCGGACAGGTGGTCCTGGAGGGCTCGAAAAAAGGACCGCAGGGTATCAGCTACATGCCCCAGGGCTTGAACGCCAGCGCCCGGTTGACGGTGTACGAGTCGGTGCTGCTGGCGCGCAAGCAGCTCACGCCGGGCTGGGTCGTCCATGATGATGAACTGAAGCGGGTGGACGACATTCTCGCCGCACTGGGCATCACTGAGTTGTCGTTCCGTAACCTCGGAGAGCTCAGCGGCGGACAGCAGCAACTGGTGTCGATCGCCCAGACCCTGGTGCGCGAACCGGAAATCCTGTTGATGGATGAACCGACCAGCGCCCTGGACATGCACCGGCAGGTCCAGGTGCTGGGCTTCATGCGTGCCCTGGCGCGCAAGCGCGAAGTCATTGTATTCATCGCCATCCACGACCTGAACCAAGCGCTGCGCTTTGCCGATCAGGTGCTGGTGGTTGCCGACGGCACCGCCCAGGGCAGCGGCCCGAGCGCTGAGGTAATTACCGAGTCGATGCTTCGCAAGGTCTACAAGGTCGCGGCGCGGATCGAACGATGCAGCCGCGGACAGCACCACATCCTGATCGACGATATCGTTTGAGCGCACACCCGGGCCTTGCGCCAAAGGCCCGGGACCTAGGCGACCCCGCCGTCAGGCACTGCAAGGGTGTCGGCCTGGGTCACGCGGCTTGGCCTGAAGGTCTCAGGCATCGCCAGCAACAGGCCGAATGCCAGCGCGGCAATCGCCGCCAGGGTCAGGAATGCCGCGCTGTAGCCAGCCCCTTGCACCACAAAGCCGGCCAGGCTGTTACTCAACGCCGCGCCGAACCCGAACACCGTCGACAACACCCCGAGGCTGACGTTGAAACGCCCGGTGCCCTGGGTAAGGTCCTTGACCACCAAGGGAAACAACGCGCCAAACAGCCCGGCACCGATCCCATCGAGCAACTGCACCGCCACCAACCAATAGGGGTCATTCGAGAGCACGTACAACACACCTCGTATGGGCAGGATCAGGAAGCCGGCCAGCAACAACGGCTTGCGTCCCCAGGCATCGGCCTTGACGCCGACCAGCCACGCCATGGGCACCATGACCAGTTGCGCCGCGACGATACAGGCCGACGTCAACGGCGTGGCCAGGTGCACATTGGCCTGGGCGAGCTTCTGGCTGACCAGCGGGAGCATCGCCGCGTTCGCCAGATGGAACAGCCCGCAGCAAATGGCGAACAACAACAGCGTACGGTTATCCAGCAGGACCCGCAGCGTCGAGGGTACAGGGCCGTGGGCCAACTGCCCCGCCTCCAGGCCTCGGGCCACGTCATGGTCGATGGCCTCGGCGGACACGCAACTGACCGCTACGATGCTGGCCAATGCCATGGCGGCCATCAGGTAGAACACCGCGATGGGACCGAACAACCAGGCAAACCCACCCGCCAGCAGCGCGGCGCAGGCATTGCCCGTGTGATTGAACGTTTCGTTGCGCCCGGTGCGCCGTGTAAAGGCCTTGGCGCCGGTAATGCCCAGGGAAATCGCCGCGATAGCCGGCGCAAAGACTGACGCTGCCACGGCGCCGATGGCCTGGGTCAACGCCACCAGGCCAAAGGACGAGGTGAACGGCAGCACCAGGCATCCCAGCGTCACTGCCAAGGCCGCCACAGCCACCACGGCACGCTTGCTGCGCACCCGGTCGATCAACGCACCTGCGGGCGCCTGGGCGACGAGCCCGGCCATCGCCGCCACCGTCATCACCACGCCAATGCTCGCCGGGTCCCAGCGATGCACCGCCAGCAGGTAGATCGCCAGGTAAGGACCCAACCCATCACGCACATCCGCGAGGAAGAAATTCAGGCCATCCAGGGAAAGGTTGTTACGTCGGTCTCGGTTGCGATCCATAGCGGCCTCGACGGGCATTGCCCCAAAGAAAATTGACGCAATGATGTCGCAAAGAATCGAACCGGGCCACTGTGATGAGCGCGGGGCCACTGAGAAAACCGTGGCGAGGGAGCTTGCTCCCGCTGGGTCGCGAAGCGACCCCAAAACCTGCCGAACGCGTAACACAGACACACCGCACCCGCCGGTTCACGACTGTCGCAACCGAGCGGGAGCAAGCTCCCTCGCCACAGGTCCATCGTTGTTTCTTAGGTGAACTGCATGACCTACCAAAGCGCGATGTCGTAGCTGAAGTAGATACGATTGCTGTCACGGCCACGGGAAAAGTCCGAGCGATAGACGTAGTTGCGCAACTTCACCCCCAGCCCCTTGAACGTACCCTGCTGCACCACGTAGGCGATCTCTGCGTCACGTTCCCACTCTTTGACCGTGGTGTTGGACTTGCCGTCGTTACCGCTCAGGTAGCGGGTGGAAAATGTCAGGCCAGGCACACCGAGGCGAGCGAAGTCGTAGCCGTAACCGAGCATCCAGGTCTTCTCGTCTTCCTCGATGAACTTGCCGATCCCGACGTTGCTGAAGGAGTACACCGTGGCGCCGCTGACATAAGGCAGGCCCGCCTCGCCGCTGAGGGTTTGATAGCCGGCGCTCAGGGTGTGGCCGACAACGGCGTAGGACAGCAGCCCGCTGAGCATGTCGTTGTCGATCTTGCCGCCGTAGGCCGAACCCGAATCGACGCTGTTGAAGTAACGCAGGTCGCTGGTCAATACCCCGGCGCCCAGGGGCAGATCATGCTGGATGCCAACAAAGTTCTGTCGATAGAAATTCTCCAGCTCGCCATAGAAATAGCTCAGGCGGATGTTTTTGCCCAACTTGTAGTCGGCACCGGCATAACTGAAATCACCGGACTTATCGCCGCCGTAGCCATCGGGCACGATGGGCATGCTGTCGCTCGAATCGCGCAGCTTGAAACGCTCCAGATACCCGCCAGTGACGGTGAGGTTGTCGATGTCAGTGCTACTGATCTGAGCGCCCTGGTAAGTCTGGGGCAACAGCCGCGCATCGTTGTAGACCAGCACCGGAGTCTTGGGCAGCAAGGTGCCATATTTGAGTGTGGTCTTGGCTATCCTGGCCTTGGCGGTCATGCCCGCGCTGGCGAACTCATCGGCGGCGCGACCGTCGTCATGCACCGGCAGCAGGCCGGTGCCGCTGCGGCCACGCCCGGAATCGAGCTTGACCCCGAGCAGGCCCAGGGCATCGACCCCAAAACCGAAGGTGCCCGGTGTAAAGCCTGACTGGTAATCCAGCAGGAAGCCCTGGGCCCATTCGGTGCGCTCACTCTTGGCAGTCCTCGCCGCCCGCGTGCTCATTCCGTGCTCATCGCGGAAATTTTCGTTGAAGTAGACGTTGCGCAATTGCAGCTTCAGCTTGCTGTCGTCGATGAAACCTTCGGCGCTGGCCGAGGCCAGGGGCAACAGGCCAAGGATTGGAAACAAAGCCCCGCGGGTCAGCAAAATAGTCATGTCTGGCTACTCGTTGTTGTTATTGGGCATGCACGCCTGCGCACTCCCCCCTCGCGGGGGGCGTGTCAGGCAGGAAAACAAGGTTGTCGGGGGAATCAGGAAAACAGCGTCAGTGCCCCGGTCAGCAGGGCCAGCGCGGTAATCACCAGGGACGTGAGCACCGCCCATTTGACGGTGGCTTTCTGGAAGTCGCCCAAGTCGCGGTCGACCATGCCCACCAGCAACAGCGTCGAGGCCACCAGCGGGCTCATCAGGTGCACCGGCTGGCCGAGAATGGAGGCCCGGGCAATTTCCACCGGATCGATCCCGTAGGCAGCCGCGGCGTTGGCCAGGATCGGCACGACCCCGAAGTAGTAGGCATCGTTGGACAATACGAAGGTCAACGGCATGCTGGTAATCGCCACCACCAGCGGGAACAGATGGCCCCAGGAAGGCGGAATCCAGTCGACCAGGGTTTGCGCCAACGCATCGACCATTTTCGTCCCGGAGAAAATCCCGGCGAAGATGCCCGCGGCAAATACCAGCAGGACCACGGTCATGGCGTTGCCCGAATGGGCGAGAATGCGCTCCTTCTGAATATCCAGTTGCGGATAGTTGATCATCAGCGCCAGGACGAAACCGATCAGGAACAGGATCGCCGAGTGCATCAGCCCCATCACCAGCGCAACCATCACCGCAATTACCAGCAGCAGGTTGACGTAGGCCAGCTTCGGACGCTTGTGCGGCGTGTCCTCGATGATCGCGTTGATGTAGCAGTCACCGCCACCGCTTTGCAGCTGGACGTTGCCGATGCGCTTGCGCTCGGCACGGCCCAGCAGGAAGGCCGTGAACACCACCCACATCGCACCGCCGATCATGGTCGGCAGCAACGGCACGAAATACTCACCGGCATCCAGGCCCAACGCTGCGATCGCGCGGGTCGCCGGGCCGCCCCAAGGGGTCATGCCGCTCATGATGCTCAAGGAGAGCATGGAAACAGTCGCCAGGATCATCGGATTCATGCCGATGCGTTTGTACAGCGGCAACATCGCGGCACAGGTGATCATGTAAGTCGTCGTGCCGTCACCGTCCAGCGCCACCAACAGCGACAGCAGCGCAGTGCCCACGGCGATCTTCATCGGGTCGCCATTGACCCGCTTGAGGATCTTGCGGATCAACGGGTCGAACAGACCGGCGTCGATCATCAGGCCGAAAAACAGGATCGCGAACAACAACAGTGCCGCCGACGGCGCGACCATCTTCAGGCCGTCCAACATCATCTTGCCGGTGGTCCCGCCAAAGCCGCCGAGCACGGCAAAGACGATGGGGACCACCGTCAGGGCGACGATCGGTGACAACCGTTTGGTCATTATCAGGAAGGTGAAGACCACCACCATGGCCAAGCCAAGTAAAGCGAGCATATGTCAGTTCTCTTGTTGTTATGAGTAGCTTGGCTGACATTCAGGCGCACGCCCCCCAACCCGCCAGGCAACACACAAAAGTGCCTGGCGCAGGTAGTGAGTGAGCGGATGTGGTGCCGTCGAGTCAGCCGCGAGCGGCTAGAGGTGTTTGGCGACCTTCGTGTCGTCCCAGGTAGAGTCCGTTGCCGAGGTCTGCGTCAGGGCCGGTTTGCCATCCAGGGTCCGCAACAGGACTTCGCGGTCGCAGGCATTCTCCGAAAGGGAGATCACCACGGTCGCAACGGCGTTGCTCGCCAGGCTGGTCAACGCCCGCGTTTCGGACATGAACCGGTCGATCCCGATCAACAGGGCCAGGCCCGCCAGGGGAATATCGTGGATGACCGTCAAGGTCGAGGCCAGGGCGACAAACCCACTGCCGGTCACACCCGCGGCCCCCTTTGACGACAGCAGCATGATCGCCAGCATGGTGATGACCTGGGTCAGCGTCAGGTCGATGTTGCAGGCCTGGGCAATGAAGATCGCCGCCAGCGACAGATAGATCGCCGTGCCGTCGAGGTTGAACGAGTAGCCCGTCGGCAGCACCAGCCCCACGACCCCTTTCTTGCAACCCAGGGCCTGGAGTTTTTCCAACATCCGCGGCATTACCGGTTCGGTCGAAGACGTCCCCAGCACCACCAGGAACTCTTCACGCAGATAACGCAGCAGCTTCCACAGGCTGAAACCGTGGGCGCGGCAAAGGCTGCCCAACACCACGAAGACGAAGAAGGCGCAGGCGATATACAAGGTCATGATCAGCTTGGCCAGCGAGCCCAGCGACGTGATGCCGTACTGCCCCACCGTGAAGGCCAAGGCCCCGAAAGCGCCAATCGGAGCGAAACGCATCAGGTAGGAGAAAATCTTGAACACCATGTGCGAAGCTGACTCCAGTACCTCCAGCACAGGCTTGCCGCGCTCGCCCAGGGACGACAGGGCAAAACCGCAGAGCACCGCGATAAACAGCACCGGCAGCACCTCGCCTTTATTGAAAGCGCCGATGAAGGTATCGGGAATGATGTGCATGAAGAAGTCCACCACACTCAGTTTCGCGGCGGATTCGGTGTACTGCGACAATCCTTGGGTGCTCAACTGGGTCGGGTCGATGTTCATGCCCGCGCCGGGCTTGAACAGGTAGACCGACACCAGGCCGATGATCAGGCTGATCACCGTCAGCGCCAGGAACAACAGCATGGTCTTGCTCAACAAACGTCCCAGCGAGCGCTTGTCGCTCATGCCGGCGATACCGGTGACAATGGTGCAGAACACCACCGGCGCGATCATCATCTTGATCAACTTGATGAAGGCATCACCCAGCGGCTTCAAGGCAATCGCCTGTTGCGACCAGAAATGCCCGACGACCACGCCCAGCAGCACAGCGCAGATGATCTGGAAGTAGAGCGATTTAACAACTTTCATGGCATCACCCATTTTTAGAATTGTTCTGATGCAAAAGACCCTGGCTGCCTAGGCTATCCGGCCAACCGTTGGGACGCAGTGGCGTAGACGTAACCTGAGAAAAGCCGGCGCGCGGTACGCACCACCGAGGCCCGGATGGTCTCACCCTTTTCACCGGTGTAGGACAGTACGACATCGATACCGCCGCTTGGGTGCTCAATCCGAACCTGTTGCAAGCGCGGCTCGCTGACGGTGCGAAGCAACTGTGCGACGACGCTGCCTTCGGTCACACAGGCGGTGGCCAAGCCTATGGAGCCGGTGATTGCCAGGGCGCGGTGACAGTTATGCGGCATGAAATAACGCACCTGGACCGTCCCGCCAGACTTGGCCGGAGACACCAGCACCGGTTTGGGAATGACCTTGTCACTGACATCACCCAAGCCCATGGCCAGGCCGGCTTTCAGACGCAGGGACTCCAGCCGCTGCAGGAAGGCTTTATCGGCGTCCAGCTCAGCGGGGCTTTCATCGCCGCGCTTGCCGAGCTGACTGGCTTGAACGATCACCATCGGCATCGCCATGTCGATGCAGGTCACCGGGATACCGTCGATCAGGTCCTGGGTCTGCCCGGTCGGGAAGAGTTTCCCCGTCTTGCTGCCCGCCGCATCGAGAAACGTCAACTGTACCGGAGCGGCTGTGCCAGGCACGCCGTCGATGGCGGTGTCGCCTTCATAGCTGACCTTGCCTTCCGGGGTTTGCACGTGGGCATTCACGAAAGTCCCGGTGTTGAGGTTGCGAATACGCACCCGGGTCAGATCGCCGGAAGGCTTGACCAGCCCCTGCTCGATGGCAAAGGGGCCGACGGCGCAGAGCATGTTGCCGCAGTTGGGGGCGGTATCGACCCGACGCTGGGAAACCATGACCTGGACGAACAAATAATCGACATCCGCGTCAGGGTGCAGCGATGGGCTGACGATCGCCACTTTGCTGGTTTGTGGGCTGCCGCCACCGATACCGTCGATTTCCAGCTCGTGGCCGGAGCCCATCAGGTTGAGCAGCAACTCGTCACGTTCGGCAATGGCGACCGGCAGATCCCAGGCGAGAAACACCGGGCCTTTGGACGTACCGCCGCGCATTAGCACACAAGGAATTCGCTGCATGATCACTAACTCTTGTTGATCAATCTGGATAATTGATGCTCTGGACACAAGAGTGGCAAAGTTTGAAAAGTGTTTCCAATGCAAAGATCAGAGAGATTATTGCGTTTCGCAAATGAATTATTTTACGATGATTCGCACTGCGCATCCCCTCCCCGGTGAGGTAGAACATGGAATATGAGCTCCAGGACATACGATCTTTCGTGAAAATTGCCGAATTGGGCAGTTTCCACGAAGCCGCCGATGCACTGCACCTGTCACAACCGGCCCTGAGTCGACGGATGAAAAAACTCGAAGAGGGTCTGGGCACCGCTTTGCTCGATCGCACGACACGAAAGGTCAGCCTGACGAGTGTCGGCCGTGATTTCCTGCCCAAGGCGCGGCGGCTGCTGGATGATTTCGATGACTCGATTCTCAACATCCGCGAGCTGGCGGAGCGGCAGATCGGCCGGGTGACCTTGGCGTGCATCCCCACGGCGGCGTTCTATTTCCTGCCTTCGGTGATTCGCCTCTATAACGAGCGCTACCCGAAAATCCGCATCCGCCTGCTCGACCTCAGCGCCAACGAAGGACTCGAAGCGGTACTGCGTGGTGAAGCCGACTTCGGCATCAACATGATGAGCGGCCAGCACCCGGACATCGAGTTCGTACCCCTGGTCAACGAACCCTTTGTGCTGGCCTGCCGGCGCGATCATGAACTGGCTGAACGCAGTGCGGTTACCTGGTCGGAACTCAGTGATTATCGGCTGATCGGCGTCGGTCGCCTGAGCGGCAACCGCATGCTGCTGGACCATGCACTGTCGGGCCTGAGCTGGCGCCCGCAGTGGTTTTACGAAGTGCAGCACTTGTCGACGTCGCTGGGACTGGTCGAGGCTGGCCTCGGCGTGTCGGCGATGCCCAGCCTGGCGATGCCGGCCGGGGATCATCCAACGCTGGTCAGCGTGCCGCTGATCGAGCCGGTGGTAAACCGCTCGCTGGGCCTGGTCTACCGCCGGGGCGCATCGCTTTCCCCGGCTGCGGAGAAGTTTGTCTCGATCCTGCTTGAGCAGTGGCCGCAATGAAGCGAGAGCCTCCACACCGCCAGCGCGGCGAAGCTGATCAAGGCGCCTAGCAGGCTGACCGCCATCCAGCCCCACAGCGCATAAACCTGGGTCGCGGCCGCCGCGCCCAGTGCGCTGCCCACCGAGTAGAAGCACATATAAGCACCGACCATGCGACTTTGGGCGTCGGGCCGTGCAGCGAAGATCAAGCTCTGATTAGTGACATGCACGGCTTGTACCGCGAAGTCGAGCAATACCACGCCGCACACCAGTGCGATCAGGGAGGTCTCGGTAAACGTGATGGGCAGCCAGGAGAGCATCAGCAGCCCCAGCGACCAGCCGGTAACGCGTTGTCCGAAGCCTTGATCCGCCCACCGGCCGGCCCTTCTGGCTGCCAGGGCCCCGGCGACGCCGGCCAGGCCAAACAGGCCGATGGCCGTGTGTGAAAGCGCCAGCGGCGCGGCGCTCAGCGGCAGCACCATGGCGGTCCATAACACCGAAAACGCGGCAAAGATCAGCAAGGCCAGCAGCCCCCTGATCCGTAGCACCGGCTCGGTCATGAACAGTTTGAACAGCGACCGGATAAGCGCCAGGTAAGGCTGCCGGTCTGGTGACGACACGGCGGCAGGCACCACCGCCCAAAACACCGCCGCGATGGTCAGCATCAATCCCGCGGAAACGAAATAAACCCCGCGCCAGCCCGCCAGATCGGCGATCACTCCAGAGGTAAACCGCGCCAGCAGAATACCCAGGACAACGCCGCTGGTGACGGTTCCCACGGCCTGCCCCCGCTGGGAGGGCGTGGACAGCACGGCGGCATAGGCCACCAGCACTTGGACAACCACCGCCAGCAAGCCCATCACGATCATCGCCCCCAGCAAAGCCAACCAATGCTGGGCTGCACCGACGGCCGCCAGCACAAGCGCGGACAACACCAATTGCGCGCAAACCAGTCGTTTACGGTTGCCCCTGTCCCCCAGCGGGACGATGAACAGTAACCCCAGCGCGTAACCCACCTGAGTGGCCGTCACCACCACCCCGATCAATCCTGGCGCGACGCCCAGGCTCTCGGCCATTGAAGCGAGCAAAGGCTGGGCGAAGTAGACATTGGCGACGGCCAGTGCGCAGGTCACGGAAAACAATAACGTGAGCGCCGGCGAAAGCCCCGGGCACTGCTGCTCATTCAAAGAACCTGTGGCGAGGGAGCTTGCTCCCGCTGGGCTGCGAAGCGGCCCCTTCCGTGAGCGCTTCGCACTCAAGCGGGAGCAAGCTCCCTCGCCCCCCTGTTTGTCCGAAGGCTGCTGGGTGAAACAGTCGACATCGGCTGTCATGCGCTTCTCCTTGGCGCTAAACTGGTTTCAATTAAAAACCTGAGTGGATTGTTGCTCGATCAGGTTTCAATTTGCAACCACAGACATCGACCGGACTTGCGATCCTTTTTTCAGAAGGTCAATAAAATGGAAAACGCTTCACAAAACAGCGAATGCCCGGTAGCCAGGACACTGAACGTGATTGGCGATCGCTGGTCGCTCATGATCATCCGTGACGCATTCGATGACATTCGCCGCTTCAGCGAATTTCAGAAGAGCCTGGGCGTGGCCAAGAACATTCTGGCTTCGCGACTCAAAGCGTTGGTCGAGGCCGGTGTGTTAGACATTCGACCCGCATCCGATGGAAGCGCCTACAAGGAGTACGTCCTGACGGACAAAGGCCGGGAAATCTTTCCGGTCGTGGTCAGCCTGCGACAGTGGGGCGAACGCTTCCTGTTCGAGCCAGGAGAAACGCGTTCCGTGCTGCTGGACAATACGTCCGGGCAGGCGCTCATGCCGATGGATGTTCGTTCCTCAAACGGTCAGAAACTCGAACCGGCCGATTGCCACAGGGTGAGGCTCATTGCCGACAACCCGACGTGATATTGATCGTCCCTATCCCTTCAGCACCAGAGGCATATCCGCGTACCTGGCGCACATGAAATCGACAAATGCGCGAACCTTCGGTGCAGCAAGACGTAGGAATGCAACCGGTGACGCTCTGCGTCACATCCAGAAGCGGAACGCGGAGCGTCCCTGGCGACATTCCCACGCAGGAGCGTGGGAACGATCAACCGCTAGTGCGGTACAGTCACTTCGTCCAGCGCCAGGTCGGTCAGCGGAAGACCAACCTGGCGTATAACGACGAAGGCTTGCTCCAGCAACGGCTACTCGCTAAACCAGCTGGCGAACCCCCAGAGACAAGATCAAACCACCACACAGTCGATCAATTGCTTTTTTCCTACCTTGATAGGCACAAGCAATCCTGGGCTGCGAAAGCATAATTGCGACCATTCCATACCAAGCCATTGAAACCACCACGACAACTGCCAGCATCGACAAAAACGTGCCTGGCGAAACGTGGGCGGGAGCCGCGGCTGAAAAAACAGCGGCATTGAAAGCCATGGACTTGGGGTTGCCAATGTTGGTGACCCGGCCAGGCGCATTCAACCGGTCGAGGCACTCCCCCTACTCCTCGGCAGGCCTCATATGAAAAATCGTATAAGGCAGGATCAGCGTATCGGCGACGATGCTAAACGGAAGGTCGACGACTGCAAACGGTGCCAGCGCGCGTGAATACACGTCGTTGTCATTCGTCGAGGCCTTGATGATCTCGATGTCGGTCGCCGCACCGCAGTAAGGATGGCGACCGCAGAGCTGTCCCATGCCAAAGGTCTCGTTGGCCGTGGCGCATCCGCCCAGCAGCGCCATCGTCAAAGCCATTAATACGATCCGCATGACGCGCCCCTCCCCAGGAAAGGCCGGACTGTAGCATTAAAGCCGCCCCAACGGCTCAGTGCCCAAGGCAAGGCCCCAGCAGGGTCGCGAACCACTCGATGGACACCCCGAGGGCGGCTGCATCGATAGAAACGTTATGGCGGCTGTATTCAGACAACCCCAGGTTCTCCTGTAGGATGCACATCCTCTCAATCAGTCGCGAATGTGAACAATGGAACTGCACTCAATTCTCGCCTTTACCCTGGTCGCGGCCATCGCCATCGCCAGTCCTGGACCGGCCACCTTGATGGCGATCAATAACAGCCTGGCCTACGGGCCGCGTTACGCGGTGTGGTCGTCGGTGGGCAACGCCAGCGGGCTGTTCTGCTTGTCGGCCGCCGCGATGCTGGGTCTCGGCGCGTTGCTCGCCAGCTCCGAATGGCTGTTCAACGCCGTGAAAGTCCTGGGGGCGGGTTATCTGTTCTACCTGGGCGCCAGGCAGTTGTTCAAAAAGAGCCCGATACTCGCGCAGGATGTGCAAGCCGATGGCAAGACCAGCAAGCCATCGCGTTCAAAGCTATACAAGTCGGCCTTTCTGACAGCCATCACCAACCCCAAGGCGACGATGTTCTTCACCGCCCTGTTCCCGCAATTCATCGACCAGAGCGCCGCACTGCTGCCGCAGTTTCTGCTCCTTACCTCGATATTCGCCGGTTTGTCGCTGGTTTCCTTGAGCCTGTATGCCGCCATTGCGGCCCAGGCCAAAGGCGTACTGAAACGGCCAGCGTTTTCCGTGTGGATCAGCAGGCTGGTCGGCTCGACGTTCATCGGCTTCGGCGCGGCCATTCTGGCGATGCGTCGACCGGCCGTTTGAGACATCTTTCGATCCGGACCTACCAAATACCGAGGTCACGACGCTTGAAAAGCGTCGACCTCACACCCTCCCCATCCGCTCTCCCTCGTTCCTACTTATAGGCAACAGTGAAATCCTGCCTGCGCACTCCAGATATTTAACTTGACGCAAGAGATTACGATCATCATATTCATGAAAATATTATGAGCGTCATGTGTAAGTCTCCATCACTGCACCGAGCTCGCGAACCACAGTCTTGGCGTTTGGCATCAATGCCTTTGCCCGCCAACCAAGCCTAGGAGAGGATGTATGGAAGCCAGAACTTCATTGGCGATTACCGCTACGCAACCGCACGCTTCCACACAACCATTGACCGGCAAAGTCGTGGCGCTGCTTGCAGGCCTGGCGGCGATCAGCATGCTGTCCACCAACATCATCCTCCCGGCGTTCGCGGAGATCGGCAAAGACCTGGGCGTAACCGCTCGCGAGCTCGGCCTGACGCTGTCCAGCTTCTTCATCACGTTCGCCTTGGGCCAGCTGGTGGTCGGGCCGCTGGCCGACCGCTACGGGCGCCAGAAACTGGTGCTCGGCGGCCTTTCAGTGTTCGTGGTCGGCACCGTCATCGCCGGCCTTGCCACCACCCTTGATGTGCTGATCGCCGGACGCGTCGTCCAGGCGTTGGGCGTGTGCGCAGCCTCGGTGCTGTCGCGCGCCATCGCACGGGATCTGTTCGAAGGCGAGACCCTGGCCCGCGCCCTGTCGCTGACGATGATCGCCACTGCCGCGGCGCCGGGTTTTTCGCCGCTGGCCGGCAGCGTCCTGTCCGTCACGCTCGGCTGGCGCGCCATCTTCATCCTGGTGGGACTGGCCGCCGTGGTGCTGGCCTTTTTCTACGTACGCGACCTCGGAGAAACCCATCCCGCCGATCGCCGGGCGCCGCACTCGGCCAAGAGCGTGGTGCTCGCCTATGGCAGATTGGCGCTGGACAAGCGCTTCATCCTCCCTGCCCTTTCAATGAGCCTGCTGATGAGCGGCCTGTTCGCCTCCTTCGCGGCGGCGCCCGCCATCCTGATGCAAGGTATTGGCCTGACCTCGTTGCAAACCGGCCTGTATTTCGCCGCTACGGTATTCGTCGTGTTCGCAGCCGGCATGGCGGCCCCGCGCCTGGCGCATCGTCATGGCGCCCGAATCGCCACACTCGTGGGCATTGCCTGTGCCATGGCCGGCGGCGGCCTGCTGCTCGTCGGCCCAGCCGCGCCTGGTCTTGGGTGGTATGCCCTCTCGATGATCACCTTCCTGTGGGGCATGGGCCTGGCCAATCCGCTGGGCACGGCAATCACCATGGGGCCTTTCGGCAAGGAAGCCGGGATGGCCTCCGCATTGCTGGGTTTTCTCTCCATGGGTGCGGCTGCCCTGACCACCTGGCTGGCCTCGGTCTTGAGCTTCGCGCCGGTCACGACGCTGGGTGGGATTCAGACGATGGCCTGCCTGGTGGCGCTGGTGCTGTTTCTGTTGCGGGGGCGTCTTTGAGGACGCTTTCTCGGCCAAGCCAAAAGCTCGCCTCCCTGCGCCAATCAGTACACCGCCCAGGTTTCAACAATCTTCCCACCGCGCACGGCCAGCAAATCACCAAATTGCAGCAGCACGGATTCAGTCTGGGTCGGCCGTAAAAACACCTGGTCCTCCACGTTCAACCCTACGGCCAGGGAGCCGTTGACCATTTCCTGATTGGAGCTGCGACCATAGAGCTCATTGCTTTGCAGCCCCTTGGGTGACTCGAACTCGGCCATCCAGTTACCGCCGTAGAGAAAGAATGTTGCACGCTGGTTAGGGTCCCACCAGGAGAACAATCGGGACTTGTCATCCAGGGCTGGGAAATTGACGGGGCCAGTGCTCTTTAGCACCGGCGTTGCGATAAAGGCCGCCGGCACATGCTCGACCAGCGATGGCAGGTCGTAATGGGTCGGCTTGAGAAACGCCGTTCCCACCGAAACCTCGCTGCTCAAGCGTTCCTGCTCATGTATACCGTAGCTGGGGCTACCGGCGGTATTGAGCGTGAGCCCTTCGTGCCAAAGCGCAGGGAAGTGTTCACGCAGGTAATTCACATGGCCGTTGTAAATGACCATCACCTTGTCGAACAACGCCTGGGACGAAGCGAGGACCCTGGGCACGCCCATGCCGACAAACGGGTCATACCCCATGAAGCCTGAAAATTCGAGCTGCTGCGGATGCGCACTGATCAGCGTCAGCATCTCGCCGAGCACCGCGTGGTCAGCGACTCCGCCACGGTGCAGGCCGACATCCAGCTCGATATTGACCCGCATCCGGATGCCCAGGCCTTGCGCCAATGCCAGGTAATCCATCAGCCGCCGGGGGGTATCGAGCAGCCATTGCAGTTGCCTGGAAGGGTCGAAGGCGCCCTTGTGGGTTTGGTAAAACACCTCGGCCGAGCGTACCGGCAAAGGCTTGCCGAGCAAGATGTCAGCATCGGGAAAGGTCACCGCGTCGTGATTGAGAAACGGTTGATGAAACGACATCAGTCGCCGGGTATCGGTACGTTTGGCGATGTACGCCAACAGTCCCGGTGATGGCAGGGATTTCTCCACCAGACGCAAATGTTTACCGGCGCGTGTAACGGATTGCGTGACCACATCGATATTGTGATCGAGCAGGTCCAGGTCAATCAGCATCACGGGGCGCATCGGCCCATGGCGCTTGAGCTCCTGGTTCAACGCGCGGAAGTACTCGTTGTAGGGGCTGCCCCGATCGCTCGGACGCAACAGCGCCCCCGCCCCGACCATCAATGCGCCCACTCCGGCGGTGCCGAGCATAAAGGTTCTACGATTCATCAGGACGCTCCCTCTGCGTGCGCAGTCAGGTGCACGTTACGGCAGCGCTACCCGACTGTTGAGGCTATGGGAGGTCAGAAAGGGGACTTTGGCGGCCAGGCTTTGATCGAATCCGGCTAGACCCTGGACGTTGCAATGAACCCTGTGATGGCCGCCACCACCTCGGCGCCCCGTTCAAGATAGGGCACATGGCCGGCGTCCTCGATGAACTCGCCGCGTGCATCGGGCAGTTGCTGGAGCAGGTTGTCCAGGGTCGCCGGCAAGAATACCTGGTCATGCCGGCCCCAGATCACCAGCGTCTTGGCAGCGATCTGTGGCAACCGTTCGAGCAGCACGTCCAGGCCTTCGCGACGGAAATCCTCGACGACCCGCTGCACCGCGGCAAACCTCGACTTGCCGCTGGCCGCCATGGCCTGGGCCAAGCGCCCTCCTACCTCGGGCGGCGCCTGGAACACCAGGCTCCAGAAGCGCTTCATCTCTTCGATCGTACGATAGCCAAACACCGTGCCCGCCCCTTGCAGGCTGGCTTTCAACGTGGGGCCTAGCGCTTGCTCGCCCAGACCGGCAGGCGCCAGCAAGACCAAGTGACTGACACGCTGCGGGTGTTTGGCGGCATACAGGCCGGCCACGCACCCGCCCAAAGAGCTGCCGACCAGCACGAAGGGACCCTCGACGAGTGTATCCAGCAAGCCTTCGAGTTCCGCCAGCATTGCCAGGGGACCAAAGCCGGCACCCGCCTCGTACACGGATTGGCCATGCCCCGGCAAGTCGACGAAAACGCAGTGGTGATGGCGCGCCATGCCCAGCATCGCAGGCCCCCACTGATCCTTGCTGGCACCCAAGCCATGGAGCATGACCAGCGTCGTCCGCTGTTGCCGTGCAGGGCTTTGCAGATAGGCCAGGCGTCCATGCTTACCGGTGTGCCAGCGCAGTTTCAAACCGAACTGCCAGCGGTGGACCAGGCGCAAAGTGCCGAGCAGCAATCGATCAACGCGGTTCATCCGCCACTCCTTGCCCTTTGCTACCGGCCTTGAGAAAGAATCTTGCCGGCAGGCGCAGTTGGCATAGCGCCACGCCTGACAGCGTCAACACGGCGCCGATCACCAGGCGCTGGCTGAAACCTTCGGCGAGCATGACCTGGCTGACAGCGATCGCGAACACCGGCACCAGAAGCAGGTACGGGCTCAGTTGCTGCATCGAGTTGCGACCGAGTAACCAGAACCACAGACCGAACCCCAGCAGACCACCACTGAGTGCGGTGTAGAGCACCGCCCACCACGCCTGGGCGCTGGCCGTGTAGACGCGCGTCCATTGCTCGCCTTCCTGGACGAACGACCATAGCAACAGTTGCGGTGCGGCGATGACCGCGGTCCAGGCACTCAAGGCCAGCGGATCCAGTGGCCCGAGACGCTTGGTCAACACTGACCCGGCAGCGAATGCCAAGGCCGCCAGCGCCACCAGCAACATGCCGATGAACGTCCCGCCCGCCGATGGCGTAGCCAATAGCACCAGGACACCGGCGAACGCCAGCACGATGCCCGCCAGGAGCCGCAGTTTCAGGACTTCCCCCAATAACGCGAATGCCAGGACGAGGGTAAACGGTGCCGCCAATTGATAAATGATCGCCGAGGTAGAGGCGTCTACCCGAGCGATACCGCAATACAGCAAACCGAAATGCAAGGTCCCGGTAATCGTGGCGATCAGGGCCACGGACGCAAACTGCTCACGCTTGACGCGTTTGAGCAGCGGCAGGAGAAACAGCGCCATGATCGCGTAGCGCATGGCGACCATGAGGATAGGCGGCAACTCGGCGCCGCCGATTTTCACTGCAGTGACCTGCGCGCCCCAGAGAAACGCGACCAGTAACGCGAGCAATGAGTCTTTCAATGGCATGACAGTTATCCCTTCTGAAATTGAATGGGCCGCAGGATTCTTTCCGGCTTGCCTGTCGCAAGTACTGGGGGGTTAAGTCGACAGTGATGCTCGCAGAGCCGGTCCAATGTCTCGCGCAGGGCCTGTTCCGCTTCAGGATCGTGGGCCAGTTGAGTCTGGAAGCACGGCGGAAATCCCGAGCCGACCAGAATCATTTTGTTGAGCAGCACATTCAGCGCGACCTGGGAGAAAACCGCCGTGTGTCCATAGCGTCGGCCGACGACCGCAATTGCCGCGAGTTTGTCGCGCAGCGGACGCTCCCGAGGCCGCAGGAAACCATAGCCGACTCGCTCCAGAAACGCCTGGAAGCGACTGTTGGTGCCGTAGGCATGCATGACGGGGAGATAGAGCACCGCATCGGCGCGGTCCAGCCGCGCCACCAACTGCCCGACGTCGTCCTGCACTTGGCAGTCCTGGTCGGAACAGGCGTTGTCGGCGTCGCAGTAGTCGATCCGGTAATCCTTGAGCCAGATATCATCGACCGCGACCTCCTCGCCCAAGTGGCGGCGCACCAGCGCCACCACCCGTGCACTGACACCACAAGGTCGGCTTGACCCGACAATGATGATCAGATTCATGACTCAGGACGCCTCCCGCAACCCTTCTTCGCCAGCCAGGTAGGCGCGCAAAGCCTCTTCCATCAACTGTCCGGTCAGCCAGAGCGTGACGCGTGCCACTTCCTTGATCTGACGACGATCTGCTTCGGTCTTCACCGCACGCTGCATCGCCATACGCACTTCCTCGGCGTGCTTCTCGTCGATGGTCGAATGGGCGACGAAGAAGGTCATCTGCTCATCCTTCAAGCCCAGGTCGGCACGGAACCGTTCCAGGATCGGTTGGATGTGCTCGTAGACGTCTTCGGCCCAGTAGCTGTAGCCCAGGCGAGCGATCGGCCCCTTGCGGATGGCCACATCGTTGAGAAAGGCGATCAGTGCCTGGGTCGGCGCCAGGGGCGCCGGCATGGCTTGCGGCAACAGCCCGACCGACTCTAGGTCACGCAACACCATGCGCTCGTGGCCCAGCTCTTCCAAGGCGTGCTTGTAGACGAAGCGCAACAGCGTCGTTTCCTCTGGATCGGCACTGAAGGCGCAGGCGGCCTGGTTCACCGAGTTGTAGCGGGTGTAGTGGTAGACCTGCAGCATGAGCTGTTGGTAGAGGGCTGGCGGCGTTGGGTTGTCCAGGCTGAATTTCCAGTAGGCGCCCTGCTTGATCTGGGCCCAGCCCGCGTCGACGATAGCGTCGAGTTCCTTGAAGAATGCTTGCATTTCAATTGGCTCCTTTAACATTGAGGTAAACACTTTCGAGTTCCAGGTAGACGAGGCTGTAGCGCCGCTCGACCTGTTCCCCGGTCCAGGTAACGTCATCCACCAGCACGCGCCCACCCAGGCCGACATAGAGCGCAGCCAATTGGCCGCGGCACAGTGCCGAGATGAATCGCAGGTGAGTGTTGGCTTTCAGCCAAATGGCCGCTTGCAGGAGAAACATGCGCAGGTGCCGACCACCGCGGTATCGCTCGTCCAGCACCAGGCGATTGGCATCGAAGGCATCCGTCGATTGTTCGAAATAGGCCTGCACGTCGACCGCTCGCTCGACGAAGCTCAGGCCATGACCCAGCGGCGTGACGCGCAACGTCCCGACCACTTCGTCCTTGTCCAGGTAGACCAGGTGATAGGACAAGGCGTCGCGCACCTGCTCCCTTCGCTCGAAGTCGTCCTCCCGTGCCGGGTTGGTCCCCAGGTAGCGACTCCTGAGTTGCCTGACGGACTCGAATAGTTCATTGGCGTTGTCAATCACGCGAACAGACAGGCTCATCGCTGACCTCACTGGCCTTGACGCTGATCGACGATGCGCGCTTCTTTCCAACTGAACCAACTGCCAAGGTTCACATGCTCGGCCAGATCGCCCACCACCATGACCGTGGCATCGACCCCCAGCCGTTCGCGCAGGCGCTCCTTGATCAGCAGCACCAGACGTCCACGATCGCCTTCGAAGAAGCGCGACATTTCCAACTTGGCGATGACGGTGTCGCGATCATTGGCGCGACTGAGGATGATCTGGTAACCAAGGCATTGTTCGACGCCTTCAAGCAGCGCCTGCTCGATCTGTGCGGCCGAAAAGGCGCGATCGTTCAGTTGCACGGCATCCTTCACCCGGCCGACGACCTTGACGGTCTGGCGCATCGATTGCGCATAGCCGGGGCGCGACTGGATCGAAACCAGATCACCCGTGCGGTAGCGAATCAACGGCTTGCTGCCGGGAATCAGCATGGTCACGCACAACTCACCGTCGCCGGTGCAGCCCAGGCTTTCCCCGGACTTGGGATCGAGCACCTCGATGATGTAGTTGAGGCGATGCGGCACCAACTGGTCGTTGGCGTTGCAGGCCGCGATGATCATCGCTTCCTGGGAGCCATACAGGCTGTTGTAGGCCTGCGCGCCCCACAGGCTGTAGAGGTTGTTCTTCAACGCAGGGGTGCACAGCTCGCCGCTCATCATGAACGCGCGCAGGGCGAAGTCCTCGCGTGGGTTCAAGCCTTGGCGCTCGGCTTCCTTGGCCATGGCCAGCAAGAGCCCCGGCGCCGATGCGAGCACGCCGATCCGCAGGTCCTTGAGCAGTTGCAGTGCCTTGGGCCAACCGATCACCGGTGAGTGCGGCCAGATCTTGGCATTGCACAGGTCGAGCTGGGTGCAGACATCGCCCAGGGTGTCACCGAAGGAATGGACCTCGGTAGGTCCCATGATGCCGACCACGGTCTTTTCGCCCGGGAAATGCTTTTCGATCACGGCCTGGTAGGCCATGGCCAGTTGGCGATTGCTCGCGTAGCTCTCCTTGCGGTCCCGCGGGCATGGCGTGGCGGGCCCGGTGGTCCCCGTGGTCTCGTAATAGAAGATGCTGTCTTCCAGCGGGCCGGACAAGATGTCGAAGCCTGCTTCGCGCAGATCATCCTTGGTCGTGAATGGCAAGGTGGCGAGGTCATCCAAGGTCAGCGAACGCTCGTCGACCTGGGCAAGGTGCCTGGAATAGAACGGCGAGGACCGCTTCACGTGGCCGACCACTTCCCGCAACTGTGCCTGGTGCCAGGCCGCCAGCTCGGTGTCGCTGAGGACGTCGGTCCAATAGGCATGATGAATCGGATCGTACCGCTTCTTGAATGTCTCTAAATGCTCTTTCATTTCAGCCGCTCAGGTTTGATGGGTTACTGGAACTCAACGGCCGCTACGTTAGTAACAGAACTTATAAATACCCAGCTGAGCTATCTCGCAGTTGTGCGCGCACGAGTTTCTTGTTAAAAGCACGCGCGGCTACATACGCGCAGGGATAGCTCTGTCGACATTCAGAAATGAATGAAAGATTAATATGCCCTCAGCAGTTGACACGCCCCAGGGCACGCTGGTAATTTCGCCGCACTGCCAATTATTCCCGCAGTGCTTAGCCAAGACTGGGATGTCTAAAAATGTACTATCACCTTTCTGCTATCAGTTCCTCCCACAGCTATCCCGACAGCTGTTCCCGGGCCATTCTGGCCATCTTCAAAAGCAATATCTGGCGTCGCTAATCTAGCGAAGACCGGAGCCTGTCTGCTGCCTGCCAGCAACGTCCTGATCTTTCCCCTCTGAAATCGAAGGCGCTCGCGTCTTGTGTCCTGCGCAACAATTGGCTGCAATCCATTGCAAGCTTTTTAGTGCGCGCGACATGAACAGCGTCCGTCCCGTCTATTCAGAATATCCGTCAACACGTATTTAAAGTGCCTGCGCGCTTTATATTCCCGTGGCGCTCTCTTAATCGAGCGCCTGAATCGTTACACCTTGAATATGGTATTAACCGTGAATAAAAATTTAATTGGCGTGAATGTTCTTCGCCGTGAAGAACGTCGACCTACGGATGCACTTGGCATATATGCAAATGCACTGGAACAACTCGGTCGCGAGTCTGTTTTCATTCTTGAATCACTGTCCGGCCCAAGCCGTGATCGCCGGGCGACGATCATCGGGCTCGAACCGCTTTTCGAAGTGTGCATCGATGAGGGCCAGGCCCAACTGCGAGGCTGCGCCGCCCTGTGTGAACATTTGTCCGCCAGCCTGCGGCAAGCGGGCATGCAGGTCGATCCGGAACACAAGATCCATCTACCCGACAGCGAGGCTGCGTGGAACCTGCTCCGGGCGATCCAGGCAACGTTCCAACCGGCATCCAATGCCCCTTCCAGCCTGGCCTTCTTCGGCTATTTCTCCTACGACTGCGTTCGCCTGATCGAGCGACTTCCCGATCTGGCCAAACAGACCTACGACTACCCGCTCATTGCCCTGTCGGTCTATCAGACCCTGGTTTATTTCCACAGCAATGGCATCGTCGAAACCCTGATCAATAACCACGATCTCTGGTCGCCCCGCACGTTGGAGGACTACCCCTTCCTGAACACAACCCCGGCATCCGAGGCGCTGGCCCCGCTACCGTACCCCGAGGGCTTCGAGGAAGAGCGCACGGTGACCCCGGAGCAATTCGTCGAGCGTGTCGAAGTGGCGATGGAGCACATCCGCGCCGGCGACGTCTACCAGATCCAGCTCGGTCATGAGATTCGCATCCGCTCGCAGGTTTCGCCGTTCGATGTGTACCAGAACCTGCGCCTGCGCAACCCTTCCCCCTACATGTACCTGGCCCACGTAGGCGGCATCGACTTGATCGGCGCCAGCCCCGAGCTGTTCGTCAGGATCAAGGACGACTTGATCGAGATGCGCCCGATCGCCGGCACCGTGGGCAAGAAGCCTGGCGTCGATCCGACTCAGTTGGTCCTGGAGCTGACCCGCTCCGAGAAGGAGCGCGCCGAACACCTGATGCTCATCGACCTGTGTCGCAACGATATCGGTCGCGTGTGCCAGGCCGGCTCGCTGGAGGTCGATGAGTTCATGCTGGTGGAAGAGTACTCGCACCTCTACCACATGGTGTCGAACGTTCGCGGCCTGCTGCGCCCGGGCCTGGATGCCTACGACGTGATCAAGGCCTCGTTCCCTGCGGGCACCATGTCCGGCGCGCCCAAGGTCAGGGCGATGGAGCTGATCGAAGGGATGGAAAGCAACCGCCGGGGCATTTATGCCGGGGCCCTGGGCCTGGTCGGTTTCGATGGCAGCGTCAACACCGCATTGTGCATTCGCTCGACGGTCTTCGATGAGGGTACGTACCACTTGCGTGCATCCGCCGGAGTGGTGGCCGATTCGGTGCCAGAGCTTGAGTGGAAAGAGACGCTGTACAAGATGGGTTCCGTCTATCGGGCAGTGACCGGCCAGGAGATCGCACTGTGAAAGTATTCTTGATCGACGCCTATGACAGCTTCGTCTTCATCATCAGCCAATACCTGGAACAACTGGGGCTGGAAACCCACGTCGAGCGTCACGACGTACCGGACCTCATCCAGCGCATTGAAGCGTTCTCGCCGGATTTCTGCGTGCTGGGCCCTGGGCCTGGTCATCCGGCCGATGTGGGCTACATCGAAGTGATCAGGCACTTTCAGGGACGCCTGCCGCTGCTGGGTGTGTGCCTGGGTCACCAGGCCATCGGCCTGGCCTTCGGTGCCCAGGTTTGCCGGGCTCCACACGTGATGCACGGCAAGGTGAGCACGATCGAGAACGACGGCAAGGGCGTCTATGACCACACCCAGGCACAGGCGATTCGGGCGACCCGCTACCACTCGTTGATGATCAGCGAGCAGCCATTACCCGACTGCCTGGAGATCACGTCCAGATCCACGGACGACGGCTATGTCATGGGCGTGCGCCATCGCCACCTGCCGGTAGAAGGCGTGCAGTTCCACCCTGAAAGCATCCTCACCGAAAACGGCCTGGACCTGTTCCGCAGCTTCATCCGGTGTCACGTGCACAAGTGATCCATCCGGAAGGGGCATGCGCCCCTTCCTTCCCCGTACTGCGACTGCGTCATTCCTGCTACAACGAGAGCGATCCGTTTATGGACAAACACCACTCCCCCGCCTGCGGCCGGACCCAGGCCGAGCGTGCCGCTACGCTGGCCGCCTTCACGAGCCTCGCCAAGGATGCCAACCGTTGCGATTGGGAGCGCCTGCTGAACAAAGTGCTGCGCCAACTCGGCTTCGGCAGCTACCTCATCAGCCTCGGGCCGGCAACGCCGAGGGATACCGACCCTCTCGCTGGCCTGATTACCACCTTTCCCAAACGCTGGTTGGAACACTACCGCTGTGACGGATTGATCGAGATCGACCCGATACTCAGGCACTGTCGACGCGAGCTGGTGCCGCTTTTCTGGGACAGCGAACGACGGCGCGCCCGGGGACGCTCCCGGCATTTCTGGGAGCAACGCGAGCTACACGGCCTGCGCAGCGGCGTGAGCATCCCACTGCGCTACGAAATGCTCAGGGGAACCTTGAGCGTGGCCTTCGACGACACACAGATCACCGAACAGAAAGGGTTTTCCAACCCTGCCGTCTACCAACTGTTCATGCTCATCCCCTACCTGCTCGCCGGGATACGACATCAATTGCAACGGCCTGCCCAACCGCGCCAGGACCTGACGCCCAAGGAAATGGACTGCCTGTACTGGGCCAGCGAAGGCAAGACCACCTGGGAAATCAGCCACATCCTGACCTGCTCCGAACGCACCATCGACTTCCACCTGCTCAATGCGCGACGCAAGCTGGGCTCGGTAAGCCGCCAACAGGCCGTCAGTGCTGCGGTGGCTTGTGGGTTGGTCATGCCGACCGTTATCTCGCCGACTTACCGGTGCCAGAAATGAGCACAAAAGAGCGCGCTACGACAGTCCATCCTCAGGGATAACCTGATGGCATCTTCGAGTCAGCGATGGCAATCATCCGACCGGCAGCGCAGGCCCGTGTGCAGCCGGGCAGCCAGTTCATACCCGATGCCTGCAGCATTCGCCTCGGGTATCCATCGCCTCTTATGTCAGGTCGGGCCATGCCCGGATCAATGTGGGAGCTTTCTCGCGATGAGGCCATCCCAGCCGACGCCTCATCGCCTGACCCGCCGCCATTGCGAGCAAGCTCGCTCCCATTGGGATGCACTCAATCGTCGTTAAATGGCGCTTCTGCATCCCTTTCACCCGGCGGACCGGGCCGTTGCAAAGCCGAGCAATTCGCGCCATGGCCCGGCCCCTCGAGCTGGGCCCCGACGAAGGCAAATGCATCGTCCAATGAACCAAGCAGCACCCCGTCATGGCCCAGGCCTTCATAAGTCCGCCAGGTGACTTGATTACCAGCGGCACACAACGCCGCCGCGACCGCATACTGCCGCACGGGCGTGATCGTTTGATCGGCCTGGCCGGTGGCAATGAATAACGGGAAGGCAATCGACGCCTGTGGCATGTCGGTCGTTGGGATGCGCGCAGCATCCAACGCCTCGGGGGCAATGGTCAAAAGCTCGGCAAGCGAACCTACCTGCAACGCTTTGGATTTGAGCGCAATGTCACGGGTACAGCCCTGCCGGGCGACACTCAGCAGTTCAAGACCTTTGGCCGTCAGGATCTCCTCTATCCGTGGCCCCTCCTCGCGCAAGCCACCGGACGCCAATGCCAGGAACACCGTATTGGAATGCCGAGGCGGCAGCGCAATGGGGCCATGGGGAAATGTGCTGTTCGGGGCCGTAAGTACTGCGCCCCGGATAGAAAGCTCCGGTGCGTAGCGACCGGCAAGAATCGCCGCGCCCAACGCCGCCCCTCCCCCCTGGGATTGCCCGGCCAGGATCGTGTAAGGGGCAATCAGGCCCGGCCTGATCGAACGGGCAGCGCGAATCGAGTCCAGAACAGAGCGTCCCTCGGCCTGCCAGAACGTATAGGGATGCGGCCCTGGCCCTCCCAAACCTTGATAATCGGTGGCGACAACCGCGAAGCCGTGCGCCAGCCAACGATTGATGTACGCCGCATCACGGTCGCGCCATCCAGTCCAGGACGGCGCGCAGGCATCGGCAATCCCCAGCGTACCGTGGGCCCAGGCCAACAGCGGCCAGCCTTGCGCCGGTGGACTTCCCCTTGGCAGGTACAACGCCCCGCTGACCGGAACGAGCCCGGAGTGCCAGCGCTCGTCGGTTGAGCTGTAGAGCAGGCGCAAAGCCTGCGCGGCCGCGGGCAGCTGCGGTTGCACCGCCAGCGTCTCGCTTCGCAGCAAGGCACCGGGCAACGCGGGCATTGCCTCAGGCCAGCGGTAAAACGCCGACAGCGTTCCGTCTCCCGCGTCTGGGCCAACGGGAAGCGTGCCGGTCGCCAGGGCATTGGCCGCCATAACGACGAATGAGCCGATGCAAATTCGTGCAAAGCCCGCGATTCGAAACAGGTTCATGGGCAGTTCACCTGAGCGAAAAGTGCCTTGCGCAAAGCGCTGCCCTGCGCAGCAATGACATTGCCCACGACAGGGGCCACCTCATTGAATCGGATAAATCCGTGGGTCATGTTCGCGAGCACTTGCAGGCTCGTCGCCACACCCGCGCTTCCCAGTCGGCTCGCCAGTTCACGGTTTTCATCCAGTAACGGGTCCAGTTCGCCAACCACCAATCGCACGGGTGGCAGGCCGGCCAAGTCAGCGATGATCGGCTGCACCCGCCAGTCATCCTCGTCATTGAGCAGGTAATTCGCCCAGTAGGCGCCCATGGTCTCGACCGACAGATTCTGCCCCCCGTACCCACCCAACCTTTGCCACGAATCAGAGCTCATGTCGCGCGAGTAGCTGCCGTAGAACAGCAACAACTGCTGCAGCACATCAAATCCCGCATCGCGTAAGGCAATCGCAGCCCCCAAGGCCAGGTTGGCACCCGCCGAATCCCCGCCCAGGGCATAACCGCGTACAGGACAATCGGTGATCGCGCCCAGCTTGATGACCCGGCTGACAATCGACACCACCTCGTTGAACGCCACCGGAAAATGATGTTCCGGCGACAGCGCATAGTCGATGGACAGCACCGCCAGGCCACTGTCGCGCACCAGCTGGCGCAGCGGCGCGTCCCAGCCGGCGAGCGAACCGTGGCGAAATCCACCGCCATGGCAATAGAACATCAAGCAAGGCGTCTCATCGCCCTCCGGCCAATAGAGCTTGCAGGGCACCGTTCGGCCATCGACGGCAAACCCCAAGGTGCGCTCATAGGACAGCGACACGCTGCGGTGTGCCGCCCAGGCATTGATCCGTTCCAGTTGCACCCGGACACTTTGCACATCCCCATGAACAATCGGCAGCAGCCCCTGTTCGCGCAGCATCGTAGCCACGGCCACCAGATCAGGGTGAACCGGCGGAGGTGAATCCGCCGACAGGCATTCAATGCGACTCATGGCCGATCGTCCTCACCGGTTCCTAGCGCGTCGAGCAGGATGAATGCCCATTGAGCCCCATGCATGTCGCGGTCCTGCAAGGCGCCCTGTACCACAGGACGCGGCAGGCTGATCTTGATCACGCTCAGCGCCTCGATGGGGAAAACGCTGATCGACTGCGCAGGCCTGCGGAACAGCTCGGCAATCGCTGGTGCTTGCAACTTTGGCTCCGCTGCCAGTTGCGCGAAGGTGTCCGAGTCCTTGCAGAACACATCAATGGTCAGGGAAAACGGCCCGGCGTTCTTGGAGCGGATCTCATAACCCAATGTTTGCAGAGTGTTCATCTCACACGCCCTCGACTGTCTTGATAACAAACCGGAAAGGTGCCAACGGATCCGCCACGACCATCACATGACTGAGCACGAACTCATGCACCACGCCCCGGTCCATCGAGGCCGGCGAGAAAGGAAACGCGTGGGTGGGCAGGTCTTTGTCGCCGGGCAACGGAAAGTGCAGCAGGTAAGGATTGAGCAACGCGACCATGTCCTGGGTGCGCTCGGCGGTCGCCGACGTCGCGATTGCCATGACGCCGATTTCCACGGGGGTGCCCACCCGTGATTCAAGCGCTCCCAAGGCTGAATTCTTGCCGATGGCGCGGAACTGCAAGTCATAGTCATCGGCACCGATGCCCAGGTGTTTTTCGATTCGCTGACGCATGACCGAATCCAGATAGGCAAGCCACTCATCGAAGCGCTCCACGTACTCCGGATCACGGACAATACTCATGACCACCGATTGAAAGCCGCACGGCGCCGCCCCCTCCAACTTGACGGTGTAGTCTTCGCTTGGCGTCCAGACCGAACCTTCGACCCGCACGGTCTGTTCGTCCAACGCGGTGTAGACCGCCCCCTCCACGTGCAGTACGCCACCGGGCTCGACGAGTACGTAGGGGTTGCTGTTTTCATACAGCATGTGGGCCATGACCGAACTTGGGGTAAGCCGGGCGTCCTCGCCGATGGCCTTGATGGTGAATCCCGTGTCGTCAATCGCGGCCATTACCACCGCGTTGGCGGGCGTCGTCGTGCAGGACGCGCCGCACTCCAGGATCTTTCCGGCATGCCACGCGGCGCCCTGATGGGCCCCGCGCAAGATCGGCAGCGAAGCCATCACCGCCGTGTCGGTGGAACGACCCGCCAGGATGATATCAGCGCCCTCTTCAAGCGCATGAATGAAAGGCTCCACACCCATCAGCGCGACAATTCGCGAGCAGCGTTCGACCAGGGCCTCGTCGATGTGATCCAGTTGCAAAGGCCTGATGCGCCCCTGCGCCAACGCTTGTTTCACGACGCTTGCCGGTTGTTCGCTGTAAAGGCTTGCGATGCGCACGGCCTGACCGAGTTCGACGGCGATTTCCTCGCACAGGCTGCGCATCAAGTCGACGCCTGCGTCGGAGCCACAGGTGCCGCAACTGCCGATGATCAGCGGGATGCCCAATTGCGCCCGCGCCTGCATGAACACGCGCAACTCGGCCCGCAGTATCGAGGCCGAAGCCTTGGTCGTGCCGGTGCCCAGGTAATGAGGACCGGAGTCGGTAGACCCCGCGTCCATTGCAATCACGTCCGGTCGTTCCAGCAGCGCCTGGTCAAACGCCGCCCGTGGGAAACCGGTGCCAATGGCGCCCGTTGGCGTCAGCACCTTAATCGGGGTATTCATGGATTCTCCTTCAAGCCTGTAGAGCGACGTCCGTCAGCGATGACGCAATGGCCAGGCGGGCTACGCCCCTCCAGAACGGCCACCGCACATTGAGCGGCAATCAGATTGGTACGATTGAGCCCCTCGACCGTGGAGGCGCCGACATGGGGCGTCACGATCACGTTGGGGAGGTGGATGAGTTGTTCGGTCACGACCGAAAGCACTGGATCCGACTCGCTTTCGAATACGTCGAGCCCTGCCCCGGCCAACTGATTTTCCCGCAGGGCCCACAGCAGATCCGCCTCACGCACCAGCCCACCCCTCGCGGTATTGATCAGCACCGCGGAGGGTTTCATCCGCTTCAACGCACGGCTATCGATCAGCCCGTGAGTGTGGGGGTTGAGCGGTGCATGAAGGGTGATGAAATCGCTTTCCTCGAGCAGCGTTTCCAGATCGACAAAGCAACTTCGAGGGAGGCCGTCAACCTGTGCGCTGTCTGGATGAGGGGTGTAGATCAGCGGCTTCACTTCGAACCCGGACAAGCGCTGCAGCACGCCCCGGCCAATCCGGCCCAAGCCGACCACGCCAACGGTCTTGCGGTACAGATCGCCTCCCAAGGGAATCGACCAGTCATTGGCCGACAACCCCGACTGGCAGCGTTTGAGCTGGCGGCACACGGCGAGCATCAACGCAACGGTGTGGTCAGCGACGCTTGCATCGTTGCCGCCGATAGCGATGGTCGCCACCTTCCCCGCTGCAGCCACTGCTGCAGTATCGACCCGCTCGTAACCCACGCCACGACGGGCAATGACTTGCAGACGCGGGAGCGCGCTTAACAGGCTCGATGTGACATTCGCGTGCCCAACGATCCAGCCGTCGGCGTCTGCCAGGAGATCGATCAACTGGCGTTCGCTCAGGTCTCCATCCGCTTGCCCCTGGGCCAGTTGCGCAATGACAACGTCGCAGCCATGGTTCTCTAGGAAGTGTACGGTTTCTGGATCGAAGAACCGCTGCGTAACCACTATGGTGTGGCGGGATTTAAACATCACTGGCCTCTCGATATATATCCGGCAATCAAAATGCGTAATCCAGGTACACCCGCGCTTCCGAGCCAGTCACGACGTTGTCGGGTTGAGCGGACACCAGGGCGACAAAGTCCTGGTCGATTCGGTAATCGATATAAATCAAACCCACGGAAAGGCCGGAATACTCCTTTTCGTCGAAACGATAATAGAGACGGTATTCGTTTTGCCGTTCGCGCACGTCAGTGCGTCGGCCACTAAAAGGGTCGGTAGCGTCAAACTCGCCTTGTTTGTAAATGGTCATGACTTTAAAACCGTCCAGCGAAGCCCCTAATAACGAATGCCCGCTCAAGTCATACTCGGCCCCTAGTTGCCAGGTTCGCTCGCCGTCGTTATTAAAATCGTTTCCAGAACGAGTCCAGGCATCCATCTTGCCATCGACGTTATCGCCATGATCGAAATAGGCGTATCCCAATTGCCCGTTGGTCAACTCGGCTTTTGTCTCGGAAAATGAAACGCCCAAGCGAAGTTTATCGAACAACAAACCCACATTGATGTTCAGCCACTTCGCGTCATCGTCATAAGCGGCTTGGCCGGCCTGCCAATCGCGCGTCCAGATTCGCCCGGCCTTTTCAAACTCATAATATTGAGCGTCCAATACAATGCCGGCTTTATCGCCGAGAGGTGCTTTCAGCGTCAGTCCATAACGGGTGTTCTCATTGAAGTCCCGCGATACACCATGGTCGTAACTCAGCTCGATGGCCTTCAAATCGTATTTGACGCCATAGGTGTACAGGTCCTTTATTTCCTCGCCAGACTGGCTCTGCAGGTGTTCGAAGTCTTCCCGGTCCCGAGGCGATGTGCGGTTGATGTAAGCGGTTTCAAACCCCAGCGTACCGGGAAGCGGGCCGATGCCCATCTCGGTAAAATTCAGGTGAGCCCGGCCTCCTTGATAGGATCCCGGAACGATCCGAGTGTCGAGGGTGACCAATGTCCCCGCATCGAACCGGCCCCGGCCTATTTGCGAGTCGGCGTTCCAGCCGTCGCCCTCGTAACGCAACTTGAAGTAACTCTGACCGACTTTTGCGAAGCCGCCGTTGCTACCGTCGGTGTCGTCAAACAGGTCCCGACCATTGTCTTTGGAGTCGATCATCGCCACGCCATACAACGAGGCATCGAACCCTGCGACACCGGCCCAATAACTGGAGTTATAGTCCAGGATCGCCCCCACCCCTGTCCCGCCCAACTCGGAGCCGTCCGGAAAACCACCGAAACGATCTTCGATCAAATCGTTGGATATCCGCGTATTGATATACATCGATCGAAGATAAGCATTCAACTTACCTTCATGCTGAAACCTGTCCGGATTGCTGATGGTTGCCGAAAGACAAAGATCAGATACAAACAATGTCGACAGCAACGTCACCGCGACGGCGTTAATCGATTTCATCGACCACCTCATCTATTATTTTTATTTTGACGTGAGCAGACGCAACTTGGCGCCCGTGTAACTTCGGTGCAGTAAACTAATTGATCAGATAATTGCCCGTGTAATAACAGCCGTTACAATCAGGACAAGGCTGCTACCTATGGCCCAGAGCAGGCAGTATCGTTGCATATCACCCATATCGCGCTTGATGATCCCGCTAATGAGATAAACCGCGGCAACCAATGGGCTGAGTGCATGGACTGGCTGGCCCAGTACCGCCGCGCGGGCGATGTGCATGGGATCAATACCGTACTCGGCACCCGCCGCACCCAGCACCGGCAAGATGCCGAAGAAGAACGCGTCATTGGACAACAGGAAGTTCAGCGGCAAGGCCACCAGTGCGGTAATGATGCTGAAGTATTGTCCGCCACCGTCGGGAATCAGCTGGACAATTTTCCCTGACATGCCATCGATCATTCCGGTGCCTGACAAAATCCCTGTGAACGCACCTGACGCAAATATCAGAGCGATGACCATCAGCACACTTTCAGAGTGAGCCGCCACCCGAGCCTTCTGTTCCGACAAGCGCGGATAGTTGATCAGCAGGGCGAGGGAAAAACCCACCATCATCAGCATCGGCAAAGGTGCCAGCCCTGTCGCCATGGCGTACATAAGCCCAGCGGTGAGCGCCAGGTTGACCCAAAAAAGCTTCGGCCGCTGTGTTTCGGATTGTACGGTCGGCAAGGCGACCTCCTCCGGTGCAACGTCCCGGGTACCGGGCGTCCAGCCCAAGCGGCGCCGTTCCTTGCGGCCGATCCAGAACGCCACGACGAACGCATAGGCAAGCCCCGCGAACATGGCCGGTACCAGGCCCAGGAACATATCCGCCACATCAAGGTGAAGGGCACTGGCAGCGCGAGCGACCGGCCCTCCCCAGGGGATCAGGTTCACCACGGTATTGGTCAGCAGGAGCATCAACGCCAGAATGAGCGGGTTCATCCCGAGGCGCAGATAGAGCGGCAGGAACGCTGTCGTGACGATCAAGACCGTCGTCGCACCATCTCCGTCGAATGAGATAACAGTGGCCAACAGTGCGGTGCCCAGCACGACTCGAAGAGGATCATTGCCGACAAACCGCAGAATCCGCCGTACCGCAGGCTCAAAGAGCCCGGCGTCAAACATGATCGCGAAATACAGGATTGCAAACATCAACATCAGTGCGGTGGGCGCTACTTGCTTGACGCCGTCCATCACCATCCCACCCAGTTCCGGTCCCGCCCCACTGGCCAGCCCGAAAGCAACCGGAATGAGGATGAGTGCCGTCACAGCAGAAAGTCGTTTGCTTATGATCAGTGCCATAAACGTGACGACCATTGCGAAACCTAACCAAGCCATGCGTTTCACCTTTTCGTTTTTATTTTTATCGATGCCATCGAAAATCAATGTGAACAACTTTTGCGCCATCAAAATCTACATAGGGGGTGAAAGCCTGTAAATCTTGATTTTTTTTGTCAATATTCCCCCTCGACTGCGTCGGCCTGAACGAACAACTCAAAGCATAACTGGATGAAAATTTAATCCTTGTAGAGGTTGACGAAATTTCGGTATATCTAATAAACATGTACACATTCAAATCAACTTGACCGGAATTGTCATGCCAGAACAAGAAGACCTCTACCTTTCGGCAGAAGAGGCGGCAGCCCTACTCGGAATCAGCCTGCCGACGCTGTACGCCTACGTCAGCCGCAAAAATATACGCTCCCTCAAGATCCCGGGTACGCCCAAGCGCCGCTATTGGGCCGAAGACATCCAGCGATTGGTCAAGAGACCGACAGGTGAGAAACACGCGCCCAAGCGCTCGTCACCGTCGGACAGCGCGATTACGCTGATCACCGATGATGGCCTGTTTTATCGGGGCCATGACGTCGTCGAGCTTGCTGACCGCGCAACGGTCGAAGAAGTCGCCGAATTGATCTGGCAAGTGCCTGCGGCATTCGGCCCGTCACTGCCTCGTGCTCCGAAGGACAGCGTCAAGCTGCTGAAGATCTACGAGCACATGTCCGCCCAGGAAAAAGCCATCGCGCTTTTCCCCTTGGTGCAAAGAGAAAATCCCAAGGCCTTCGACCTTTCCACGACCAGCTACGCGCGCACCGGCGCCGATGTCGTGAGGTGGTTTGCCGCCTTGGTGGTGGGAGCGACCGAACCGAGTGCGCAACCCTTGCACGAGTTCATCACCCAGGCCTGCGACGTCCGGCCTGAGCATGCGGACCTGATCCGCCG
This sequence comes from Pseudomonas sp. 3JA, assembly GCF_036961705.1. NCBI lineage: Bacteria > Pseudomonadati > Pseudomonadota > Gammaproteobacteria > Pseudomonadales > Pseudomonadaceae > Pseudomonas > Pseudomonas sp. 3JA. The sequence goes on from NZ_JBAMDJ010000011.1 coordinate 87,857, forward strand.
CCTGTTGATCCTCAGTATCGACCATGAGCTGGATCACACCACCCACAGCGTGCGCGTCGCCGCCACGACTGGCGCTACCCCCTATTACGCGGTCATCGCCGGACTTGCCGCGGCGCGGGGTCACAAAATTGCCTATGGAAGAAATGAAGCCGCCAGCAGGATGATCGAGGAAATCTGTACGGCCGCGGACCCTGCGCGACCTATTCTGCAGCGCTACAGCCAGGACGGACACATTGTCGGGTTCGGTCCCAATGTCCATTCCATCAACGATCCACGAGCCACTAATCTCATGGCGGCGTTGACCGCCGCGTTCGATGGCGATGCCGAATTTGCAAAACTGCAGAAAGCTTTTGCGGTGGCCTCGGAACTCGTTGCGTATCCGCCGGAATTCATCCTGCTGGTGAGTTTCATCGGTCAGAAGTTTGGGCTGCATGGACAGGAAATTTCATTGGCGGGCGTCGGTCGCCTGATTGGCTGGATAGCCCATGCCAGCGAGCAATACAACCAGCACCATGAAGCCCGCCCTCGCGCCCGTTACGTAGGGACCCTGCCTGCGGCAACCACGACCGGCCGCCGCTAAGCCCCGCTCACTCCTTTGGCGAAAACGCATTGGAGCGACAGACCTGCTATGGGATAGCCATCGCCGCAAACAGCGACTGGAACTCGGTTTGCTTCTCAAGGCCAGCAACGAACCCAAGCACTTTGGCCTGTGCCGATGCGTCGATATGCGGCATGGCCATGCGTCGGAATTTACGTTCAAAATCGTGATCGGTCATCGGCGTTTCGACTGACCCGGGCCCGGTGATCATCTCACTCACGACTTGCTCGCCGGACATCAGAGTCACGCTGACACGATTGGCAAGATGCCGTGGGAACAGTGCGGTCAGCGCCGGGTCCTCGACTACGTTGACCTTTTCCATCAAGGCAATCGCCGCAGGATCGGCAATCTTCTCAGGGCAATAGGAGCCCACCGTGATGTCGCCATCGAGCAAGGCCCGAGCCACGTTATAGGGCAGACTGTGGTCTGCCGTCTCCCTGGTTTTCGGCAACCATTTCTCGGGCGTATCCGCCAATACCCGACGGTTGAATTCAGACGTTTCGATCGTAATGGCGGCAATGTCTTCTACACCATCGATGCGTTTGCGAATATCAAGCGCGGCCCAGACAGCGCTATGCAGCTCACCATTGGTGGGGAATGTCTTGGTCAGGGAGCGCTGTATGGCGTAATCACCATTGTCGGGCGTACCAAAACGCTCCGTATCCAGATCGAACGGCCCGGAAACCAGCTTGAAGAACCCCATGTCACCTTCAAATACCGGCGACGGCCCCGTCATGCCATGGCGCGCCAACTGGGCGGCGAAAATGGCGTTGCGCGCGGCGTTGGCCGCAGAGCAGCCCTTCCAGTCGGACAACGTTCCACTGCGCACCTGGCGCATGGCCAAGTGACCACTCACGGCAATGTTGATCGCCTGCTCCGTCTGCGCAATGTCCAGCTTCATCAGGTTGGAAGCCGCTGCAGCCATCGCGACGTTGACGTAATTGACGTGATCCCAGCCACGCTTGTTCAAGCATGCCGCATCCTGCAAGCGCATCTGGATTTCATAGGCCAGGACAATGGCCGAAATCAGTTCAGCCCCAGTTGCATTTTCGGCTTGCGCCACGGCGAGACAGGCTGGAATGTTGTCACTCGGATGGCCCGGCTCCAGGCCCATATATCCGTCGTTATAGTCCAGGAAACGAACCATCAGGCCATTGGTGAAGGCGGCAATTTCAGGCGTCGTTTGCAGGTGTGTACCAAATACGCTGGATGATTTCGCGGTGTTGGCGGCAGCGTAACACACCGCTGCCTTTACCGGATCAGCCCCATAGGCGCCCAGCACGCACGCCAGGCTGTCGATAAAGCGCTGGCGTACAAGGTGGATGATCGCTTCGGGCAGGTGCTGTTTTCTGAATGCGTGGGCATAGCGTGCAAGCCGCACCGCAACGGTCGAGTCCGTCATAACTACCTCGGATTGAATAGGTGGGTCAGTCCTCGTCCATGAGGCGAACAGATCAAGGCGCGACTTGGCGCCCGTCGTCTCAGTCGATGACCACGTCAAGCAAGCGGACGTATTGCTGGCCGGCATGCATGTCACGCTCGACCATGCCGCCTTGTGGCGTTGCACGGGGATAAGAAATCTTGACCATCTCCAGGTCCGGCACCGCAATGCGCTTGACCCGTTCGGGATCGGTGCCGTAGAGCCTGGCGAATTGCGCCGGAGACAGAGCGGCACAATCGCAATAGCGCTCGAAGCTCTCGCGTCCGTTGAAAAAAATATCAAACGTAATCCAGAACGGCCCCGCTTGTTTCGATCGGACATGCCGACAAACATCACGCAACTTAATCATTGTGCAAGCTCCTTCATCGCCATCGACGTATCCGACAAATCAATCCATTTAAGACGTACCAACTCCATGGGGTTCTCAAGTTGCACCACATGATTCAACTTGAACTCATAAATTTGGCCTCGGGGTATATCCGCAGGTGTAAAGGCGAATCCGTACGAAGGTAATTCCTTGCCCATGACACTGGGATAATGAAAGAAGTAGGGATTACAAGCATGGGCAATTGTATTGGCCATGTCCTGAGTGGCGGCAGTGGCCACAAACAACATGCCTATTTCAGTGGGTGGCGATGTTCCGACAGGCGGCTTTACCCCGGTGACACCATTCCACCCATACATCCGCAGGGAAATATGAAACTCGCCCAATTCTTCGGCTGGAATGGACTGGCGTGTTCTGGTGTAAAGCGCTTCAAGCAAACGATCGTGAAACCCATCGACATCATTGAGCACATCCGGGTCCTGAATCCCCACCAACATGATTGTTTGATATAAACCGGCGGCGGCCCCCTCCAACTTCATCGTGTAGGGCATCGTCTCCCAGCGCGAGCCTTCTACCCGAACAGCACGTCCATTCAAATCGGCATAACGCGCCTGGGCAACATTCAAGATGCCGCCAGGCTCCACCAACCGGAACGGGTCGCTGTTTTCATACAGCATATGGGCCGAGACGCTATGGGGCGTGCACTGGTTGTCCTGGCTCAAAGGCTCGACTTCGAAGCCGTTCGCATCAACACTCAGCAAAATGCCCGATCCAAGCGTAGGGTTGACGGCACACTGCACGCCGCATTCGCCCGTCTTGCCGGCATGCCAGGACGGCCCCCACGGCGCGCCTTTCCAGATGGGATAGCAGGCGATGACGGCGGTATCGGTCGCGCGGCCGGCCAATATGATATCGGCACCGCCGTCCAGGGCAGCGATAAAAGGTTCCACCCCCAGTGCCGCGACAATGTGCTCGCAACTCTCCACCGTCGCGTCTTCCAACTCGCCATGAGGCGGGAGCGGCTTGATACGACCTTCTGCATTCAGCTTCTTGATGGTGTCCTTGTCTTGCTCGCAATAGATGAGCGCAATCTTCGGCGACACGCCCAACTCCTTGGCGATTTCCAGGGCAATATCGCGCGTCCACTCCAGATTGAGATCGCCACCCGCCTGCCCTGCTGTGCCAACAATTATCGGCACACCGGATCGCGCCTGCGCTTTCATCAATATCGTCAGGTCACGCTTTACCGCGCCTCGGTTGTTCTTGGACTTGCCAAGTGCAAGATACGCCGCACCACTGTCCGTTGAACCTGCGTCCGTGGCGATTACTTGCGCCCCTGCTGCCAGTCCATAAGCAATTTCTTCTTCTCGAACACCCGCCCCCAAAGAACCACAGGGCACGATCACTTTTACGCAACCGTCAAATAACTGCGCCATAACAACCTCTTCTAGACCACTCAGTACACCAATAATAATGACTGCAACTGCGCTTACAAGTGGACAGAATTTATCCATATATCATTAACAAACAAACGACGAGTCGGGCATTACAGGAATAACCCGATTAATATCGCACCAGGGCTTCTGAGCTATTTTTTATTTTCAGACAGGCGTGTTAAAAGCAGATATCAGGGGCGTGATCGATGGGCGCTTGCATTGCAATGCATGGACTTTTAGCGCATCCATTGCAAACTGACGCCGATAACATCATTGGAATAATCCGAGCCATGAGACGCAAGCCTGCACATCGAGAACAATCCTTGCTGCCGGAGGACCTGCGTGTGTTCCTCACCGTCATCCGGAAAAACGGCTTTGGCAATGCTGCCGAGGCGCTGGGATTTTCGCCGGCGTATGTCAGCAAGCGCATCTCCGTCCTTGAGGCAACGTTGGGCGCCAAGCTATTGCACCGGACAACCCGGCGTGTCGCATTGACCGATGACGGCGAACGTGTCCGCGTTTTCGCCACTCGACTCCTGGGGGATATGGATGACTTCATCAGCGAGTTGACCGACTCCCGCCAGCAATTGCAGGGGAGCCTGCAGATCTGCAGCTCTTTCGGCTTCGGCCGTAACCATGTCGCGCCCGCGGTCGCCGCGCTTTCGCAACTGTACCCTCGATTGGAGATTCGCCTGGACGTGTTTGATCGCATGATCGATATCGTCAATGAAGGCTTCGATCTCGAAATCAGGGTGGGCTACGACCTCCCTCAACAACTTCTGGGAAAAAAACTCGTGAGTAACCGCAGGGTGCTCTGTGCAACCCCTGGGTACCTGGAGAAGCGCGGCTTGCCGACATCCCTGGATGATCTGGCCCGGCATGATTGCCTGGTGCTCAAGGAACGGAACAACGCCTTTGGCATCTGGAACCTGACGAAGAACAGCGTTGAAGAGTCCATTCGCGTCAACGGCCCGTTGTCATCGAACAATGGCGAGATTGTGTTGCGCTGGGCCTTGAGTGGCGCAGGCATCATCCTGCGTTCCTTATGGGACGTGAAGCCCTTGCTTGAAAGCGGACAACTGGTCCACGTGCTTCCTGACTACGCCCAGAGTGCCGATGTCTGGGCCATCTACCCGACACGTGCCAGCCAGTCTGCCAAGCTTAGGGCTTGTATCGAGTTCTTCGAGGAACATTTCAAGGCGCTCGCCCTCGTTTGAGCGTTTGGCGAGCGCGCCAGGGGGGCTCAGTTCAGCCACGGATTTTCTGCGTAGTGACGCGCTTCGAAATCACGAATCTGCGCCGCCCGCTGCAAGGTAGCGCCGATAGTGTCCAACCCCGACAACAACAATTGCTTGCGCAACGCATCGATTGTGAACTCGATGACCGACCCCTCGCTTAGCCAAATCTTCTGGTTCGGCAGATCGACGCTGATCGTCGCGGTAGCCCCAGTGTTCACGACGCGAACCAATCTCTGTAGCTGCGCTTCGCAAAGCTGTATCGCAAGCACGCCGTTACGCTGACAATTGTCATAGAAGATGCCGGCAAAGCTGGTCCCGATCAGTGCACGAATCCCCAGCTGCTTGAGCCCCCATACCGCATGCTCGCGACTGGAACCACAGCCAAAGTTGGGCCCGGTCACCAGGAAACTGGCCCCGCTCCAGGCCGGTTGATTGAGGATGAAGTCTGGATTTGTCTCACCGGATTCAAGGAAACGCAGGTCGAAGAACACCCCTTTATCCAAACCGCTTCGGTCGATCCCCTTCAAGAACTGCTTGGGCATGATGACGTCGGTATCGATGTTGGACGCGAGCAAAGGTGCGGCTTTCCCGGTCACGATCTCAAAAGGTTGCATGGCTCAAGCCTCCTCGGCCAACAGGCGAACATCCGTCAGGCGACCACGGATGGCCGCGGCGGCAACCATCGCCGGGCTCATGAGGTGGGTCCGTGCGCCCGCCCCCTGGCGACCTTCAAAATTTCGGTTGGTGCTGGACGCACAACGATCGCCCGGAGCAAGCACGTCATCATTCATGGCCAGGCACATCGAACATCCAGACTGGCGCCATTCAAAACCCGCATCGAGGAAGATCCTGGCCAAGCCCTCCTCCTCCGCCTGGGCACGCACCTGCGTCGATCCAGGAACGATCATGGCCCGCACTGTTGGAGAAACTTTCCTACCGTTCACCACACGGGCAACATCACGCAAGTCTTCGATACGCGCATTGGTACACGAGCCGATGAACGCATGGCTGATCTGCACATCGCGCAACAACATGCCCGCCTCCAGGCCCATGTAGGTCAAGGCGCGCTGCATGCCTTGGCGCAAGATCGGATCGGCGACGGTCGCCGGGTCAGGAACACTGCCACCAACAGGCAATGCCTGGTCCGGGCTGGTTCCCCAGGTCACCATCGGCTCCAGAGCTTCCACGTCCAACAGGATTTCCCGGTCGAACACCGCGCCTTCGTCGGTGAACAGTTCGCGCCAGTTTTCTTCGGCGACACGCCAATGTTCGCCTTGAGGGGCTCGGGGCTTGGATTTGACGTAGGCAAACACCTTTTCATCAGGCGCCATGAATGCTCCCCGTGCGCCGGCCTCCACAGCCATGTTGCAAATGGTCATCCGCGCCTCAACGCTCAATGCGTTGATGACAGGACCGGCGAACTCAATGGCGTAACCGGTCGCTCCCGACGCACCGATCTTTTCGATCAAGGCCATGATGATGTCCTTTGAGGTCACGCCCATGCCCAGCTTGCCAGTGACCATGACACGCATGGTTTTCAGGCGCTTGTAGACCAACGTCTGCGTCGCCAGCAGATGCTCGATTTCTGAGGTGCCAATACCAAAACCAAACGCCCCCAGCGCCCCGTAGGTCGTGGTATGGCTGTCGCCAGCTGCCACCACCATACCGGGCAAGATAAACCCCTGCTCCGGCGCAACCACGTGCTCTATCCCCTGACGCTTGTCCAGCACATCGAAAAGCTCGATGCCGAAGTCCCGACAGTTCTCTTCGAAATACGCGACCTGCAAGGCGCCACCAGCATCGGGCATGGCCGCGATACGGCTTGGACTGGTCGGGTTGACATGGTCGACAACCGCCAGCGTTGCGCGAGGACGCCATACGCCACGCTTGGCCTCGCGAAGCCCGCTGAAGGCCTGGGGGCTGGTGTATTCGTTGGCCACCTGGCGGTCGATGTAGAGCAACACGTGCCCTTGATCGTCCAGGGTAGCGACAGTGTGGCTGTCGATGTGCTTCTGATAGAGGGTACGAGGGTTGTTCATTGCGATACGCTCTGTTGTGCCGGGTCACGGATGACCAAGAATATTCGCAATGAAAAACCCATCAATAGCCTTCAGGTGATGGTGTGGAACACAATTCGTGAACAATCCAGGCATCAGCGATGGAAGTGAGTCATCAATGCCCAGACACTGGACCGCTCGGGCGTTTTACATCACGTTTGTTTTGCCTGGGCGTACCAGGGCTCGCAATACGGCTCGCGTGAGGCAGGCGGGGCATACGCAACAACAGACCGATCTCCTGCGCGCTGACCGCCTTGCTGAAAAAATACCCCTGGATTTCATCGCAGCCGTTATCACGCAAGAAGGTTTGCTGCTCCTCGGTTTCGACCCCTTCGGCAATGACCTTGAGATTCAGCTTGTGCCCCAACGAAATCACGGCGGTGGCGATGGCTTTGTCGTTCTCGTTGTCGGGCAGATCACGCACGAAAGACTGATCGATCTTGAGCCTCGCGATCGGGAAGCTTTTCAATGCGGCGAGGCTGGAGTAGCCGGTGCCGAAGTCGTCGATCGAGAGGCTGATCCCCATGGCTTGCAGGGCCTTCATTTTGCTGATGGCTTGCTGAAGGTCTTGCATGATCAGGCTTTCGGTCAGCTCCAGCTCAAGGTACATCGGGTCCAGTCCGGATTCCTGCAAGGCATGCATCACCCGGTCGATCAGGTCCCTTTCGATGAACTGGCGAGCCGAGATGTTCACCGACATGGTGATCGGCGGCCAGCCGGCATCCTGCCACGCCTTGTTCTGTCTGCAGGCGCTATGAATCACCCAGTCGCCGATGGGCACGATCAGCCCGGTCTCTTCGGCCTGGGGAATGAATTTGATGGGAGAGACCATGCCGAGCTCGGGATGCTGCCAGCGGATCAATGCCTCCACGCCGATGATCTGGCCTGACTGCAAATCCACTTGTGGCTGGTACAACAGCAGGAACTCGTCATTGTTGAGTGCGCTTCGCAGCCCGTCTTGCATGGCGAGCTTGCCCTGGACCTTGTTATTCATCTCGCTCGTATAGAACTGGAAGCTGTTGCGCCCCAGCTCCTTGGCACGGTACATGGCGGCGTCCGCATTGCTGAGCAACGTGTCGGTGTCAGTGCCATCGGTAGGGTACGTGGCCAACCCCATGCTGCAGGTGACGTGGAGCGTATGGCCGCTGAGTTGAATCGGCCGCAGGATGGCTTCCTGGATCTTATGCAGGACGGGCGTCACGCCGTCCAGGTCCGAGGGCTGGTCGAACAGGATGATCACAAACTCGTCGCCACCCAGTCGCACCACGGTGTCGGTACGCCGTACACATCCCAGCATGCGCTGGGCGACGGTTTTCAGCAGTTCGTCCCCGGCACTGTGCCCAAGACTGTCATTCACCAGTTTGAATTTGTCCAGGTCGAGAAACACCACTGTCACCAGCCGGTTGTAGCGCTGGGCATATAGCATCGCCTGCTTGAGGCGGTCTTCGAGCAGCGTGCGATTCGGCAGCCCGGTCAGGGCGTCATGGTCGCCCATAAAGCGAATGCGCTTTTCGGTCAGTTGGCGTTCTATCGCAATGCCGGCAAGCGGTGTGGCCATGTCGATCAGTTGCGTCTCGGCGGCGCTGGGGCTGCGCACGGTGTTGGCATACAAGGCAAACGTACCCAAGACCTTTCGCTCATGGGACAGGATCGGCGTCGACCAGCAGGCGCGAAACCCATAGGGCGCCACCAGTGAACGGTACGCTTCCCACAGTGGATCCTGCTCGATGTCCGTGACAATGACCGGCTCTCGTCGATACGCCGAGGTACCACATGAACCGACGTTCGGACCGATTTCAATTCCGTCGATGAGCTGGCTATAGGCTTTCGGCAAACTGGGTGCAGTCCCGTGCAGCAAGTGTTTGCCCTCCTCATCCAGCAGCAGGATGGAGACCTTCATGCCCTCCAGTTGGGACTCGACCAGGTGCGCCAGGCTATCGAGCACTTCTGTAAGCTCGGTGCTCCTGGCGATCAGTTCCAGGACATGACCTTGTCCGGCACGAACGATGGCCTCCTGCTCCAATCGATCGTTTTGCACGGCGAGCCGTTCTGTGGCGATACTCAGTTGGGCCGTTCTTTTCTCCAGTTGAAGTCGGTCTTCGAGAAATTGATTCACCGCCCGCGCCATGTTGCCGATCTCGTCCTTCCCATGGTCGGCCATCATCAAATGCGTTTTGTCCGTGTGTTCCTGACGCAATTGCCGGCTTATTTCATTCAGGCGCACGAGCACATGACGCCCCATGAAAACCCGGGTCACGAACCAGGCGAACACCAGACTGGCGCCCAACATGATCAGCACCCATCGCTGGCTGCGATTCGAGGCCTCAACCAGACGCTGTACCGCTTCGCGATAGTCTTGGGTGTAGGCATTCGATTGCGTACGGGCCACCGCGACCAGGACCCCGGCCTCATTCTTGAGTTGCTCGTTGAAACGCTGCAGGACGTTGTGTTGATTGATGAGCGTCTGGCGCAGGGAGAAGAGATCCGGAATCTGCACCTCAGCGTCGGATAACGCGCCGGCGGTGCGTGGCAGGCGCTCATATCGGGCCCGCAGCCGTTGCACGGCCTCACTGTCAACGGCCTGCGGCAGATCGAAAAGCAGCACCGCCAATTCCAGGCTGGCCCGGGTCTGGGCCGCCGTTAATCGAGCAGTGTGATCCGCCAGGGCCTGCTCGAAGGTGACCTCGGTTTGCAGCAGGCTTTCTCGCAGTTGCGCCACGATGTTGGCGGTATTGCGGAACATCTGACTCGACTGATGCATGTCGAGTATCGCCACGCCACTGTTTGCGGCAGTCAGTTGCTGCACCAGTTGATCGAGGGCTTCAAGCTGTTCGACGGTCGCTGCATAGCTTGAACGCAGGATGTCGGAGGAACGGGTTGTCAGAAGCTGGTCAGTCTGGCGTTCGATCAGCAAGGTGCGCTGCACCATGTCTTGCCCATTTTGCATGCGGACCAGTCGTTCATCCGTCAGTTGTCGAGTCGCGCTGTTCGAGGTGCGCAGCGCGTAGACCGCTGTAGCACCACCTGCCAGGATCAGCAGCGCCAGCGTCAGGAACGCCAGGGTGAATTGTGCGCGCAGCGATTGGGGCAATAGCTGGCGTCCAAGCCGGGAAGTCACGTCCAACATCAGGGATTCCATTGGTGGCGATAGATGTCTCGATAGCCATTGTCAGGATCGTACTGGAATTTTTTCCCGCCATCGAAGGCGATATTGTCGTTATTGACCAAGTGAATCGGCGCGACGAAGCCGCTCACTGGCTGACCTGCAAACAGCCGGTTCAACTCATCCATCACTTGCCAGCCATGCTGGTTGAGCGGCTCGGCCACCGTCACGGTCTGGTAGGTTTTTGCCTGTATGCGCAGGAAAGCCGAAGCGCTGCCGTCACCGGCAGACAACAGACTGATGCCGTCACTGGGTATGGCGGCGGCGGTCAGCGAGGCAATCGAATAGTCAAAATAGATGTCGTTGATAGCCAACGCATGGGTCCAGCGTTTGCCATAGTGCTGAAGCAATTCCTTGGTCACCGCCGGCATCCTCTCGCCACTTTCGGAGATCGCCACATCGCGCACCTCCAGCAACGTACATTCACGACAGGCCCGAATGACGTCTTCCATGGCCTTGGCTTTCGCCATGGCAATGCTGTACTTGGAGTCGGTCAGGATGACCACGCCGGCGCGTCCATTTGATTGCGCCACTGCCGCCATGGCCGTGAGACGCGCCACGTCAAGCGGGTCAGTCGTGACATTCATGGCCACCGGCGTGCCGTCAATCGGCCCCGGGCGTGCCCCGGCGTGCCAGCCAACCACCGGTATCTCCTTGTTGGCGAAGAGCAGCAGCGCGGCCTTGTTCTCAAGAGCGTCGGAGCCGCACAGGATAAGGCCGTCAGGCTTCGCGGCCAGGGCATCGGCAAAGGCTTTTGCGCGCCCGGCCGATGAGCCGGCACCATCGAATATCTTCAGCGTCCAGCCCAACGCATTGGCGGCCTCCCGGGCACCCTGCGCGACACCGACAATGCCTCCGTTACGCAAATCTTCTGCGACAAGCACGATGCTCTTGCCCCGCTGGGCTTGCGGGCCGGATACAGGGCCGCTCCAGCGCGCGGCGCCAAGGGTGGCCCTGGCAACGACCTCCTGCGCTTGCATCACCGTGACCGTGGTGTTTTCGAGCCCCGCTACGGTTGACAGGTCCTGGCTGTATGCGGAAGTTGCCGTAAAAAGGCAGGACACCGTCATTAAAGCCATCCGGAGTAACGAGGATCCTGGAAACCTGGGCCCAATCGAACAGGTTCGATCAGCGCATGTGATGCCGTGTGTGGGGCCGGTGGTGCGATCGATGTCTGGCATGACGTCCCTTTTTGCCAAGAAGGCAGTGTTCCGAAAGAATAGTCGGTTCTGCTGCCACCAAGTCCTTTGTGGGTAAAAGTGCGATGCAGGTGATAAAAAATTACAGGAATCCAAGCAAAGACAGGGTCAGCCCAACCACGGATTCGAGCAAGCGGATTGCTGCATAAGGTGCAGCTATGCCATGCATATCCAAGGTATTGTCCATACACAGATCTGCAATCATCCTCCAGTGACATCTATTTCAAACCCTGAGGAGTCGCTGAAATGGTCACTGTCGTTGGTTTTTCATCCACAGGTGGACCGGACGTTCTAGAGGTCCGACAAAACGATCATGCTGCGCCCGGCCTCGGTGAAGTGTGGGTCGAGCAGCATGCCATTGGTATCAACTACCTCGACGTCAGCCAGCGCAACGGCGCGGTTCCCGTCGCCCTGCCGTCGGGGTTGGGTCTGGAGGGGGCCGGGGTGGTCGCTGCCGTGGGGCCGGATGTCACTCAAGTCAAAGTGGGTGATCGCGTGGCTTATGCCACCGGCCCGTTGGGTGCCTACGCAAGTGGTCGATTGGTTCCGGCCGGGAAACTGGTGCCCCTTCCCGACTCGATCAGTTTCCAGGATGCCGCCGCCGTTCTGTTCAAGGGCATCACGGCCCAGTACCTGCTCAAGAGCACTTATCCGGTGGGGCCGGGAACGGTCATGGTGTTGTATGGCGTCGCCGGCGGTGTGGGCGCCATCATGGCCAAGTGGGCCAAGCACCTGGGCGCTTTCGTGATCGGTGTCGTCTCTCGTGCGCAAAGCGTCGAGAAGGCACGTGCACTGGGCTGCGATGATGTCCTGGTTTTCGATGCACAGACACTGGCGCAGGAGGTGGCTCGAATCACCGACGGCAGGAAGGCCGATGTGGTTTACGACCCGATTGGACGTCTCTCGTTCGCGGCATCGCTCGATTGCCTGCGCCCGCGCGGGCTGATGGTGTCTTTCGGCGCGTCGTCAGGCGCGCCACAAGCGGTCGAAGTGGGCCTGCTGAATGCCAAGGGTTCGCTGTTCCTCACCCGCCCTTCGATTGTCGCCCACACCAGCAGCGTCGAGGAATATCAGGCGCGCGCCAATGACGTCCTGGCTGCACTCCAGGCCGGGATCATCGAACCCGCCGTCTGGAAAACCTACCCGCTGGAGAACGCCGCACAAGCCCACGCGGACCTGGAAAGCGGCCGCGCTTCAGGTACTCTCCTGCTCACTCCCTGAGATGTCCTTGAGAAGCCTGGAGGCCGTGGACACGTGATCACACTGGATAGCCGCCACACAGACGAATTTGCCGCGTTGCTCGCACTCGAATCGCAAGGTTCATTTGTGGCGGCCGCTCGGCTTTTGCAGCGCCACCCCACGATCATTTCCAAGCGCCTCGCGGCGCTGGAAGCCCGGCTGGGGGTCAGGCTGCTCGAACGCAGCACCCGCCATATCCGCCTGACAGAGGCAGGAACCCTTCTGGTCAAGCGCCTGCGGTTGGCAACCGAGTTGATGGCTGAAGCAGAACAAGAGGCAGCGTCAGGGGCTGCCGAGGTGCGCGGCAATCTGCGGCTGGCGGTGCCGGCCGCCCTGGGCAGGCTCTGGTTGGCGCCGATACTGCCAGAGTTCCTGGCTGCCCATCCGCATTTGACGCTCACCGTGAACTACAGCGAGCGCCTGGTTGATGTGATCGCCGAAGGCTTCGATGTGGCGATACGCCTGGGGGAACTCAACGATAGCCGCCTGATTGCCAAGCGCCTCGGCGATCATCGGCGCATTCTTTGCGCGTCTCCTGGTTATATCGAACGATATGGCTGGCCAGCGTCTCCCACGGAGCTGACCCATCATAACTGCCTGGGGTTCACGGGGCTGGCGTCTTATCCTGAATGGAAGCTGATCAGTGCCAGTGAACAAGTGACCGTACGCCCTCAAGGCTCCCTGGTGTCCAACGACAGTGAAGCGCTTTTGAGCGCGGCCATTGCGGGTACTGGCATCCTGGGTGCGGGGGAGTGGCTGTTCAGCCGTGCGTTGGCAAACAAAGAACTGGTCAGGGTATTACCGGACTGGGAGTTGGGGGCAAAAGGAGGGATCTACCTTATCCGGCCCTCGGCGAAATTCGCCTCCTCCGCCACGCTGGCGCTGAAAGAATGGCTCGAGGCCAAGCTTGTCCAAACGGGCACAGCCAGGTCCTCATAAAACAGGCCGACGGCACAATACCAGCCAACCAAGAGAAAACCTGTGGGAGCTCGCTCCCACAGGTTTTCGTTTCTCTGCGCCATTTCACCGCCCGGTGACGGCCATCCCAAGCCACCTCGAGCACGTCCACTTCACCCCGGATGACGCCAACTTATTGGCACAAAAACCAACGAAATAAAAATAAATTAATACAGTGACAGTTTCCCGACGCACGGTACCCCTGTGCCATTGCTGGGGGTTCAGATCGAAGCTCATCATCCGCAGGCAACCCCCCGTAAAACGTTTAGGCCACCGACCTGGACTACAGGAAGTAATTAATCGCATCTCTCAATGGAGCGACACCGAGATGATGACTGTTTATTTTGTTGTGATGACGATCTGCAGTGGCTTCGAAGGCTGTGTCGAGGAACGACAACCAGGGCCAACCTTTGCTTCCAAGGCAATGTGCATGGAGACGGCCAAAGTCATGGCGCCGCGCAAAGGGGTAAAGTTCAAGTGTCGCAAAGGACGTATGTTGGTCGTCGAGACGCCGCCAGCAGAAAACTACGGCAAAATTGTCTCCACCAAGACCGCAGGCCAGCCTTAGCCGTTGAAGTAGGCACGCCGCACCTACGAGCCGTTGGTAAGCATCTGCCACAACGACGCCCCCACCCCGGTAATGCTCTCCCCGGCAATCAACCCCGCCGCCGCGGTGATGGCGAAGCGTTCCGTGAGGCTCGGCCAGCGACAGCTCACCAGCCACGTCAGCACCGCACCAAGGGCCATCATCAGCGACACCGAGGCCGGCAAGACAAAGGCCAGGCCCAAGGCCGCCGTGCTGGGCAAGTAGCGAGCCCGATGCGCCGGCAGCAGGCTGTCGAGGATCCCCAACAACAAGCCGATCAGGCCGCCGATGAAAATCGCCCAGCGAATACTCGCTGACAACGAATCCAGACCCAGGGTCAGGGTTTGCGCCACGGCCTTCCAGGTGGCGACCGCCGGGGCCGGCCACTCTTCGGTGAGCAGCATGGTTGGCGGGTCCGGGATCAGGGCCAGGTAGGCCAACACCCCGACGATGCTACCGACGAAAATGCCGAGGGTCTGGGCGATCAGTTGTTTGCGCGGCGTGGCCCCGATCGCCCGGCCGACCTTGAAGTCGTTCATCAGGTCGGTGCACTGCCCGGCCGAACCACCGGCGGTGTTGGCGCTCATCAGATTGATCGGCACCTGCCCCGGGGCGACGATGCCGAAACTCAACTGGGACAATTGGCCGATGGCCCCGATCGGCGGAATGCCTGTGGCGCCCACCACCCGGGCGGCCACCGCCGCCAAGCAGATCGCCAAGGGGATGGTCAACAAGGCCATCCACGGATTGATGCCGAACAACAGCACTTGCAGGCTCACCACCAGGATGATCGACAGTATGAAACCGACGGCAGGCCCTGGCTTGGGTATCGTCCAGATCGCCCCGCCGCCCGCCTTGGTGGACCGGTGCAATGCCCACAAGCGAATCGCCAACGAGGCCAGGGTCGAGCAGACCATCAGGCTCACCCCCGGCCAGAGCAACCACTCCACCAGCGCCGCGAACTGCGGGCCACTGCTGCCATGCGGCAACCGCACCAGGCCCTGCCCCAGCAGCCACGGCGCCAACCCGCCCCACGCCAGCAAGGCACCGAGCAGCAGGGTCAGACCCACGCGAATACCGATGATCCCGCCGAACCCCACTAACAACAGCGAAGGGTCGGCGGTAAACGTCAGGCGCTCCAGTTGGGCGCTCGGAGACCAGCGCGGGATGGCCCACATGAAGGTGTCGACCGCCTTGACCAACCCGGACAACAACGCGGCGCTGAGCAGCACCTTCAAGCGCGTCGCGGCTTCGTGGCCGTGGTTATAGATATGCAGCAGGGTTTCCAGGGTCGCCATGCCCTCGGGAAATTTCAGTGCCTTGTCATTGAGCAGTGACGGGCGCAAGTACCAGGCAATCCAGATCCCCAGGAAGCTCACCGAAAAGACCCAGGCCACCATGGGAATGGCGTCCAACTGCTGGCCAGTCAGCAAGGTATAGGCCGGGATAGGAGCGACCAACCCACCGGAAATGATCGACGCAGCGGCAGAGGCCACGGTCTGGTTGATATTGCTTTCGTGCAGCGTCCAGGGCAGTCGCCCCACCGATCGACTCGCCAAGCCTTGCCAGATGCCATAGCCAACCAGCAAGGCGATGATCGACATATTGAACGACCAGCCGATCTTCAACCCGGCATAGACATTGGAAGGCGTCAGCAGGATACCGAGGACGATTCCCGTACTGACCGCACGCGGACTGAGTTCGCGTTCGACGGCGGTGGTCAAGGGGAATGTGGATGAGGTTGGATGCATGCGAAGTCCTTATCGGCACTGGAGTGCGGCCGCCTGATTCAGACTGGCCCCCTGTGAGAGCGAGCTTGCTCGCTCCCACAGGACCACTTAAAACGGCACCTCAATAAGTGAACGCAGTATTGGCGCAAGGTTCACCCGGGTCGTCCATCCATGGGCTGCGCTCGACTTATTTTTCCCCCTCGCAATTGACCATCCAGGCAATCCCGAAACGGTCTTCGAACATGGCAAAGCGTTCCGCCCAAAAGGTCTTCTCCAAGGGCATGTACACGCTGCCACCTGCACTCAAGCCTTTAAACAGCCGCTCGGCCTCCTCCACACTGTCGACATTGAGGGAGACCGACACGCCTTGCGGCTTGCGAAACGGCTGGCCTGGCGGGCAATCGGAGGCCATCAGGCTGAAGGCGCCGACGGTCAGGCAAGCGTGCATGATCAGGTTGGGGTCCTTGGGCATCCCGGTTTCCTCGGGGGCCTCGGCAAAAGACATGGAAAACAAATCGCCGCCCAGTACCTCTTTATACAAAGCGAAGGCTTGCTTGCAGTTACCGTTGAAGGTCAGGTAAGGAATGATTCTCATGGTAGGGTCTCCTGTAGTCGGTTTCAGGATTGGCCAGACATCTGCACCCGCAAGCGTTCTTCCTGCTCGCGCAACTCAGGGGTTAAGGACTCGCCGAACTCCTCGAGCTCGAAGATCTGGCGGATCTCGATTTCACTGTCGCTGACCATCGGGTTGGGGCAGCGCTTGACCCAGTCGATGGCCTCCTGCAATGACTGGACCTTGAAGATCCAGAAACCGGCGATCAACTCCTTGGTTTCAGCAAAGGGCCCATCGATCACCGTCCGGTCCTTGCCGGAAAACTGCACGCGCACGCCCTCGGCACTGGGGTGCAGGCCTTCACCAGCGAGCATCACCCCGGCCTTGACCAGTTCTTCGTTGTAGGCACCCATGGCGGCCAGCAGTTCCTCGCTGGGCATTTCTCCGGCTTCCGATTCCGGACTGGCTTTGACGATCACCATAAATCGCATGCTCTGATCTCCTGAGAGTGAATGGATTAGGCCGTCCGTGTGGCGGCTCTACGGACTAATCGAACGACATTGGCCGAAATCGACAGGCTGATGGGATTATTTTTTGACAGGTGTGGTGTTCGGCATTTTTCAGGCACAACAAAGCCACTCAATGAGTGGCTTTGTTGTGCATCTTGGAGCGGGCAAAGGGACTCGCCTGCCGAGTGATCAGCTATCAACCACTGCGCGCATGACCCTAAACAACAGCCTTCATACGGAAATAGACTGTAGCGGCCATCACTGCCACTGCAATCACAGCCAAGAGGCCTTCGCGTTTCAACATGTGCCAGGGCAGCCGCCCTATTCCCAATTTAAGTCCCCGTAATGCCCGAGCCCAAATGGAAACCTTACCGCCGCTCAATGCTTCATTCGTAAAGTAAATTGTACCGAGGAACACCGCTAACGGGCTTACCCATCGCAGCCACGGGACATGACTGGACCATGCGTATGCCAGGGCTGCGGGCACTGCACTGGGGAGTATGTGGCGGAGCAACAAAAGCCCGGCGCCTTGTCGATACCAACGGTGCGGGAGTAACAACCGGCTGAGCAGCACATCCAACCGCCCCGCTGCCACAGCCACCATAGCCCAGACCTGGTACGCCTTCATGCCAATCCAGTTCAGCACCAACATCATCAGTGGCATTAGAACTGACGTGCCCAGCCAATCCTTCCTCATCAGCCCGGTAAACACCGAAATGACAAGAACAGCAGACAGCGCCAGCCACAGGAAAAGATAGACCCCTCGATAGCTTGTGGGCGGTAACCAGTCTCGCCAGTTGTCGAGTGGTTGCAACCCAAGACGCTGAGGCACTTCAGGATATTGATACTCGATGGCCTGGGCGAGCTCCGCAAAGCGTTGCCAGTCGACGCTGCTAAAGCCGTCGGCCATTTCACGACGGCGCTGGTCAGTCATGGGCTTGAACAGCATAGCGGCGGCTTGCCCGTGGATTTTATCGTCGTCGAACCTAGCCAAATCGGCGAGTATGGTCTCTGCCAAGGCCTGCGCCTCGCACCGCCGGATCAGGCGGTCCCAGCGCCAGTACTCGCACGGCAGGTTGCCCTGGGCTTCGTCCCACCCCATGGACTGGCACACCCCATCGAAGAAGGCTGGCGACCACCCCTCTGCGGATTCGAGCCAATCCAATACGTCCTGCTCGAACTGCTGGCGACGCTCGAACGGCAACAGCCAGTCACTCACCAACCAAAGGCGCAGCGCGTCCATGACTTGACGGTCTTTGCCCTTGGCCAACCACTGCTTCATCCTGCCCAGGGACGGTTCCGGAGGGCTGATGGCGGTTGGAATCTCGCCGTGTTGGGGGATGACCAGCGTGGGCCCTGCCTCGGGCCGGTAGCGCTCGACGGTTGGCGCGCTTTCGGCTAACGGGGCGTAAACGACTTCTTCATCAGCTTGAGCGCGCCAACGGGCCTCGGCCAGCGAAGCTTCATAGGCCTCACGAAGACGCTGGAACTCATTGGGGTTTTCGTCTGGGCGGTAGATTTTGAGCAGTCGTGCATAGGCGCGCTTGATGCTGCGTTCGTCCGCATCCGGGGTAAGACCCAGCACTTGCCAATGGCTCATGGTGGCTTAACCCTCTTGCTCGAAATGGGCAAGGCGCTGGGTAATATCGCTACGCGCTTCCCGAATCCGGCGTTCATCCTGGGTGTCGAGCATTTGCTGGAAGTGGTTCGCCAGCCCGGCAATATACTGCCGGCCATCGCCGAGGCTTTCCTGATACAGCCGGTCCAACCGAGCCAGCAGCAGCGTATTGATCTGCTGGTCGCGCGGATGCACCTTCAACGCTTCGAGGGCAGCCAACCGTTCTGCGATTTCTTCGGGAGCCAGTACCCCAGGGTTGTTCTCGATGACCAGCCGGCGGGTTTCGCCATTGATTGGCAAATGTACCTGGGCTTCGAGCAAGCCGTTATTGTCGTAGGTGAAGCGTACGTCCAGGGTTACCTCGCCAGCCTTGCGCGGTGGCACAGGGATTTCCAGTTCGCCGAGGAAAATATTGTTGGCCACCAACCGGCTTTCGCCCTGGTAGATCCCCAGCCTCACCACCTTCTGGTTATCGCTGAGGGTGGACACATTACGAGAGCGGCTCACGGGCACCACAGTGTTGCGCTCGATGATTGGCAGATAGTGGCCGCTTTGGTAATCGGTGCCCACCTGCACCGCGGTCTCGATCCCCAAGGTATAGGGGCATACATCGGTCAGAACCACTTCTTCGAGGGAGGCATGGCGCGCTTGAAGCGCTGCCTGAATGGCTGCTCCCTGCGCAACGACCTCATCCGGATTTAGCTGCATCGCCGGGATTCGCCCGAACAACGTCGCGACCAACTTGCGCACCAGCGGCATGCGCGTAGTGCCGCCCACCAACAATATTTCGTCCAGGTCCGCGACCTTGATCCGGGCGTCGCGCAGCGCGCGCTCGATCGGGGCACGCAAGCGCTCCAACAAAGGCTGGACGATGTCCGCCAGGTCGCTCTGGGTCAACTCCAGACTCCACTCACGCGCTTGCTCGCGAAGGATAAAGCGCGCGACCTGCGCCTGCCCCAAGGCATGACGGACCCGCTGTGCCTCACGCCGCAACCGCTGTGCCATGGCTGGCTGGGTTGTGTCGGGGAGGTCCGCGGCACCGATTCTGGCGATGAAATGCTCCACGAGCCGGTCATCGAAATCTTCACCACCAAGAAAGTTGTCACCCGCACTGGCGCGCACTTCCATGACGCCTTCGAACAGCTCCAAGATCGACACGTCAAAGGTGCCACCACCGAGGTCGAACACCAGGAACGTCGTTTCGTTTCGCTCTTGCAGGCCATAGGCCAAGGCTGCGGCGGTGGGTTCGTTGATCAGTTTTTCGATCTTCAGTCCGGCCAACTCGCCAGCAATACGCGTGGCCTTGCGCTGGGCATCGCTGAAATACGCAGGCACGCTGATCACCGCTTCGTGAACAGGCTCGCCCAAGGCACGCTCGGCATCGGCCTTGAGGCTGCGCAGCAGCATTGCCGAGAGTTCTTCCGCGCGGTAGACGCGTCCGCCCAGCAGCGTTTCACGGGCGCTGCCCATATAGCGCTTGAACAGGGATGCGGTGAGCTGTGGGTGGGTGTGCAAACGCTCGCGGGCAATATCCCCGGCGATCAGTTGGCCATGGTCGTCCAGGCCCACGATGCTGGGTGTAAGAAGATTGCCCAAGGCATTGGGAAGCAGCCGGGCGTGTTCGCCATCCCAAGCAGCCACGAGGCTGTTGGTGGTGCCCAGGTCGATACCTATGATCACAGTCACTTTTCCTTAAATGACGCGGCCGGCCAGCAGAGCACCTTTGTCGCAAGGTCAGTCAATACTGATATAGACGCGGTTTGCGGACTCATGGTTGAGGCTATCGGCAGCGCTGGCGGCGGTTTTAACCGATCCGCACTGCCACTGCATTAACCCTGCACGTGATGCAGAAACAAGACTCGCGTCTGGCCTCCGACCATTGAAATCCAAGGTTTTTTTAGTTCATGAAGCAAGAAAGGCCCCAATTCTAGACTTGTTTTTGAGGCGTATTGAGAGCCAAGAACGAATGATTCCAAACCAGGCTATTGGATTCCATCCTCAACGCAGGAAATGCTCAGGAACAACTTGGTGCGGCCGCTCTGCTGGTTGTCTAGGAAGTCGTTCGGCGCGGCCTGCTCGACGATTTCGCCCTTGTTCATGAAGATCACCCGCTCTACATCCATTCTTCGACGCACCTCGAAGTGAAGAACCGGTCGATCCCATAGTCTATGCGCCAACAGGGAGGAGATGGCGATGACACACACCCGCTTTTTTGGCAAAACCGTACTGGCCTGCACGTTCATCCTGGCGATGATCGGTTGGGGGATCGGCTTCTATGGCCCGCCGATTTATATGCAAGCGGTCATGGAGCGCACGGGTTGGCCGATCGCCCAGGTCTCGGCTGCCGTGACCGTGCACTTTCTCAGCGGCACGCTTGTCATCGCCAACCTGCCACGCCTTTACGCACGTTTCGGGATACCCGCCATCACCCTGCTGGGCAGTGCCCTCCTGGGCATCGGCGTGAACATCTGGGCTCACGCCAACCAGTTATGGGTGCTGTATAGCGGCGCCCTCTGCTCGGGTATTGGCTGGGTGACATTGGGTGCCGCGGCCGTCAACACCCTGATCGCGCCGTGGTACGTCAAGGAAAGACCCAAGGCCCTGGGCAAGGCCTACAACGGCGCCAGCCTGGGTGGCGTGATCTTTTCGCCGCTGTGGGTGTTGCTGATCGAGCGTTTCGGCTTTGCCATGGCGGCGCTGGTGATCAGCATTGTCGCGGTGCTGCTCATAGGCGCCTTCGCTTTCCTGGTCTTCAACAAAAGCCCACAAAGCCTGGGGCAACATCCCGACAATGCAAACCAACCGGAACCCGTGCCGATCAGCGCCAGCGCCACGCCGTGGACCGCCAAGCAGACCCTCAGCTCGGCAAGTTTCCGCACCCTGGCAGCCGGCATGTCCTTGGGGCTGTTCGCCCAGATCGGCTTGATCGCGCACCTGTACTCGATCCTGGTGGGTCGCATGGGGGCGCATGAGGCCTCATTCGCCATGGGCCTGGCCACTGCCAGTGCGATGGGCGGGCGATACGTCGCCGCACGCTTGATGATCCAAGGCATGAACCGCCGACAACTGGCCTGCCTCGGTTATGCCATCCAGATGCTGGGCACGCTGATGCTTCTCGGCCTGGACCTTCACCCGACAGTGGCCTGGATAGCCGTGGTGTTGATCGGTTCGGGCATTGGCAATGCCACCTCCTTGCCGCCACTGATAGCCCAGACCGAGTTCAGCCGTGAACAAACCGCCAGGGTGATCGCCCTGATGGTCGCGATCAGTCAGGCCACCTACGCCTTCGCCCCGGCCTTTTTCGGCCTGGTACGCTCCGCCTTCACCGATCCGAATCACGCGATCCTCGCCGTCGTGACAGGCGCGGTCGTCGTGCAGGTGCTGGCCATTTTGTTGTTCTATCGGGGCGCATCCGCTCGCCCCTTCAAGAAAACCGTTTTCTGACTGCGGTTCTGACTCAATAAAGGGGAACGCACAACGTTCGCGTATTGCTCCAACAGCCAAGCCAAGTCTCGGTAACGGATCGCTAAATGATATGCCCCGAGCCTGGCCGGCGCTGATCGCCGGATGATGAGCATATCGAGCAATCCGCCGGACCCCGCGCTATCTGCGCAATACCACGCTACGGCAATGAGCCGACAGTTTGTAACCGCTCATACCCGAACAGCGACTTGATCTCCAGGTACTCGTCAAACCCCAGCTCACCCCATTCACGTCCATTACCCGACTGCTTATAGCCACCAAACGGCGCGGCCTGGTCAGCCCGTGCGCCGTTGAGGTGGACCATGCCCGTGCGCAGTTGGCGGGCAACCGTGCGGCTGCGCTCCAGGCTTGCCGAGGTGACGTAACCCGACAAGCCGTAAGGGCTGTCGTTTGCGATGGCTATCGCCTCGGCCTCACTGTCATAGGGCATGATCACCAGGACCGGGCCGAAGATTTCTTCGCGTGCCACCCACTTATCCGGCGTGATGTCGGCAAATATCGTCGGTTGCACATAGTAGCCGCGTTCAATCCCTTGTGGCCGTCCCAGCCCTCCGGCGATCAACCGCGAACCCTCGGCAATGGCCCGCGCGATCATGGCCTGTACCCGCTCGAACTGCTGGGCGTTCGCCACCGGACCGATCGCCGAGGTCGGGTTACTGTCGTCGAAGCACACCTGTGCCAGCACTTCTCTGGCGATATCGATCACCGCCTGTTGTTGCGCACGGGGCACCAGCAGGCGCGTCGGTGCATTACATGATTGGCCACTGTTGCGGATACAGCCCAACACGCCGTGCCGCACCGCGTCAGGCAGGTAGGCGTCATCGAGCAGGATATTCGCGGATTTTCCGCCCAGTTCCTGGGACACACGCTTGACCGTATCGGCCGCTGCCTTGGCCACCGCGATACCGGCGCGAGTCGAGCCGGTGAAAGAAACCATATCCACATCAGCGTGACGTGCCAGTGCGGCGCCCACGCCAGGGCCGTCGCCGTTGACCAGGTTGAACACGCCTTTGGGTACTCCGGCCTCATGGAGTACCTGGGCGAGGATATGGGCTGACAACGGCGCGCGCTCGCTCGGCTTGAGTACCACGGTGCAGCCCACCGCCAAGGCGGGCGCCAGCTTGCAGGTGAGTTGATTGAGCGGCCAGTTCCAAGGCGTGATCAGGGCACTCACGCCGATGGGCTCACGCACCACCAGCGAATTGCCCAAGCGACGTTCGAAGCGGTACTCGCGCAGCACTTGCAGCGCCTGTACCAGATGGCCCAGGCCCGCCGGCACATGAGCATTGCGAGCCAGGGAAAGTGGTGCGCCCATCTCCAGGTGGACCGCTTCGATTAAAGCCTCGCTGTGGCGTTCGTAGGCCTCGATAATGCTGTGCAGCAGGTCGATACGCGACTCAAGCGAACTCGCGGCGAACGCGGGGAAAGCCTGGCGTGCCGCGCAGACGGCGCGGTCCACATCATGGGCGTCACCCAGGATGATGCGCGCAACCACCTGCTCGGTAGACGGGTCGACCACCGTTTCGACGGTGTCGCCGTGCGGCTTGACCCAGTCGCCATCAATGTAGAACTCAAACAAATCAGACATGCGATCTACTCCCCTCAGGCAACCTGACTCAACGCACGCGCCAAGGTGTCGAACACCTGGGCGATCTCTTGCGGGCTGATGACCAACGGCGGCGAGATCACGATGGTGTCACCCGAGCCGCGCACCAGTACGCCATGCTCAAAGCACCACTGTGCGACTTCGCTGCCGCGCGCGCCGATGGCACCGGGACGCGGCTCCAGCTCCACGGCACAGAGCAAGCCGATGGCGCGAACGTCCAGCACCGGACCAACGCCCTGCAGCGTCAGCGCGGCAGACTGCCAGAGGCCGCTGACTGCATTGACGTGTTGGTTGATGCCCAATTCACGATGCACCTCGATGGTCGCCAACCCAGCCGCACACGCCAGCGGGTGCGCCGAATAGGTGTAGCCGTGCATCAGCTCGATGGTGTTCGCCGGCCCGGCCATGAACGCGTCATACACCGCACCACTGACCAACACACCCCCCATGGGCACGGCGCCGTTGGTCAGGCCTTTGGCGGTGGTGATCAGGTCCGGCGTAACGCCGAACGCTTGGGCGGCAAAGCTGGCGCCGACGCGACCAAAGCCGGTAATCACTTCGTCGAATATCAGCAGCACGCCGTGCCGGGTGCAGATCTCGCGCAATCGTTGCAAATACCCCTGAGGCGGTGGATACACGCCGCCGGAGCCGGTTACCGGCTCGACGATGACCGCGGCCACGGTGCCCGGGTCCTGGATGTCCAGCAGTTGCGACAGTGCCTCGGCGTAAGCCACGCCCTGCTGCGGCTGCCCCACGCTGAAACGCATTCCCGCGTCGTACGGCAGCGGCAGGTGTGACACCTCTCCCAGCAACGGGCCAAAGTCACGTTTCTGCCGACCGATACCCGACACCGAAAGGCCCCCGAACCCCATGCCGTGGTACCCCTTGGCCCGCCCGATAAACTTGGTGCGACGGCTGTCGCCCCGGGCCTGGTGATACGCCCGGGCGATCTTCAGCGCAGTGTCCACCGCCTCGGAACCCGAGTTGGTAAAGAACACCTGCTCCATGCCCGCCGGGCTGATGCCGATCAGGCGCTCGGCCATCTCCAGGGCCTGGGGGTGACTCATCTTGAACGACGAGACGAAATCCAGGCGCCCCGCCGCTTCGCGAATGGCCTCGACGATTCTGGGCTGGCCATGCCCGGCGTTGACGCACCACAACCCTGCCATTGCATCGAGTACACGCCGGCCATCGGTGGTGGTGTAGTACATACCGTCGGCGCTGGTGAACATCATCGGTTGCTGCAAGAACTGGCGCATCGGGGTAAACGGCGCCCAGAACGCGCCACGCGCGGAACCTGTCGGATGGGTAATATCGTTCATAGTGACTCCTGCAGAGCTTTACTCGGATGGCCGGTCAGCGTCGGGCGCTGCAACGGGCCTGCGTTGACATTGACGCTGCGGTCTACAGACAAGGTGCCGTGCTCAAGCCGGCAGGTGACGCGATCACAAAACGCCGTTTCGACAAATTGCCAGGCCATGATCAACGCCCCATCGATCCAGGCCGCCTGCGCCACGACTGGAGTGATGGGCGCCTGGTACTGGTGATGCAGGTAGTGGCCGGTCATGCTGGTGCGGCTTTCGATGGCGTCGGCGAATCCGGCGCGAATGCAGTGGGTCCCACGCGGATCAGTGAGGTAGAACTCACAGTAGCCGGCGCCGAACACCAGGCGCACCTGGCTGACCTGGTCTTCATTGGCCTCTATCTCGAACGTGCCGCTGAACTCGGCTTGGCGCGGCGAGGTCGACGCGCCAGCCAGGGGTGGCAGTTGCTGGCGCGCCAACAGTGCGGCAAGCCCTTCATCGGCCCCGCTGTCGGCCAACACGTCCAGCGCAGGAAACAGATGCTCCCACAGCAGGCCGTGCAAACGCCGCTCGCCCAAAGGCAGCCCAGCCGTAAACGCAATCACCGCCTTCTGCTTCGGCAGCACAATGCACTGCTGACCAAACACCCCGGAGGCGTAGTAGCCACCGTGCAGGGTCATCCACCATTGATAACCGTAACCCTCGCGGCGCGTGATGCCGGCGTCGCTTGATTCATCGCGCCCGAGGTAGCGCTTGCCGTCGAAGGTCCCCATCCATACATCCTCGACATGCCCGCGCGTGGCTTCGGCCACCCACTCGCTGGACAGCAATTGCTGCCCTTCCCAGCGGCCTTGCTGCAAGTGCAGCACACCGAGCTTGAGCAAATCCTCGGTGCAGCAACTCAAGCCATTACCGCCGGTGTTATAGCCCCCGGGCGCGAGGTCCCACTCGATGCGGCCCATGCCCATGGGTTGAAAGATACGTGCGTTGCACAGTTCAAAGGCTGTCTGGCCACTGACCGCCGTGACAATCGCCGAGAGCATGAAACTCGACGCGCTGCTGTAGATGAAACGTTGTCCTGGCGGGTCTTCGACCGGCTCATCAAGGAACAATTTGACCCAGCTTTCACTGCGGCCGCGCCAGGCTCCCCCGGAGATGCCCTGCCGGTGACCGGTACGCATGGTCAGCAAATCGCGCACGGTCATGGCCGCCAGGTGTTCGCTGATGTGAGCCGGGCAATCGGCGGCAAAAAAACCGACGACCTTGGCATCCAGCGACAGCACGCCATCGTCGACCAACAACCCGATGGCCATGGACACCCAGCTCTTGGTCGCCGAGTGCTGGACGTGGAGCCGGTCGGCACGGTAAGGCGCCCAGAATGCTTCGGCCACCACCGCGCCTTCGCGATACAGCATGAAACTGTGCAGCTCCAGGCCCGCGGCATTCACCGCATCGATGAAATCACTCACGCCACGCGCCGATACGCGTTGTTGACTGGGCGCTGCCCGCCGCAACGGCAAACTCGTCATCTGATCTATCCCCTCATTACACTGCTTGGACGCGCAACAGGCTCACCCTGCTGCGCGTCGTTACCGCTACCAGAGCGCCAGGGTGTAGCCCAGGATCACTCGGTTTTCATTGGTGTCGCGGGCGAAGTTGCTGGTGGCGTTGGCGTTCTGCCAACGCAGCGACACGTTCTTGAAAGTGCCGTTCTGCACCACATAGCCCAAGCTGAAATCACGCTCCCACTCACGCCCTTCCCCGTTGAAGCCGATGACCCTGGCGTTGTCCCCCCGGGCATAACGCGTCGAAAACAACAGCCCCGGCATGCCCAGCGTGGCGAAGTCATAGTCATAGCGGGCATGCCATACCCGTTCGCCGGTCTGGGAGAAGTTGGCCAGTTGGTATTCGGTGAACAGGTAAGTGTTGGTGCCGTCGACATAAGTGAACGGTGTCGAACCGTACTGCGCCTGGTACCCACCACTCAGGCTGTGGCCATAGAGGCCGTAGCCCACACGGGTACTCAATGCACGGTTATCGACTTTGCCGGCCAGCGCCGCGGCGTCTTCGTTGGCGTTGAAGTAACGGATGTCGGTCTTGAACGTACCAGGGCCCCACTTGAAGCTGTTTTTGAGACCCAGGTAGTGCTGCTGGTACAGGCTCTCCAGCTGCGCGAACTGGTAGGTGACCACGGTGCTGGGCGTCAGTTTGTACTCGCCGCCGGCGTAGCGGAACTCATCGCTTTTGGCGCTGCTTTTGTAGGCACCGTACTGGCTGGTAAGTCCCATGTCCTCGTAGTGAGTCGAGTCACGTTGCTTGACTTGATCCAGTTGGCCCACGTTCAGCGTCAGGTTGTCGATGTCTTTGGAGACCAGCGCCGTACCACTGAAGCTCTGTGGAAAAAGACGGCTGAGGTTCGGTTGCAGGGTTGGCAAGTCCGGCACCATGTAGCCCACGCGCAGCTCGCTCTGCGCCAGGCGCGCCTTGCCGGTGATACCAAGCTTGGCGTAGTTGTCATGGGCGCGACGGGCATAGCTGGGGGAGCCCGGCTCGGCCACGCTTGAGCGTGCCAGCAACCCGGTGCCTGAGTTGTCCGGGCTGGAATCGAGTTTCACCCCCAACATGCCGACCATGTCGATACCCAAACCGACGGTACCTTCGGTGAAACCCGATTCAACGTTGAGGATAAACCCCTGTGCCCACTCCGCCCGCTTGTTCTGCCCGCTGGATTCGCGGTAGTCGCGGTTGAAGTAATAGTTTTTCAATTCAAGCGCAGCTTTGCTGTCAGCGACGAAGTCAGCCTGGGCAAACAGGGGCATGAAACCGGCGCCCATGACACCAGCACTGGTGACGACTTTGTTGATGCGGTTATTCATGTGTACGTTCCTGGCAGACAGGTTGAGAGGGTTTGTTTTTGTTTTCTTCGGCCATGGCTTCGCCGGCTCCGCAAATCACTGATTTACGAAGGGTCGGGGTTCAAACCGTGGCCTGGGGTGCAGCAGTCGCTAAATCACGCTGGCACGGAGGCGATAACTGCCATCCGCACGTTTCTCCAAGGGGCTGGCCGCCGCGAGCAGCCGGCGGGTATAGGGGTGTTGTGGGGTGTCGAAGATCATGTCCCGCGAGCCCATCTCCACCACCTCGCCCTGATTCATCACCGCCACGCGATGGGCGATACGTTCCACCGCCGAGAGATCGTGGGAGATAAACAGGCAGGCAAACCCATATAGGCGTTGCAGACGCTCGAACAGTTCGAGGATCTGCTTCTGGATGGTCATATCCAATGCCGAGATCGGCTCGTCGGCGATCACCAGTTTGGGCCGCCTGACCAGCGCCCGGCCAATCGCCACGCGCTGGCGTTGACCACCGGAGAGTTGATGAGCAAAGCGCTCGCGGAACTGTTCAGGCAGGCCCACGTCGGCCAGGGTCTCGGTGACCCGTTGGCGTTTTTGCGCAGGTGTCAGCCCTGGCTCATGGCGCAACGGCTCGGCGATGATCTGGCCGACGGTCATGCGTGGGTCGAGGGACGAATACGGGTCCTGGAAAATCATCTGGCAGTGCAGGCGATGCGCGCGGTTGGCGGCCTTGAGGATGTCCACGCCTTGGAAGAGGATCGACCCGGCACATGGCGTGACCAATCCGACCACCGCACGGCCGAGGGTCGTCTTACCCGAGCCGCTACCACCGACCAGGGCCAGGGTCTCGCCGGGAGCGATGCTCAGGTTCACCGAGTGCACCACGCGCTTTGGCACGCTGCGCCCCCAAAAACTGCGCGGGCCGGGATGTTCGATACACACATCCTGAACCTGCAACAGCGCGCGGTCGGCCGACGGCAATGGCACCAGCTCGCCACGGCGTGGCAGCGCTTCCAGCAACTGCCGGGTGTACTCGGCCTTTGGTGCGAACAGGATGTCTTCGATCCGGCCTTGCTCCACCGCCCTACCCGAGCGCATCACCACCACCTTGTGGGCATAACGCGCCACCAGGGACAGGTCGTGGCTGATAAACAAGATCGCAGTGCCTTGCTCGCGCGTCAGCTCCAGCATCAGCTCGATCACGTCCAGTTGTGCCAGGCAATCCAGCGCGGTGGTCGGCTCATCGGCGATCAGCAGTGCCGGGCGCAGCAACATCACCGACGCGAGCATGATGCGTTGGCGCATGCCGCCGGAGAACTGGTGCGGGTAAGACGCCAGGCACTTCTCGGCGTCCTTGATGCCGATGCGCTGCAGCATGGCGATACAGCGCAGACGGATGGTCGCGGCGTCGAGCGCGGTGTGTAGCTTGAGTGCCTCACTCATCTGCCGGCCGATCGTCAAGGCTGGGTTGAGCGAAACCATCGGTTCCTGGAAGACCATGCCGATCCGTGCACCGCGCACGCTGCGCATTGCCTTGGCATTGCCGCTATCGAGTGGCTCACCCTGAAAGAGGATACGACCACCACACACCTGCATGGGCGCCGGCAGCAAGCCAATGGCAGCACGGGCGGCCATGGTCTTGCCGCTGCCCGACTCGCCCACCAACGCGACGATTTCACCGGGGGCCATGGTGAAACTGAAGTCATCGACGGCCAGCGGACCGTCCGCGCCGACACGAATCTGTAGATTTTCAACAGCCAGTAACGTAACCGGAGCGCTCATGCTCATTTCCTCATGCGCGGGTCGAGACGATCACGCAAGGCATCGCCGAACAGATTGATAGCCAACAACGTCAGGCTGATAAAGATGCCCGGGAAGATACCCAACCACGGCGCAGTCGAAATGTAGGTACGGCTGGCCGAAAGCATACTGCCCCAGGTGGCGGCGGGCGGTGGCACCCCAAGACCGAGGAAGCTCAGCGCACTCTCCGAGAGCAAGGCCCAGCCGAACATGCTGGTGGCAAGCACGCACAGCGGCGCCAGACAGTTCGGGGTGATGTGCCGGAACATGGTGTACAACTCCGAGTTGCCAATCACTCGCGACGCCTCGATAAACTCCAGTTCACGCAACGACAACACGCTGCCGCGCACCACTCGCACCACCGAGGGGGTGTAAGCGATGCCCAGGGCGAGCACAATGCCGTACTGACTGGCGCCGACGATCGCCATGATGCCCAGCGCCATGAGAATGCCGGGGAACGCCAGCAGTGCATCGTTGAGCATCATCAGCACGCGATCGGTCCAACCGCGCAGGTAACCGGCGAGCATGCCGATCACCGTTCCGCAGATAACCGCCACGCTTACCGAGAGCAGGCTGATCCACAGACTGGTGCGCGCACCAATGATCAAACGGCTGAATACGTCGCGGCCGAATTCGTCAGTGCCTAGCCAGTGCGTTGCATTCGGCGCATGCAGGCGCGACAACAGGTCCAGCTTGAGTGGGTCGTACGGAGTCCACACCACACCCAGCAGAGCCAGCGATACCAGGGCGGCGAGCAACGTACCGCCGATAAATGCATTCAGCGGCGGGTAACGCCAGGACCGCCGAGGCGGAGTAACCAGCCCGGTCGGCAAAGCAGGAGTCTTGGGATTCATAGCTTCACCCTTGGATCGAACAACGGATACAGCAGATCCACCAACAGGTTGACCACCACGTAGATGCACGTCACCAGCAGCAGGCAGCCTTGCAGCACCGGGTAGTCGCGGGAAAAAATCGCATCGACCATCAACCGGCCGATACCCGGCAAGGTGAACACCGTCTCCAGGACTGCGATACCGCCGAGCAAATTGCCGAGGATCAGACCGATCAGCGTCCAGGTCGGCGCAAACGCATTGCGCAAGGCGTGCTTCCACAGCACCGCACGCTCGGACATGCCCTTGGCCCGTGCATGGGCGATGTACTCCAGGCGGAGCACTTCAATGGTGCTGGCCCGCGCCATCCGCGCAATGGCGCCGAACTCCACGAGGGTCAAGGTGATGATCGGCAGCACCACATACGTCAGCGCCTTCACAGGGTCGCTGGCGAAGCCGACGTAGCCGATCACCGGCAACCAGCCCAACTGAATGCCGAAGACATACAGCAACAACAACCCCAGCCAGAAACTCGGCACCGACAACAGCAACGTCGCAGTCGCCACCAGGCCCAGGTCCATCGCACTGTTTTGCTTCCAGGCCGCGAGCAAGCCCACCGGCACCGCGAGCAGGGTCGCCAGTAACACTGCCACCAGCACCACCGTGGCGCTTACGCTGAAACGCTCGACCAGCAACTCCAGCACAGGCTGGCGACTGCTGATGGATATTCCAAGGTCGCCACTGAGCACCGACTTGAGCCAGACCAGGTACTGAGTTACCACTGAATGATCCAGCCCCAGGCTTCTACGCATATCGGCCAGGCTTTTCGGGTCGGCCATGTCGCCGAGCATCAGCAGCGCAGGGTCACCGGGGATCAGGCGGATCAAGGCAAACACAATGACCGAGATCAGCAACAGGGTCGGCACCGCCATGCCGAGCCTGTGCAATATGAATCGAAACATAGCCGTATGCCTCAGTGGGTAGTGTCGGCCAGCTTCACGCCCCACAGGCGTGGCTTGGCAACGGGCCAGGAGCGGTAACCTTCAATGCGCTTGTTCATGGCGCCGATGGCTGTACCGTTGTAGATCACCACCATCGGCACATCCTTGAGCATCAAGGCATGCAGCTTGTCGAATAGGGGCCGGCGCTTGGCGGGGTCCAACTCACGCTGGGCTTCACGCAATATCGCCAGGGCCTCAGGGTTGTCCCAGACTTTGCGTGGTTCCTTTTGTTTGTCGCCAATCACCGACTCGTAGCTTTGCGCCGCGTCGAACCGTCCCGAATAAGAGAACGACATCATCTGGTAGCTGCCGGTCTGGTAGCGCTCCAGTTGCGTGCCCCACTCCAGGGTTTCCATCTCGATATTGAGCCCCGCCGCCTGGGTCATGGCCTGGCTGAGCAAGCCCATATCGAACATCTGCGGGTAACGCTTGTTGACCAGCATGCGGATTTTTTCGCCGCCATAACCCGCCTCTTTCAACAGGCGCCGCGCTTCGTCGAGGTTGTAGGTGTAACCCTGGTGCGCAGCGGCGTCGTAATAGGGGCTGGCGGTAGGAATCACCGAGTTGTTCACCACCGACAAGCCATCGGACAATGCTGCAACCATCTGCGCGTAATCCAGGGACAGCGCCACCGCACGCCGAATACGCACGTCCTTGAGCAACGGGTCGCGGGTCTGGAACAACAAGCCGCTGATGGTCATGATCGGGCTGACCTGAATCTCCAGGTTGTTGACCTGCTTGAGTTGTGCAGCGTCCATCGCCGTCACGTCCGGCAGCAAGTCCACGCCACCAGACAGCAAGGCGGCCTTGGCCGACGCCGAATCGGGGATCACCTCGAAACGCACCTTGTCGATAAATGCCTGCTTGTTGCCGGTGTAACCGTCCGCCTCTGCCTCGGTGCGCGGGGTGTACGCCTTGAAGCGATCCAGCTCGACGTACTGGCCCTTCTGCCATTTGCCCAGGGCGAACGGGCCGGTGCCGATCGGTGTGCGCCAACTGCCATCAGCCGCCACCGAGTCCGGGTGCAGGATGCCGCTGCCGGCACAATCCGGGCGGGCCATCGCGGCCAGGAACAAGCCGTTGGCCTGGTCTAGCTGGAACACCACGGTTTTCGCATCGGGGGTGGAGACATCGACAATCCTGGCTGCGCCACGGCCATCGAACTCCGCCAGACAGCGCCACTGGGTCTTGGGATCAAGGTAGCGCTGCCAAGTCCATTGCACCTCCCTGGCCGTCATCAACTGGCCATTTTGAAAGTGCACCCCGTCGCGCAAGGTGAAGGTGTAGCGCAGGCCATCCGGCGAAATGTCGACCGTACGGGCCAGCATTGGCGCGATGCTGGTGTCTTCGCGATACGCCACCAGCCCTTCGACGATATGCATCATCACTGCGTCGGTATTGTCGTCGCGGTTGACGCCCGGGTCGGTGCTACGGATATCACCATTGAGGCCAACACGGATGACCTTGTCTTGCGCCACGGCCATGGACACTGTGCACGCCGACATCGCGACGGCCAGCGCCGCCTTCACATAACTGTTCACGGGAGAAAGACTCCTTGAAGAAATATTCCGGTCAATGGCGAGGGCCAAGGCAGGACCGGCATCAGGATGGTTGAATCCTTGGTTATTGTTATACGGTCTGTTCTGAGTGCATCTACCAGCGTTGTATCAGCCAAGGCTGCGTTTGTGGCGCAATACCCTGGCGAAGAAATCCTGGGCCGCCGGCATGGCCTTGATGCCCTGGTGGGCCACATTGGGTAACAGGTCGAAGTGCACCTGGACACCGGCGGCTTCGAAACTTGCCTTCAAGGTCGCCAGGCGTTCCGGGCGCGTGCGTCCGGCGGCGTTGGCGCCTGCCATGTAGTGCTTGCCGCCTTCGCGGTGGGTGATCTCCCACGTTTCGAGGTCCGCATCACCCACCACCATGTGCACCGGCAGTTGCTGCAAGGCTTGCAGGTTCAGTGGTTTGCCGAAGCGCGTCGCGAAGTCCCGCACCCCGACCCACCAGTCCTGGTCGGCATCCAGCAAGGTAACCGAACCCGGCGCGCCGATAGACACCGCCCAAAGTTTCTCCGGGTGCAGATAGCAGAATCGATGGGCAAATTGCCCGCCGCCCGAGTAACCGAACAACGCGAAGGTGTCAAAGCAGCGCCCGTAGCGTTTACCCACGGCGGCAATCATGTCGAGCAGAACCTTGTCGTAGCGAATGTCGCCCTCGACCAACTGCTTATAACCATCCCCATTGCCATCACCCAGCACACCGACCGGGAACAGCGGAGACAGAACCACGCAGTCGTTCCAGCGGCCGAACTCCGCGAAGCCATTGCGATAAATCTCCATCGCACGGGTGGAACCGTGCAACGACACCACCAGGTCCACGGGTCGAGTGCTGTCCTCGATGCTCTCGGGCACATAGAGGGTGTAGGCAAAACGGCTGTCCTCCTGATGCGAGTACACCGTCGTGACACCGAGGTGATAGACGCTCCTGGCAGCGCGCAAGGCGGCGTCGATAGAATTGTTCTCTGGATTGCTCATGTGTGGAAAATTCGCCAAGTCAGTTCGGGTTTGAGTATTGGCCGGGCGCCACAAAAAGAAAAACTAATTAAACTTTATCGATCATAAACAAAATATTTACAATAAGACCTGCCCACGGCTACGGGACCACCCCATGAGCAACATCCGTTTTTTTAAGACGTTTATCGCCGTTGCCGAGTACGGCAGCTTTGCCGCCGCGGCTGAACGCGTGGCCCTCACCAACGCCGCCGTCGGCCTGCAAATGCGCGCACTCGAGGAAGAGATGCGCCGGCCGCTGTTCGACCGCAGCCAGCGGCAGATCAAGCTGAATCGCGATGGCGTGTTGCTGCTGCCCAAAGCCAAGCGCTTGCTGGCGGACTACGAGCAAATGATCGCCGAAGCGCCTGATGACATGGCCATGGAGGGTGAAGTGTCCATCGGCGGCATTACCTCCGGTATGGGCTTGCTCGCCAATTGCCTGGTGCAACTGAAAAAGCTGCACCCACGGATATCGGTCAATCTGATGACCGCTCGCTCCGATGAAGTGGTCAACCTCGTACAGGCCGCAAAGCTCGACGCCGCCTTGCTGATCGAGACCACGCGGCAGAACTTCGATGGCTTGAGCTGGACCCTGCTCTACAACGAACCGATCGTCATGCTTGCCAATGCCACACAAACCGCCGGTATCGACGACGCCGTGGAGTTGCTCAGGACGCAGCCGTTCATTCGCTACGACAGATCCACGGCAGTGGGCCGAAAAGTGCAGTCGATCATCAAGAGCGAATCGGTCGAGCCGTTGGAGATCCTGGAGCTCAACTCGATCATTGGCATCGCCGATCTGGTTCGCCAACAAGTCGGTGTGGCAATCGTGCCGTTGCTGAAAAACTTCGACTGGCACAAAGACCCCAGCCTGCGGGTGCTACCACTACCGGGCGACCTGGCCGTACGTCGGGTGGGGATCTTGGAGCAGGGCACCAAAAGTGCGATTACCGGAGAGATTCGCAAGCTACTGATGTCGGCCGTGGCGAAGTGATTCTTGTCTGTCACTTTTCCCGCAACGCCAGATAGCCTGGAGTCAAACCGTGGCCCGGCTTCAGGCTCTCGGGTCATGCCCGGTCTCCTCACCCGGGCTTCATGAGCCCGCTTTGGATTGGGTGCAAGCCCGGTGCGCGGCATCGCTTCCCCAGGCATCGCGCAACGGTTAAGCTCCGTCGCCCCGAAAACGCCCGTATGAAGGCCGGGGCAAAAGGACAACCGAACCCTCAGGAGCCACCATGTCATCTTTCAAAGTCATCGCCACCGCCATCGCCCTCGCCTCACTCGTAGGGTGCGCCACCAGCCGCTCCGAGGTGGACATCGTCGGCCCCGCGCCGCAAGCCAGTACTTCCGGCCAAGGGCAGCAGGTGTATATCAGCGCAGTGGATGAGCGGGTGTTTCAGATCAAGCCTCGCAGCGCCGATATTCCTTCCCTGAAAAACGATGAGGAAGTGAACGATACCAGCGTCACCCAACGGGCCATCGGACGAAAGCGCAACGGTTATGGTAAAGGGCTGGGCGATGTAGTGCTGCCGTCAGGTCGTACCGTGTCGCAATTGGTGGGCAATGCGGTGGCGACAGCCTATCAGCAGGCCGGGTACCAAGTGGTGAACACCCCCACGCCGAGCGCCGCCAACGTGAACGTGCACATCATCGAATACTGGTCGTGGTTCTCTCCAGGTGCGTTCAGCGTGGCAGTGAATAACAAGGCCCACCTGAAAATCGAAACCCAGGGCGCAGCGCCACTGGACGTGGTTTCCGGCGCACGCGACAGCATGCAATTGGCCACCGACAGCGATTGGAAGAAGATCAACGAGCAGGGCCTCAGCGCCATCGTGACCGAGACGGCCAAACAACTGGGCAAGCCTAAGCCATAAGGCGACATTCAGTCCTGGGCGAGAGAATATCCACTCACCATGGCCGGCGCGTGACTGCCGGCCGTCACCCAAGCCGCCTTCGATTTTGTCTCTGGAAATCCGTCAGCGGGTTTAGCCGCACGATGGCCAAGCAGGCGCGTGAGGCGAAGGGGACTAACAGTCCCCCCCTCACAGCATCGTCACGCAACCGCCGTTGCAGCCGCTCTGGAACGCCAGGCAAAAGCCAACACCATCAGCAGCCCCAGACCCGCCATCGCCGCTCCGGCCAGGGAAATCGCCGGATAACCCAGCCCGGCATTGATCACCGCTCCGCCCAGCGCCGCACCTATCGCGTTGCC
Source organism: Pseudomonas sp. 3JA (assembly GCF_036961705.1). Taxonomy (NCBI): domain Bacteria; kingdom Pseudomonadati; phylum Pseudomonadota; class Gammaproteobacteria; order Pseudomonadales; family Pseudomonadaceae; genus Pseudomonas; species Pseudomonas sp. 3JA. Next base: position 124,149 of record NZ_JBAMDJ010000011.1, read on the forward strand.
GAGATTGAAGGCACCGATGTTCACCGCCGAGGCCAGATTGGGCGCGTCCTTGGCGGCTTCCATGACGCGCATCTGTAGCGGCGGCACCAGGGCGAAACTGGCGATACCCCATATCAGGATGGCCACGGCGGCCGGCAGTGGCCAACGCATCAGCGCGGTGAACGCCAGCAAGACGAGAATCAGCACGCTCAGCGAAACGATCAGGGTGCGGTCTATCGAGCGGTCGGCGGCCTTGCCACCCCACATGTTGCCCAGCGTCAATCCCACACCGAACAGCACCAGCATGGCGGTGATGTAAGCGGTGGATGCGTGGGTCTCGTTGCTGAGGATCGGTGCGATGTAAGTGAAGACGGTAAACATTGCCCCCGAGCCGACGACGGTCAGGGCCAACGCCCCCAGCACCGGGCCACGGCCCAGTACCCGAATTTCAGCCAGCACGCCGACGCCTTGCGGCATTTGCAGGTTGGGCAAGGCGAACCACAACGCGGCCATGGTCACCCCGCCGAGGCCGGTGATACCCCAGAATGCCGTGCGCCAGCCGAACAGTTCGCCAAACCAGGTGGCCAGCGGCACGCCGCCGATGGTCGCCAGGGTCAGGCCCATGAACATGGCCGCCACCGCCCCGGCACGTTTCTCCGGAGCGACCACGCTGGCGGCGACGATGGAGCCAACGCCAAAGAACGCACCGTGGTTCAGTGAGGTCACCACCCTGGCGACCATAAGGCTGTAGTAATCGGTCGCCAGGGCTGACATCAGATTACCCAGGGTAAAAATCGCCATGAGCCCGATCAGCAGATAGCGCCGGGGAATCCTGCCGGTGGTCAGGGTCATCAACGGCGCGCCGAGCAGTACGCCCAGGGCGTAGGCACTGACCAACAGACCGGCGGCGGGAATGGAAACGCCGAGGTCCGCAGCGATGCCCGGCAACATGCCCATGGGGGCGAACTCGGTCACGCCGATGCCAAAGGCACCGATGGCGAGTGCAACAAGTGGTGGATTGATACGCATGGAAGGCTCCTCATCTATGCTGCGAATGCTACGATCCCGTCTTTTCAGGCGGTAGATAGCATTTCTGGCAATCACCTTTGCGCAAGAGGCACAAATGGACTTCAACGGCAGATCAGGTGAAATGAGCGTGTTCGCCACCGTGGCGCGGGAAGGCAGCCTGTCAGCCGCCGCGCGTGCATTAGGGCTGACACCCTCGGCGGTCAGTCGGATCATCGCGCGTACCGAACAACGCCTGGGTACCCGCCTGCTGTTGCGCACCACCCGAGCGATCACCTTCACCGCCGAGGGCGAGGCGTTCCTGCGCGGCGCCCGGCGTATCCTGGCCGACATGGACGAGGTCGAAGAAGCCATCGCCGACCAGGGCGTACCCAGGGGCCGATTGCGGGTCAGCGCCGCCCTTGGCCATGGGCGGCAGGCCATCGTTCCCTTGGTGGCGGCATTCAGCGCCCGCTACCCGAACATCGTCGTCGACCTCACCCTGGGCGATGAAGTCGTCGACATTCTCGGTGGCCAGGCCGACGTGGCGGTGCGCTTCGGCCATCTGCCGGACAGCCCGCTGACCGCGCGCAGGATCGGCGACACCGGCCAGGTCGTGGTGGCATCGCCCGACTATCTGCAGCGCCATGGCACCCCGGTGGAACCGGAGGACCTGCTACGGCACAACTGCCTACGCTTCAACTTTCGGCGCGCCGAACCCAACTGGCCATTCATCCGCGACGGACGAGAGTTCTCCCTGAAGGTCAGCGGCAACATCGAATGCAGCAGTGGTGAAGCGTTGGCACAATTCGCGCGAGTCGGTGCCGGCATTGCCCGTATCGGCGAGTTCACCGTGAGCGAGGACCTTCAGCGCGGAGACCTGATACCGCTGCTGGAAGCCTGGAACCCAGGCGACCGAGAACCGATCCATGCGGTGTTCGTGGGGGGCTCGGCAATGCCGGCGCGGGTGCGGCTGTTCGTAGATTTCCTGCTGGAACATCACCGGATGTAAGCAGTGGCGTCACTTAATCCTTCCGGGTGCTTGAGATGTGGCCTGGCGTAGCGTCAACCGCGAACAGGGACTATCTTAAAGCCCTGACGGCCGTGGCTCGTCGCACCGATAACAATAACGCCGTGCCCGCCCTCTGAAGCGGCACGCTACACGGAGCCTCCCATGACTCGGCATAGCGCGCAGCCCCATCCGAGCGAACTCGCTGCCTTCGTCAACGAGCACTTCCCTGAGCGGCGAATCAGTCCGGACCGGGTGATTGCCCAGTCCTGGTATCGCAGCGTCATAAAACATCGACTCGATCCCTCCTCGTCCGCGCGCCTGGATGTTCTTTGCGCCGAAGATATCCGCCAGCATCAGCAACGACACCAGCAGTACCTCGATATCGCCAGCCAGGGCGTCAGCGGTTTGGCCCGGCGCGTGGTACCAGCCGGCTTCGCGGTGTTGCTCAGCGATGAACACGGCATCACCCTCGATGCTCGCCTGCCCGACCAGCCTGTTCCTTATGTCCGCTCGGGCCTGGTGGTCGGGGCGCGCTGGGACGAGTCCATCGCCGGCACCAACGGCATCGGCACCACGTTGGCTGCGGCCGAGCCGTTGATCATCCACCGCGAGGAGCACTTCCTCACCTCGAATGCTCGCCTGAGCTGTTCCGTTGCGCCGATTTTCAACGCCCAGGGCCTTCTGCAGGGTTGCTTGAACGCTACTTGCCTGAACAGCAATGGACCCAAGGAAAGCCAATACCTGACCCTGCAGTTGGTGATCCTGTATGCCCGCTTGATCGAGAACGCACACTTTCGCCAAAACTACCGGGATCGGCTGACCCTATCGCTCAAGCCCATCGACGAGATTGCCGATCTCGCCAACGAGCAATTGCTGGCGCTGGATGACAGTGGTCGAGTGATCGGTGCCAATCACGCGGCCTTTGTTGCCCATGACCAGGCCCATGGCCCCCATCTGCTGGGCGGCGCTATCGACCAACTGCTGCCCATGGGCGTCGACGAGCTACTGCGCCTGACCAACGGCGGCGCCCGCGGCCTGCGCCTGCGTGCGCGGCATGACGAAGCGCTGCTGGACCTGAGCCTGCGCATCCCCGCGAGCCATCACCGTCTGGCGCCAGCGCCGGCCAAGGCACAGCGGCCCCGCCACCCCGATCTGGAGCAACTGGCCGGTGATGACCCGACGCTACAGCAGGCCGTGCGCCGCTTGCACAAGGTCATCGACAAAGACATCGCCATCCTGATCACCGGCGAGACAGGCACTGGCAAAGAGGCTTTTGCGCGAGCCATTCACCAGGCCAGCGCGCGTCGGGACGAGCCCTTTATCGCACTCAACTGCGCGGCAATCCCCGAGAGCCTGATCGAGAGTGAACTGTTCGGCTACCGTGGCGGTAGCTTCACCGGTGCCGATAAAAAAGGCATGAAGGGCAAGCTGGAACTGGCCAATGGCGGCACGCTGTTTCTCGATGAAATCGGCGATATGCCAGCCCATCTGCAAACCCGTCTGCTACGCGTACTGGCCGAACGGGAGATCAGCCCCATCGGTGCTCCAATGCCGGTATCACTGGACATCCAGGTGATTTGCGCCACGCACCAAGACCTGCAAGGTATGTTGCGCGACAAACACTTTCGCGAGGATCTGTTCTATCGCCTCAACGGCATGAACCTCAGTCTACCGCCCTTGCGCGAACGCAGTGACCGCGCGCAACTGATCCAGCGTCTGCTCGACAGCCAAGCCGAAGCCAAGGGTGTGCAGCTCACCGCCCAGGCCCGCCAATGCCTGCTGGAGGCGTCCTGGCCCGGCAATATCCGCCAACTGATCAATGCCCTGCGCTACGCGGTGGCGCTGGCCGAGGACGGCAATGTCGATGTCGACTGCCTCCCCGCCGAACTGCTGCAGGGCGACGCGTATGCCCGGCTGGCCAGCCCGTCCGTGGGCAGCGAACCACCCGCGTCGAATCTGCTGGAAATCTTGCGCCGGCATCGGTGGAATATCAGCGCGGCAGCCGCCGAGTTGGGGGTCGCTCGCTCGACGCTCTATCGACAGATGAAAAAGCAACGTTTAGTGCAACCCAACGACCGTCTCTGATCCCCTATACAAAACGCCCAGACCGTGAATCCGGCCTGGGCGCTTTTTGATGGCAGTGGAACTGTCACGCCTGGATGTACACCACATGGGTATGGGTGTACTCGTACAACCCGTGCTTGCCATCGGCGCCGCCAATGCCTGACTTGCGCGTCCCGGCGTGGAAGCCCTGCATGGCTTCGAAGTTCTCGCGGTTGATATAGGTCTCACCAAAATCCAGCAAGCGGGTTGCCTGCATGGCAGCGCTCAGGCTCGCGGTGTAGATCGACGAGGTCAGGCCATATTCGCTGTCATTGGCCAGCGCAATCGCCTCATCGAGGTCATCGACAATTTGGATCGGCAGCACCGGACCAAAGATCTCCTTGCGCATGATTTCCATCTTCGCGGAACACCCGGCCAAAACGGTTGGCTGGTAGTGGAAACCCTGGCCTAGATCGGCCACCGCGCCGCCGGTAATAATCTGCGCACCCTGCCCGCTCGCGGTCCGGACCATTTGCGCCACCTTGTCGAGCGCCGCGCGATTGATCAACGGGCCCATGTCCAACCCATGTTCGGCCAGAGGGTCGCCATACCGGGTGGCCGCCATGGACGCCGCAATACCGTCGATAAACGCATCGGCCACCTTGCGCTCGACGTAGACTCGCTCGGCGCAGTTGCACACTTGCCCGGTATTGATCACCCGCGAGGCCGTAATGGCCCTGATCGCCAGGTCCAGGTCAGCGTCAGCCAGAACAATGGCGGGGGCCTTGCCGCCCAGTTCCAGATTGAGTTTCGTGATATTCGGTGCCGCAGCGGCCATGATCCGCGAACCGGTGCCGACGCTGCCGGTAAAGCTGATCAGGTCGATGCCCGGGTGACTGCTCAGTGCATGGCCGACCGTTGCGCCAGTGCCGCACACCACGTTGAAGACGCCAGCGGGCAGATCCGTCTCGGCCACCAGGCGAGCGAACTCGAAGCAGTTGATCGGCGTTTCTTCACTCGGCTTGATGACGATGGTATTGCCGGTCAACAGCGCTGGCGCCATCTTGCGGGCGATCAGGAAGAACGGGAAATTCCACGGCAAAATCCCGGCGACCACGCCGAGGGGTTTGCGCAGCAAAAAGATGCTCTCGCCGGTCCGGTCGCTGCTCAGCACTTCGCCTTCCAGGCGCCGCGCCCACTCGGCCATGTAGTCGAGGTAGTCGGCCGTGAAATTCACTTCGACCCGCGCCAACTCCAGGACCTTGCCCTGTTCGGCAGTAATGGTCCGAGCCAAACGCTCGCCGTGTTCGCGCACCTTGCTGGCAATTTTGCGCAGATAGCCCGCACGTTCAATGGCCGGGCGGGCAGCCCAGGCCTTTTGGGCTTGGCGCGCGGCTGCGATGGCCTGCTCGACTTCGGCGGAGCTGCCTTGGGGCACGCGCCCAAGCAACTGGCCGTTGGCCGGGTTATGGACCTCAAGATGCTCGTCGCTGGCGACAAAGGCATTGGCGATGTAGTTCTGGTAGATGATGTCACTCATATCCGCGTCTCTCCTGTCGAGGATGTGCGACCGACCGGCAAGGCTACCGGCCGGAGGCTTATTGCTTGGCGCTGAATTTTTTCCAGGCCAGTCCTTCGTCCTGAAGGTCGTGGGCCCGCTTGATCAGGTACTGATGGATCTGGTCGACCTGCTCGGGGGTAAAGGCATCGGCAAAGGACGGCATGCCATCGGGCACACGCCCACCGAACAGGATGCCGAGGAACATCTGGTGTTTCTCCGGCGTCAGCTTGCGAAGATCCGGCAACACGCCGCCGCTGACCGCGTGGATGCCATGGCACTGCGAGCAATATCCGTCATAGAGCTTGCCGCCGGCCTCGATGGCCGCGGTGTCGGTGCTCAGCGCGGGTGGTTTCGGGGTGTCGGGACGCGGCGCCGGTTCCTGCAACTTGGCGGTGCCGCCAATCTTGTAGGTCAGCACCTGGGAAAAGGGCTGCACCCCGGCACGCAGCGACAGGGCGCCGGCAAAGGTGGAAAATGCCCCGCCCCAGCCGGCCATGAACGTCACGTACTGCTCGCCATCGACGCTGTAGGTGATCGGTGCTGCCATCACCCCACTGGCCGCAGGCTGCTCCCAGAGTTTCTTGCCGGTGTCGGCCGCGTAGGCGATCACCCGGCCATCGGCGCTGCCTTCGAATACCAGGTTACCGGCGGTACTCAAGGTGCCGCCATTGAAGATGGTCACGTAGGGCACTTCCCAGGCCGGCTGCTGCTTGACCGGGTCCCAGGCGATCAGCTTGCCCGACCAACCCTTGGCCATTTCCAACAGACCGTCGACATTCTCCGGCATCATTCCGGTCCGCAGGCCCAACTGGTACATGCTCTTGAAAGGGTTGCGCTTGGGCGCCTCGGGAATGTGCTCGTAGTAGGCGGACATGATGTGGGCCGGGATATACACCAACCCGGTGTTCGGGTTGTAGGACATTGGCTGCCAGTCATGCGCTCCCCAGAAGGCCGGCGTCACCAGCTTGCGCTTGCCGTCCTTCCAATACGCAGCGTTCTCGTCATCGACGATTGGCCGACCGGTCTTCATGTCCATGCCCTTGGTCCAGCTTTGCGGCACGATGCCCTTGGCCGACAGCAACTGGCCGGTGGCGCGGTCGATCACATAGAAGAAACCGTTCTTGGGCGCCTGCATCAGCACCTTGCGCGGTTTCCCATCGATGGGCAGTTCGGCGAGGATCATATGCTGGGTCGCGGTGTAGTCCCACGCGTCACCCGGAGTGGTCTGGTAGTGCCAGACGTACTCACCGGTATCGGCGTTGACCGCGACAATCGACGACAGGAACAGATTGTCGCCCTTGGCCTGGCTGCGCCATTTCGGGTCCCACAGCGAACCGTTGCCGACACCGATGTACAGCAGGTTCAAATCCGGGTCGAAGGCAAACGAATCCCAGGCCGTCCCGCCACCGCCCTGCTCGACAAACGCGTCGCCATGCCAGGTCTTGGCGGCAATGGCCATGCCCTTGTCTTCCGGCGGTAGCTTGGGGTCGCCGGGCACGGTATAGAACCGCCAGGCCTGCTTGCCAGTCTCGGCATCGTAGGCGGTGACATAGCCGCGCACGCCAAACTCCGCGCCGCCGTTGCCGATCACCACCTTGCCGTTGACCACCCTGGGCGCGCCAGTGATGGTGTAGCTGCGCTTGTGATCGGCCCGGGTATCGACCGACCAGGCGCGTTGACCGGTCTTGGCATCGATGGCCTCCAGGCGCCCGTCAAGCACGCCCACGTAGACCTTGCCCTTCCACACGGCCACGCCACGGTTGACCGCGTCGCAGCAGGCTTCGCCCGCGCGGTTACGGTCCGATTGCGGGTCGTACTTCCAGATCAACTTACCGTTACGGGCATCCAGCGCGTACACCACCGAAAACGGCCCAGTGGTGTACATCACGCCATCGACCACGATCGGCGTGGCCTCGACACCGCGATCCAGATCGAGCTTGTAGCTCCAGGCCAGCCCAAGCTGACCGACGTTCTGATCGCTGATCCGCTTGAGCGGACTGTAGCGCTGCTCATCATAGGTCCGTCCGGTGCTCATCCAGTTACCGGGTTCTTTATCGGCCGCAATCAGTCGCTGACTGTCGACATTGGCTGGCGTCTCAGAAGCCAAGGCGGACGCAGTGGCCAGGCTCAACAGCAAAGCGCCGGCCAGGGATTTCAGAGGGATACCGGCGACGGTAGATCGAACACCGGAAAACGAGGCATGGCCAATCTGTCTCATGGGCGTAGTCCTTTTCTTATTAGTGGCGCGGTCATATCGATGCGCACCCGTGAAGGAGCAATGACCATGCCACTGACTTGAAATAGGGCCGACAGCTTGATTTGATGGGATTCAGGGATGGGGCGAAGCGCTATTCATCCGTGAAAGACGCTACAGATGTAGCGAGTAGCGCTACAGTGGCGGCACAGGTGTAGCGCGTAGGCGCTATTCACGAATTGGCAATAGCCGATTCTGCCAGTTTGAGCGGCTTCTAATCGACGGCATTCACAATGGACCCCAGCACATGATCAGGACAATATTGACCGGGCGAAAAACCCTTAACCTAAGAAGCAGCGCTCTCAACCTGTTTGACATCGATTCGATCTCTCTGCTCATTGGCAAGAATGGATCCGGCAAGACTCGAACCTTGCAAGAAATCGCTGAAGCTTTCGGCACAAGACGCAATCAATCACTGGACGAACCCTGTAAGATTATCCTCAGCACCGAACGCCTGGCCACACCGGAGCAGCTAAACGATTGGGGAATCCTGTACTACACGCCCGCACAAAACAGGCCAAGCATTCGCAGTACCAAAAACTTCATCAACGCCTCAAAGCGTCCAGTGGAAAATCTCAATAATCTAGACCGCTACTCTAACATTCTGGCTGCCTTCGGCCTCGACGTAGAGTTGACCGCTACATTGCGAGCGGAATACCGCAAAATTGCTCGACTGTTAGCTGAAGCATTGTTGAAAAACCGGCAGTTTCGTACCGCCGCCATCCTCGATGCTTTTAATTTCGCCGAACTCGAAGAGCGCAAACGAATATTTGATAATGTCTCGGAGTTTGAAGCCAGCCAGTCGGAATACAACCTTGCAGATTCCCGCTATACCGAACAATTTCAGACCCTCGTTGAGTTACTGCTACGCAAGCTACACCAAAGCGCCAGGGCGCATCAGGTTTTTGCTTGCCTTGCTGTAGTTACCCAACTACTGGAGAAGCGCCAAGCCAGTATCGTTTTGGTCATCAGCTTTCTCAAAACATATCTGGATTTTGAGTTCTTACCTTCGCCGCAAGATGATCCACGCCTGCCTGAATTGCACCGACTTGCCAAAATGACCGAATACCTGCTTAGGCATGAGCACTTCGAACCAGCACCAGGCAGTAGCAGCAATGTTCTAATCTACACTCGGCCCCTGATTACCCAAGAGCAACGTGTCAGACTCGAACGATTGGAAGCGTTCAAGCTTTGTCGACTTGGGTATCCTCATATCAGCTCAGGACAATGGGCGATCATGCAACAAATCATCGCTTTGTACGAATCATTGAAGGAATTGCGAACCCGTGGGTTCCGCAAGTTACTGGTAATGATCGATGAAGGCGACGCATTTTTACATTTGGAGTGGCAACGGCAATATGTCTATCAAATCAACGACTTCTTGAGCCAATGCAAGGAGGAACTCCAGATCGATTGCCTACAATTGATTCTGGCATCCCACTCCCCTCTACTGGCTACTGATGTGCCACGAGAGTTCGTTGCGACTTTTGACAGTGATGAACCGCAGCCATCCTTCGGCGCCCCCATGCAACTAGTATTAAACCGCTCGTTTGGTGCCCGTTCGATGGGTGCATTTGCCATCCGAGAAATTAATAAGACTCTGCACAATGCCGCCCAAGGCCAAATGACGGAGCGAGACAGCTATGTCCGGAGCATCATCGAGGACCCTATCATCTCAAGGGAAATTGATTATCTGCTGAACAAGGAACGGTCGTAATGCTGATCAATATATCGGACGTCTGGAAAACGGCATACGCTTCGCACAATCGTTACTTGGAAAAATGTATCAACGAAGGAATAAAGTCGCTCAAAAAAACATCTATCGAGAAACCCGCCACGCAATTTTTGAACTTCCTCAAAATCCAGTTGACAGCTAAGAGTCCGAGCGGACTGCAGTCCTCCATTCGTTATTATGAGAAACTGAAGCGAAAGATTTCTCGACACGAACGCTCCGTACTGGATTCCTTTCTAAGAAGGACATTCGATTACAAAAAATTCACTTCCAAGCGTGTACAGGGCTGGTCGGCATACAAACTGTGCAAAAGCAGCACTTACAAAATATGCCCCTATTGTCATCACGCTTACATGCTCACCACAAAGGAAGCAGAGAAAGGCATCAGGCCAGACCTGGATCATTATTATCCTCAGCATCGCTACCCGTATCTGGCATTGGCTTTGCACAATCTCATTCCCAGCTGCTCGATCTGTAACTCTCGCCTGAAGGGCGCCGAGGATACAGGCGACCATTCCTATTTGCACCCTCTGTTCGACTCAGAATCCCTGCATTTTCGTTGCGAGAAGCCGGGTAGCACTATAGTCGACATTGTAAGCGACTTCGAAAACATCAAAGATCAGTTGAAAGTTCGGATCACCTATGACCCTACCTGCGCCAAGTCAGTCAATACCCTGCGAATGTTCCAGCTACATGAACGTTACGATCTGTTTTCCCAACAAGGTGCTGACTTCGTCGGTTCAAAAACCAGTATCGATGGGCTAGATGAATTGCTACAAGCCCACGCTATAGGTCCATTGCAAGAGGGTGCATTCCTGGCTCTTCCACCGAGTAAGGAAAAAGAAAAACGGCAACTTCGATTCGACCGAGAGCGATACAAACACTATTTGCACGGAAAAATGTTCGCTGATTTATATGATCAATTTGACCGGACCTCTTTACTCAGCAGACCTTATCCTTAGAGCAAAAGACTCTTCATCTTTGCAAGGGCGCATGCTATCGGTGATCCGGCTTCCCACAGCTTAATGACACGCCTGTCGTGACACAAAAAATGACCTCAATCGACATCATGGGCGTGAAGACGATCAGGGTCGCGGCCATTGACCAATAGTTTAGAAATCTCTGAACTATCTTTTTGCGCTTCCCTATTCTTTCCGCCAACCGCCCCTCCCTACTATTGACGGCAACAAAGGAGCCTTTCCATAGAGATGCGGCCCGAAGCTTGCCTTTTCTGATTGTCACTGCCGTTCGTTGTGCGTTTCGGTTAGCGCCGCAACGTCGCTGTGTCAATCATGCGAAGGAACCTTTGGAGCAGATCGATGAAGCTGGAAATATTCCGAACGTTGTGGGGCTACACCGCGAGCAAGGCACAAGCGCTCGATGAGTTGCTTGAAGCCGGGTTCGATGGCATGGAAGCCCGCCTGCCCATGACCGCCAGCGAACGCGCCGAGTTCGCAGCCTTTCTACGCATCAACAAAGTCAGCTATATCAGCACCGTCTTCAGCGCCTACGACGTTCTACCGGAACAGTCGGCAACCGTCGACGAACACCTTCTGGACCTCGATAAGAAACTCGGTTGGGCGGCTGAGTTGGCGCCGCGCTTCGTCAATCTGCTGGCTGGCAACGACCGCTGGCCACTGGCACAGCAAGTCGACTTCTTTGGCCGCGCGATGGACGTCGCGCGCAAGCATGGCCAGGTGTGCGCCTTTGAAACCCATCGCGCTCGCTCGTTATTCAACCCCTGGGTCACCCTCGAGCTGATTCGTCAACTGCCGGACCTGCGCTTCACCAGCGACATCAGTCATTGGGTCGTCACCTGCGAACGCCTGCTCAACGATCCGGAAGACGACCTCAGCGCCTTCGTCGAACGCGTTCACCATATCCAGGCCCGAGTCGGTTATGACCAGGGACCGCAAGTGCCTCACCCCGCCGCCCCCGAGTACAGCCAAGCGCTTGCCTTCCATCAGCAACATTGGGAGGCCATCTGGCGATCCCAGGAAAAACGCGGGTATCAGGTCAGCACGCTGACACCGGAGTTCGGCGCCGACGGCTATCTGCATCACCTGCCCTTCACCAACGTGCCGGTGGCCGATCTGTGGTCGCTGAACGTGTGGATGGCAAACACCGAGCGCGAGCATTTTCGGCGTTTCGCCTGCACCTCAACCCGATAAGGAGCGCTGCCTCATGCCTGACAAAACACCAACGACCGCCAACTTCAATCGCATTCCGGTGGTGGACATCGCCGGGCTGTACAGCGACGACATCACCCAGCGCCAGGCAGTGGCCGAAGAACTGGGTAACGCCGCCCGCGCAGTCGGTTTCCTGTACATCAAGAACCACGGCATCGAGCCGTCACTGATCGACGGTTTGCGTCAAGCGGCGAAGGACCTGTTTGCCCAATCGCTTGAGTACAAAATGCAGCATTACATCGGTACTTCACGCAGCCACAAGGGTTTTGTGCCTGAAGGTGAAGAGGTCTATGCCAAAGGCAAACCGGATCACAAGGAAGCTTTCGATATCGGTTTCGAAGTGAGCGAAGACGATCCGCTGGTCATTGCCGGCACGCCATTGATCGGGGCCAACGAATGGCCAGACTTGCCGGGTTTTCGTCCTGCCGTTGAAGCTTACTACGCCGCGGTGTTTGCATTAGGTCGGCGCTTGTTCAAGGGTTTCGCCCTCGCTTTGGGCCTGGAGGAAGACTATTTCGAGGCACTGGTAACTCGCCCACCGTCGAAGCTGCGCCTGATCCATTACCCGTTTGACCTGGCGGCTCAAGACGCGCCAGGCATTGGCGCGCATACCGACTACGAGTGCTTCACCATCTTGCTTGCCGACAAGCCAGGCCTCGAGGTGATGAACGACCAGGGGCAATGGATTGATGCACCGCCCATGGACGGTACTTTTGTGGTCAACATCGGCGACATGCTGGAGGTCATGACCGCAGGCACATTCGTCGCTACGGCTCACCGAGTGCGAAGCGTCAGCGAAGAGCGCTACTCGTTCCCACTCTTCTATGCGTGTGACTTCCACACGCAAATCAAGCCACTGCCGCAGTTTCTTGAAGGCGGTAAGGATTACGAGGAAATCACCATCGGTGAGCACATGTTTGGTCAAGCGTTGCAAACCTATCAATACCTGCGCCGCAAAGTCGAACGCGGCGAACTCAAGCTGTATGAGCGCGCACGCAAGCCATCGAGCTTCGGTCACTTGAAGAACCAGGCGCAGGAAGCGTCCTGATGCCCCCGCCCCGTTCCAAAACAGCCCTGTTTCAAAACCAGTCCAACCCTACTTTTTCGACGTGGAGTCACCGATGATGCGCAATCCAATGAATATCGCTGTCCGCTTGTCCCTGCTGGCCTTCGCGATCCTCGGTGCGGCAGGAGCCCACGCAGCCACGACGGTGACACCCGGCGCCCTCAAGGTCGGTATGGAAATCACCTATCCGCCCTTCGAATCATACGACGAACAAAAAAATGTCGTCGGCTCCGACCCCGAACTGGCGCGATTACTCGCCAAACATCTGGACCTCAAGGCCGACTTCGTTGACACCAAATTTTCCAACCTGCTGCTGAGCCTGAACGCCGGTCACTATGATGCGATCATCTCGGGCATGTACATCACGCCCCAACGGCAGACTCAAGCGCAAACCATCCCATACGCCAAGACCGGCGCAGCGATCATGGTGCTGAAGGACAGCCCGCTGAAACCGAAAGTACCGGAAGACCTCTGCGGCCTGAAGGTCGGCCTGGAAAAAGGCACCACTTGGGTGACGCAATTCAACAAACTCTCGACCGATTACTGCGTCCCGAACAACAAGGGCGCGATCATGGTCAGCGAATTTCCGTCCGCCCCTGAAGTGACCCAAGCGCTGCTCTCCGGCAACGTGCAAGCGCAGGTGGAGATCGACGGCGCCGCCGGCATGATCGCAGAACGCACCAAAGGCCGGGTTGTGATCAGCACCGAGCATTCGATCTATCAACAGACACTGGGTATCTACGTCAAAAAGGACAACGACGCGCTCTATCAGGCGCTGCTCAAGGCTTTTGACGCGACGAAAGCGTCGGGTGAATACGCCGCCCTGTTGAAGAAATACAACCTGGAAGAACCGACTAACTGACTCAGTGCAGCCCTGTGGGAGCGAGGCCGCTCCCACAGTCGGCGGCTTTCGCTTGACTGCCCGGCATAGGTGAAGCCTCCGTCGACGCCAGCAGTTGGAGGTACACATGCAATTTGAATGGCCCTACTTTTTTTCTCTGTTTTCGGTCTCGGACTTCTGGAAAGCCTGCATTACGGTGGTGGAACTCAGCACGCTGGCCTGGTTCATCGGCATGCTGCTGGGCTTCCTGCTGGCGTCGGCCAAGCTTTCGGCCACGCGTTGGGTCAGCGTGCCGGCGTCGATTTATATCTGGTTCTTTCGCAGCGTGCCGCTGCTGGTACTGGTGGTGTTCGTCTATAACTTGCCGCAGATGTTCCCGATCACCCGTGGCGTACTGTCCAACCCGTTCTATTCCGGCCTGTTCGCGCTGGTGGTGACCGAGGCGGCGTACATGGCGGAAATTCATCGTGGCGGCCTGATATCCGTTGCCAAAGGCCAGAAAGAAGCCGGCCGTGCGCTGGGTATCGGCCTGATCGGCCTGCAGCGCCTGATCGTGATCCCACAAGCGTTCCGCATTTCCCTGCCGACACTGATCAACGAATACATCACCGTGGTGAAACTGACCTCGCTGGTCTCGGTGATTTCCCTGACCGAACTGTTGACCGTGGGCCAGCGCCTTTACGCGCAAAACTTCCTGGTCATGGAAACCCTGTCGGCCGTGGCGGTGTATTACGTGCTGATCGTGACCGTGCTCGGCTGGCTGTTTCATTGGCTGGAGCAACACCTGGAGCTCAACAACCGCAAACCACAAACGCTGGATGACATCAGCCTGCGGCGTCTGCGCGCGTCACCGGCGGCGCCCTCTCCGGCGGACGCTCGTACAGCGCCGGGGCCTGGCTCGGCACCCGCCCTGCAACTGGTCAACATTCACAAGCGCTACGGCCAGCACGCCGTGCTCAAGGGCATCAACCTTGATGTCAACGTGGGTCAGGTGATCTCCATTATCGGTCCGTCGGGATCGGGAAAAACCTCGCTGATTCGGACCGTCAACGCCTTGGAAAGCATCGACCAGGGCGAGATCATTCTGTTCGGCGAAAGCTATATCCACGCCGGTGACAACACCAACACGCAACAAGTACGCCACGGGGTACAGCGCATCGGCATGGTGTTCCAGAGCTTCAACCTGTTTCCCCATCGCACCATTCTCGACAACGTCACCCTCGCGCCGCGCTATCACGGCCGCGACAAGTCCATCAGCGAGCAGCGCGCCTACGCCCTGCTGGACAAGGTCGGGCTGCTGGCTCACGCGCAAAAGTATCCGCATCAGTTGTCGGGCGGCCAGCAACAACGCGTGGCAATCGCCCGCGCATTGGCGATGGATCCCCACATCATGCTGTTCGATGAGCCTACTTCAGCCCTTGACCCGGAACTGGTCGGCGATGTGCTCAAGGTGATCAGCGACCTGGCAAAAGAAGGCATGACCATGTTGATCGTGACCCATGAAATGGACTTCGCCATGTCAATTTCCGACAGGGTGGTTTTCATGGAGGACGGCCTGGTCAAACTGGATGCGGCGCCTGGGATGATCCGAGCTGATCAGTGCGGCGAAAGAATCAGAAAATTCATGAGGGTTTGAACTCGCTCTAATTGGGTCCTGACGCTCGAGATGGGATATCCGTCAAACACACTCAGGTTATCCGTTGCGAAGCGGCTGGCGAGTCATTCTGATGGGGACTCATCAAGATCGTCGTCAAGGCTCGCAATGCATGTGTCGAGCAATTCGTGCAATACAGCCACGCGCTCCACGCCGAGTAGACCATTGAGCGCGCGCTGTGCCTCCTTCCAGGCCCGCTGGCCTTCGGCTTGCTTTACGCGTCCAGCCTCGGTCGCTTCGACAAGGCGACTGCGGGCATCGCCTCCTGCACCAATCTCCAGCCACCCCTGAGTGGTCAAGGACTGCATGTTCCGAGTCAAGGTCGAATTATCCATCTGCATTTGCCTGGCCAGGTCACTCGGCCGAATAGGCCCCAGCCTGACGACATGCGACAACAGTGCGTACTGCGTGTTCTTGAGGCCGGACTCGGCGACGTAGCGGTCGTAGTGACGCGTCACCATGCGATTGAGCTGGCGCAGCTTCAGATTGGTGCAGCCCTGTGGCTTGATAGCGTTTTTCATACGGTCTATTGTAGCTGCAATATTTGCATATACAATTCTCTTTGCACCGACACTATCTGAAAAGATCGTTCCGACTTGATCAATGGTGAAGATATGAAATATGCATCCTTCGGCAAAACAGGACTGAGTGTGTCCCAGGTCGTGCTCGGGACAGGCAACTTTGGCACAGGCTGGGGCTACGGCGCGGATCCCGATGTCAGCACGGCAATCTTTAATGCCTACGCGGAGGCCGGCGGCAACTTCATCGATGGGGCCGATATCTACCAGTTCGGACAATCCGAGGAGCTGCTCGGGACCCTTCTGAAGGGCCGACGCGAGAATTTCGTCCTGGCGACCAAGTACACCAAAGGCGCGCAGCCAAATGCCGATCGCCTCGTCACGGGCAATAGTCGTAAAGCCATGGTGGCCTCGGTAGAGGCAAGCCTGAAGCGACTCGGAACCGATCGCATCGATCTCTACTGGGCGCATTGGCCGGATGATGTCACGCCCACCGAAGAGATTGTCCGTGGGTTCGAGGATCTTGCCCGTGCGGGCAAGATCCTTTATGCCGGCCTCTCCAACTTCCCTGCTTGGCGGCTATCGCGAGCAGTCACCCTCGCCGAACTCACCCACTCGGTGCCGATCGCCGCGGCGCAATTCGAGCATAGCCTGGTCCACCGCGAGCCCGAGGCTGATCTGTTCCCGGCTTCGCAGGCGTTGGGATTGGGTATCGTCACTTGGTCGCCACTCGGTGGAGGCATGCTGACCGGTAAGTACCGCAAGGGCGAGAAAGGACGCGCCGAGGGCCTCGGTGGCAAGGTGTTCCAACCTGAGAATACCGATCAGCGTACACAGGTCCTCGACACGGTGATCGCCATCGCCAACGAACTGGGCGTCAGCCCCGGTCAGGTCGCCATCGCCTGGTCCGGCACGCACGGGTCGTTGCCCATCATCGGCCCGCGCTCGGTCGAGCAATTGGCCGACAACCTCGCCGCCCTGTCGGTTGAACTGTCAGCCGAACAGATTCATCGGCTCGACACCGTTAGCAGCTTGTCACCTTCGATGCCAGCAAGGACAGCGACCCCTTGGGCTCGCGCAGCAGCGCAGATCGTGGCTTGAACGTGGGCGGGTGATGCAAGCCGACGACAAGAAGGCCAGACTCAACTGTATGCATCACCTGCCCGGCCCCCTTTATTGCCTGACATGTTCCTGTCAGCCTCCCGTCACCCTGACGTCAGATCGTTGCGCCTAAAGTAATGCCAGGATTGCTCCTGCGGCGCCAGCGTGAACCTGCGGGAGCGAGCCTGCCCGCTCCCGCAGGAACCTGGCTTAACCAGAGATTCCGCACCCTTGGTTGCTTTTTGCCGGAGCTCTTGTCATCAGGCGGAAGGAGAAACGCAAATGAACCACCCTGACGGGCACGACAGCGCGCTTGATCAATTCATCTGGCCATCGCCAGGCGGTATCCTGAACCGCAAAGACCTGTTGCTTCGCCTGCGCGCCGAACAGCGATTCATGGCCGCACAGGACCCTGCATGCAGGCTCGATCAACAAGACTACCTGCTTTCCCTGATCGATTCGGTATCAACACGGGCCGACGGCGCCGCGCAACGCTCAGGTTTCGATGCCCGGCGAATGCGTAGCGTCATCACTGAAGCGGCCACGAGAAGCCATTGGGGCAAGCCCTCAGGCGGTTGCCGAACCCAGGGCATCGCCGCACATTACGATGCGCAGACTTGCATGGCCGCGGTACTTGATGTCGAGCTGAGCGACGAGGGGCGCTTGATTGTGCATGACACGGTATTTGTCGCTGACCTGGGCGCTGTAGTAAACCCCGGTCGCCTACGCGCCCAGCTTGAAGGCGCGTGCCTGATGGGGGTCGCATTCGTGGCATCTTCTGAATTTGATATGACGGCGGCGGATCTGTGCCCGACGATCGCCCAACGCCCCCGCTGGCCACTCGTCTCATGGTTGCCAGGCCACATCGCGGTACATTTGATCAACCCTACGGGTGCGCTCCAGGCCTGCCAGCCCAGCCAGCTGAGCTACGTACCCATCGTCCGGGCCTTGTGCAATGCGATTCGCAAAGCCTCGGACAAGCGTACCAGCGATTTGCCGCTCAAAAGCCAATCCCTCGAAAGAATGGGCGGACGTTAAGTCACTGCCGGCTTCAAATAACCCCAGCGTCAGGGCTTTCAGCGGCGCCGCACGGGTGGTTCATTACCATTTGGCAATCCGATGGCCACAAAAGCTGGGTAAAGTATTTCTTCCAACTGAGTGAGATTTCGCGCCATGTCTTCGACTCCCGGTGTCCCGTCCAGCATCCGTGGGCAACGCGGCGCGGACCTGCTCGTGGAAGTACTGCACAGCGAAAGCGTCCGCCATGTGTTCGGCAATCCGGGAACAACGGAGTTGCCTTTGCTCGATGCGCTCTCGGGCGTCTCCGATATTCACTACGTGCTCGGCCTTCAGGAGGCCTCCGTCGTGGCGATGGCCGACGGTTATGCCCAGGCCTCCGGCCGCCCCGGTTTCGTCAACCTCCATACAGCAGGAGGCCTTGGCAATGCGATGGGCGCCATCCTGAACGCGAAGATGGCGAACACGCCGCTGGTGATCACTGCGGGCCAACAGGATACCCGCCATGGCGTGACCGACCCGCTGCTTCATGGTGATCTGGTCAGCCTGGCCCGACCGAGCGTCAAATGGGCGGAGGAAATCCAGCACCCCCAACATATCCCGATGCTGTTGCGTCGCGCTCTTCAAGATTGCCGCACAGGGCCGACCGGCCCGGTTTTCCTTTCGCTACCGATCAACGTGATGGAGCAGCACACCGATGCCGATGCTGGCCAGCCGTCGCGAATCGAACGAGGTGCGGTGACCGCGGCGATTGACCCGTTGGCTGACGCCTTATCGACGGTTACCCCCGGCCGTCTGGCGATTATCGTCGGGGAAGAGGTCTTCCAGTCGAATGCCCAAGTGGAAGCGGTGAGCCTCGCCGAAGCACTTGGCGCGCCGGTCTTCGGGCCATCCTGGCCCGGGCATATCCCCTTCCCCACCGCTCATCCTCAATGGCGCGGAGCCTTGCCACCCAAAGCTGCCGATATCCGCGAAACGTTCGCTGACGTCGATGCGGTCTTGCTTCTCGGCGGCCATTCGCTGATCAGTTACCAATACTCGCAAGGCCCGGCGATCCCCCCTCATTGCCGTCTCATTCAATTGACCGGCGATGGCCACCAACTGGGCAGAGTGCATGGAACGGCGCTGGGATTGATAGGCGACATCAAGCTGTCCTTGCAATTGTTGCTGCCATTACTGGATCAGGCACTGGCCCCGCACAGCCAGGCAATCGCGACGCTGCGAAATGTCGCTGCACGCGAGCGCAGCACCCGCCGAATCGAAGTGGCCGAGCGCGCGAAGCGCGAATTCCATACGCCCGTGACAACGCCTTTCGTTGCGGCCCATGAAGCTGTCCGGGCAATCGGCCCTGATGTGTGGATCGTCGACGAAGCGCCGGTCACCATCGCTCATGTGCGTGCGTGCCTGGATTCGCATTCGGCCCGCCAGTACCTGTTTACGCGCAGCGCCATCCTCGGCTGGGGCATGCCGGCGGCTGTCGGTACATCCCTTGGCCTGGACCGCGCCCCAGTGGTCTGCCTGGTCGGCGATGGCTCGGCGATGTATTCGCCCCAAGCGCTTTGGACAGCGGCACACGAGCGTTTGCCCGTCACCTTTGTGGTCATGAACAATGGCGAATACAACATCCTGAAAAACTACGCGCGTAACCAGGCGCACTACCGAAGTGCCGGTACGAACCAGTTCATCGGCATGGACATCCGGGAACCGGCCATCGACTTCCAGGCCCTCGCCTCTTCCCTGGGGGTTGCTTCGCGCAGGGTCGAGCGCGCCAGGGATATTGCTGAAGCGGTCGAGGATGGCATTCGCTCAGGTCGCCCCAACCTTATCGAATTACCGATTATGGCTTGAAGCTAACGGGCGTTCACCTTATTGCGGCCCTGCGTCAGGCGACCGTGATCGGCATCATGGGTGATGAGTTTGATTATCCGACGCCTTCATGCCGCCATGGAAATGCACGTGCACTTGCTTGCCTAGCCTTGGCGGGCTCAGGTATGAGGCAGCTGTATTTGTTCAGTGAGCCACTGCAGGGCTAGACTGGCGCCAGCCCAGTCTCTACGCCGGTCAACCAATGCCTCTCCTTCCGCCAGATACCGCCGAACAGACAACGTTGACCCGCGAAGTGGTGCTGCGTTACCACATGGCGTGGAAACGCCGCGACTTGGAGGCGATTCTCGCGATGTATCACCCGCAAGTGCAGTACAACGATTTCTTCCAGAACCGCAGCATGGGCCTGGCCGAGTTGCGCGCTTACATCACCAGCACGTTGCCGCGTCATCCCGATGAGTATCTTGAACACAACGACCGCATCCGTGCAGATGGCTGTACCGCATTCATCCAGTACCAGACAGCGCTGAAAGGCAGTGGCGAGCGGGTGGTTTTTCGCACCAGTGAAGCCATCACGGTATGTGATGGCCTGATCCTTCGTATAAACGAATATGCCTCACTGGTGCGCGACAGCGAGCCCCAGACTGGGCGCCACGCGCCCGCCATCAGTAAACTGGGTCTCTCGGCGCGTCAGCTGACGTTCATGGCGCGAGACTTGGCCGACTATTTTACGCGCCAGCAGCCATTCCTCGACCCGGATCTGGACCTTGCACGGATTGCCAGCGCCACCGGGTACAGTCGCAATCAGCTGTCTTACCTGCTGAATCAAGTGCTGGGGCAAAGCTTCTATCGCTACGTGACCCAAGCCCGGTTGGCCTACCTGCTTGAGCGCCTCGTCAATCACGGTGAAAACGCGCCCATCGATGCCCTTGCGGCGAGTGCCGGATTCAACTCCACCTCGGCGTTCTACAAGGCCTTCCGCAGTCACACCGGTTGCACACCCAAGGCGTGGTTGAAAGCCAATTGCGCGCGTGCCCGCAGATAACACAGCCCCCGTCGCAGCGCATTAATCTCTGTCGGCAATCAACCGATGGAGCATGGGATGTCTGGCTGGGGTGGTGTGAGTTTGTGGATGGAGCAACTCGGCGAGGCGCTGACGCCGCGCCCGGCGTTGTATCAGGATCTGCAAGCAGACGTTGTGATTATCGGCGCCGGTTACAGTGGTCTCTGGGCGGCCTATTACCTTAAACAGCAAGCACCGCACCTGAACATCGTCATCGTTGAAGCACAGATTGCCGGCTTCGGCGCCTCCGGTCGCAATGGCGGCTGGTTGATGGGCAACCTGCTGGGCGAAGACCGGCTCCTGGGCCCACTACCTGCCGCGCAACGTCACGCAGGCTACCAACTGCTGCATGCAATCCCCGACGAGGTGGCGCGCGTGTGCCACCTCGAAGGCATCGATTGCGAACTGCGCAAAGGCGGCGTGCTGTACTGCGCGGCGCGTTATCCCGAGCAAGAACGGCGCCTACGCGAACAGCTCGATGCTGTCCGCGGGCAAGGCCTGGGTGAAGACGACTACCGCTGGTTGGGCCCTCAGGCCTTGCGTGAACAGTTAAATGTGGCCCAGGCGTACGGCGCCCTGTACTCACCTCACTGCGCGACCATCCAGCCTGCACGGTTGGTACGGGGTCTGGCCGAAGCCGTCGAACGGATGGGTGTACGCATTTACGAGCAAAGCCCGGTGCTCGACTGGAAGCCAGGCCAGGTCCGAACCGAGCACGGTCGGGTGAGCGCCGATTGGGTGGTGCCGGCGGTAGAAGGTTATGCCAGTACCCTGCCCCCGTTGAACAAGCATCAACTGGCCGCGCAAAGCCTGATCGTTGCGACTGAGCCGCTCCCGGCCGATGTATGGGCCGAAATCGGCCTGACCCGTGGCCAGGCGTTCAGCGAAAACAGCCGACAAGTCACCTACGGTCAGCGCAGCCGAGACGATCGCCTGGTGTTTGGCGCCCGCGGTGGTTATCGCTTTGGCGGTCGCCTGCGCAGTGACTTCAACCTCACTCAGGCTGAACGGGCATTGCGGCAACACCTGTTCAGTGAACTCTTTCCGATCTTGCGCAATGTGCGCCTGACCCATGCCTGGGGCGGCAATCTGGGGGTTGCCCGGTCCTTTCACCCGCACATGCTCGCCGACCGTCGCCAGCGGATCGCCCTGGCGGGTGGCTACGGAGGTGAAGGTGTAGGCGCCAGCAATCTGGGCGGCCGAACCGTGGCGGCGTTGATTCTTGGCCAGGACAACGAACTGACTCGCCAGCCCTGGGTGCTGGATGACCGTCCCCTGGCCTCGTTGCCGCGATGGGAGCCCGAGCCTCTGCGCTGGCTGGGTTACAACGCCATTATCCAGAGCTTCGTTCACGAGGATCAGGTATTGGCCAACCTCCATGCGCCACGCTGGCGTCGCCGGATGGCTGAAGGGCTGGCCGGTTGCATGGAACGTCTGATGAAGTCCAAGGAGCCGTTTGCATGAAGATCGATCATTTTCGCGACACCGCCCGTTTGCCTCTCGGTGAGCCTGGCGCTGTTGGTGTACCGCTGGGCGAGCCGCTTTCACAGGTTGCCACGGCATGCGTCGAGCGCGACGACGGCGTCGAGGCCGGCGTGTGGGAATGCACCCCCGGCCGCTGGCGGCGCCAGATCGTGCAACAGGAGTTCTGCCATTTCATTCAGGGGCGTTGCACCTTCACCCCGGACGGTGGTGAGGCCCTACATATCCAGGCCGGCGACGCGTTGATGTTCCCTGCGAACACGACGGGAATCTGGGACGTACAAGAAACCGTTCGCAAGAGCTACGTACTGATTTTCTGAACTGCCTTCATCCATAACGCCTAGAACAAAGGTTGAGGTCTCGCATGTTGAAGTCGATCTTTCCGTTACTGTTGATCGCGTCTACCGCTCAGGCAGCAGACACCGTCAGGATCTACAACTGGAGCAGCTACATCGCTCCAGATACCCTGCAAAACTTTACCACCCAGACCGGGCACCAGACCCAATATGACCTGTATGACAGCAACGAGGTGCTCGACGCCAAACTGATGGCCGGCCATTCAGGCTATGACGTGGTGTTTCCGTCCAACCACTTCATGGCCCGGCAGATCACGGCCGGCGCACTCAAACCGCTCGACCGCAGCAAGCTCCCGAACTGGCACAACCTCAACCCGACGCTGATGAAGGTTCTGGAGGCCAATGACCCTGGTAACCGCTACGGTTTTCCCTACCTGTGGGGCAGCACCGGCATCGGCTACAACGTGGCCAAGGTCAAGGCGGTCCTGGGCGATGTACCGATAGACTCGTGGGACATTGTGTTCAAGCCGGAAAACATGAAGAAACTCGCCCGATGCGGCGTGGCGATGCTCGACAATGGTCCCGAGATCCTTCCCATCGCCTTGAACTACCTTGGCCTGCCGCATCACAGCAAGGACAAGGCCGACTACGAGAAGGCGCAGGCCTTGCTACTCAAGGTGCGCCCCTATGTGAGTTACTTCCACAACTCCAAGTACACCAGTGACCTTGCGACGGGTGACGTGTGTCTGGTCGTAGGATTTTCCGGCGATGTGATGCAGGCCGCAGCGCGAGCCAATGAGGCCGGGAATGGCCAGCAGATCGCCTACGCCATCCCCAAGGAAGGCTCACCGATGTGGTTCGACATGGTCGCCATGCCCGCCGATGCGCCGAATGAAGGCGCCGGCTACGAATTTCTCAACTACCTGCTGGACCCCAGGGTCATGGCTGGCATCAGCAATCATGTGCACTATGCCAACGGCAACACCGCCGCCGAGGGGCTGGTCGACAAGGCCATCCGCAACGACCCGATGGTGTACCCGCCTGACAGCGTGATGAAAAAACTCTTTGTACTGGAGGCAATGCCATTAGAGAACGACCGGCTGCGCACACGGGTCTGGAGCCGGATTAAAAGCGGGCAATGAAACCTGTCGCCGATGAAGCAGACACCCGGATCATCGGCGACATCTCCCGGGTCTCATCAGCCCTCTCGCGCATCGGGCAAGCGCAAGCGATCTATTTCGTCAAAGAGATTACAAAAGACGTCCACCAGGAAAGGATCGAACTGGGTACCGGCTTGATCGGTGATGAAACGCCTTGAGCACTCGACATCCCAAGCCTGCTTATAGGCTCGAGGCATTCTTATGGCGTCATACACATCGCATATCGACACAATCCTTGCCGATAACGGGATTTCCTTGCCCCGCAATCCCTTTGGATAGCCGGTGCCATCCCAACGCTCATGATGCGACAGGGCAATTTCCGCTGCCAGGTCCGTCAACGGCGAACCCTCTGGGTCATGCAGGATTTCATAACCAATGCGGGCATGCTCCTGCATGATCACCCGCTCCTGCGGCGTCAATGCTCCAGGCTTTTGCAGAATGGCATCTACAATGCCAATTTTTCCAACGTCGTGCATCGGTGCAGCCATCCTCATGAGGTCACACCATTGAGCGGGCATGCCGATAGCCTTGGCCAACAAAGCCGCGGACTCGCCAATACGGATAATATGCTGCCCCGTGTCGTCATCACGATAGCTGGCTGCTCGACTCAAGCTGCTGCTGATCGCCTTGTAGCTGGAAGCCAGCTGGGCCGTGCGCAGCTCCACTTTGCGCTCGAGTTCAGCATTGACGTCGCGCAGCAGCTTGGCCGCCTGCGCCAGCTCCAGGCAATTACGCACCCTGAGCAACACTTCAGGAAGATCAATGGGTTTGGAGATGAAGTCGTTGGCGCCCCTTTCCAATCCTTTGCGCCTGTTCTGCTGATCACTCAAGGCCGTCACGATGATGACCGGTGACTCCGTGCGGTCACGTGTATTGAGGCGATCAAGGATCTCGAAGCCGTCGGGTGCGGGCATGTCCAGGTCCAACAACAGCAGGTCCCAGGCGTTCGCAAGCAACCAGTCCAGTCCTTTGGCAGAGTCGCTGAATGTGGTGATGTTCTGCAGGCCCACGGCTCGCAAGCATGAATCCAGAAGCCGGAGATTGGTGGCCACATCGTCGATAATGACGATCCTGCTTTGCGAATTTACTTTGGCAAACATACATCCGCCCTCCCCGTGGCGAGCGTCAAGACCAGACTACGAATACTCTGCCTCTCCAATGGAGAAGCGACGATGGCCTGGCATTCAAGGTGGCCAACCGAAGCGTGATCGACGGCCGCACGGACCACGATGATCGACATTGCAGTCGTTGGGATACTCGTGCGCAAGCCGCTGAAAAAAGTGTTCAGCACGGGTACAGGGTCGGTAGTGGCGACGATCAATACGCTGACCGCCGTGGCATCAAGCACGAGACTGGCATCGGCCAAGGTATTGACCCGATCCAACTCAAAATCGCCGATCAACGCCTCTCGAACCACGTCACCATCCTGAGGGTCGTTACTCACCAACAGGACGCGTGGCAAGGCTATCGTCGACACTTTGGACGCGTTCCCCGGCACAGGAAACGCCGCCGAGCACATGTCGATCCAGAAAGTCGTCCCCCCTTCGACGTCGCTTTCGAAGCCCATGGTGCCGTGCATCAGGAGCGCCAGGTCTCGGCACAACACCAAGCCAATGCCAGTTCCCGGGATGGACGAGTTCTCTTTTCCCAAACGCTGGAAGGGCCTGAACAGCTCGCCCTGCAAAGCCGGGGAAATGCCCATCCCGGTATCTGTCACATAAAGACGAAGCCTGGCTCCGTCCTCGACAACCGAAGCCCCCAGAGTGACGTCTCCACCGGGCCGGTTGTACTTGATTGCATTGGATAACAGATTGATCAGGACCTGCTTGAGGCGGCGCTTATCCGCCCAGACATGCCATGTATCCAGAGGAGCATTGATGTGCAAGGTCTGGCCATGCGCCGCGACTTGCTGCTGGACCAGGTCAGCGCAGCTGGATAACAGGCTTGCCACGTGTACGGGCTTGAGATCGAGCAGGGGTTTCTCGGCCTGCAAGCTGGAGAGATCAAGCAGATCGTCCACCAACTGCATGAGGTGCTCACTGGCTTTGATGATCTCCTGCAGGTTGGCCGTCTCTTCCAATGCCGGAGCAGGCGACTGCATGAGCCCCAACTGGGCAAACCCGTAGATCGCATTCAATGGCGTCCGCAGCTCATGGCTCATGCTGGAGATGAATTTGGACTTGGCGGTACTGGCGGCCTCTGCCTCCAGGGTTTTCTCCCGCAGATCCAACTGGGTCTGCTTGAGTGTCGTGATGTCGACACACGCCACGACCACGACACTGGAATCCTCCAGCCGGGAGGATTCCAGCGTACGGCCCCGGCAAAGGATCCAGATCAGCTTTCCATGCACGTCCCTGATCCGGAACTCCACTTCCGGCGCCACGCTTGCACTGCCCCTGGCCTCTTCCAGGAACTGGGTGAAGGTTTGCCGATCCTCAATGGGAATGCTCTGCAGCAATGTCGCCATGGGCACTTCATTGGCGGCAAAACCGAAGCGCTGGCACAGGGCACCCTTGAGAATAAAACGCTGCCGTTTCGGGTAGTACTCCCAGAGCCCTTCGGCAAAACTCTCCATGACCAACTCCAGACGTTGCTGTGTGGAGCTGCGAATGAACTCGGCCTGGGCCAGCTGCCTGCCCATCCCCAGTGCCTGGTTGGACATTGACCACAGTTCGGTGATATCGGAAGGACTTGCCGCTGGTTGCCAGTTACCCCGGCCGATCTCTCGCATCATGCGTGAGACCCCTTGCACCGGTGTGCTCAACTGGCGACTGAGGTCACGCGTACGCCACCACATGAAGGCAAAGAACAAGGCATAGAACACCACCAGCCCCGCGATCAACAGGTACCCCACATCGCGGTAATGACTGGCCAGCAGATTGGTTTCCTGCATGGCCGCGGCTTCGTCCACTACCGCCAACAAGAGCCAGCCGGTGGTGGGGATCCCACTCCAGGCGACCAGATGAGGCCGTCCATTCAACGTCAGCGCAACGATGCCCTCTGGATGGCCCGGCAAGTTCTTATTGAGACTGGCGAGGTCCGGATAACGAGTGAGGTTCAAATCCGGCGATTGCAAGCGCTCGTGATCGACAGGCTCTCCAGCGGGCTGGTTCTCGGCGGCTCGCAGGGAAAAATCACGTTGCCCCGCCTTGGGCACGGCCATGATATCGAGCTTATTGTTGACCAGCATCAGGTAGCCACCCCAAGGCATCTTCAACTGCTCGATTTGCTTCAAGATCCCGTCGACCGTTACATCGACCCCGGCTACGCCCTCCAGGAAGTCGCCGCTGTAGACCGGCGCAATGGCAGACATCATCCACCCCTGGCCAGCGGGATCCAGATAGACATCGGTCCAGACTACTTTTTTATCAGGATTATGTTTTGCATCGGCCAAGTAGTAGAAGTTGTATTGGGTAATGTCCATATCATGTGGGTACTGCTCGAGCGTATTAAACCAGGGATAAATCCGGTTATAGCTGTCCCACGTATTGAAGTAGATACTGGCAATCAAAGGATCCCCGTCCTTCAACTGCTTCATCATGAAGTCCTGATTCGCCAGCAGCGATATCTTGGACAGGTCCTGCTTGTTCAGCGGGGTGACATTCGAATAATACGAGGCGGACGCCCCGTCGTTCGCTGCGCTGTAGCGGACACCATCGGCACTTACTGAAAGCGATGCCGCCACGGGAGGCTGGTTTTCGGTGAGTTCATGCTCAGTGGACTTGGCATAAAGACTGATCGCTTTGTGAACCTGCTCCAATTGTCCTTGCACCAACAGCGCATTCTGCTGAACCGATACCTGTATGTCGCGAGTTGCACTTTGATGCAGGTGCTCGATCTGGGAGTTTCGAATGGACTGGTTCGTGATGAAGTAAGTGGTGATCAGCGCGCCTTCTACCAAGACGAGCGGCAACAGGCTGGTACTGGCAAACGCCCGCCAGATCCATCTGCGCAAACTGACCCTCTTCTTTGAAGCTGCTTGCATAGGCACGCTCGTTGCGCTGGCCACACAATCAATATCACAATGACATCATTGTGGTCTTGTCCTTGATATCTGTCCAAGGGAACCCTGCTCCTTTCGTCCGCCCGGACAAAAAACCGTGAGCATCCTTATGACCATAGTCGAACACTGGATTTTGCTCTCAAGACTTTAAGCTATGCTCAAGAGCGGGTTACCAGAGGATGGGCGAATGGATTCAGCCATTGCGGTAGCAACACCGGACACGCAGGGTGCGGATGACGTGGGTGTCTTGTTGCTGGATGCCCAGGGGGCCCTGCTCATCATGGATGACTGCGCCAGCGGATTGCTGGGGCTAAGCGAGACCGCCGCATTCCTGGTTCCCTTGCATTCCCTGTTTTCTCTCAAGCCGCTGATGTTTGAACAGCACATCACCCATGCCCGACTCAAGGGTAGCTGGCATTTCCAGGGTATGTCGGCCGGTGGCGACACGCTGAGTGTGAAGCTCGACTACAAAGCGCAACAATCCACCTACCTGGTAAAGATCCACCGCGCCGAACACATCCATCTTGCCGAACAGGATTATCGCTTGGCGTTCGACTCCGCCGGCACGGGCCTGGCCTTGTTGCGGATGAGCGGTGAATGGATCGCGGCCAATCGAATGTTGTGTCAGATGCTTGGCTACACCGAAGAAGAACTTCGCGCCACCTCTTTCCAGCGTTTGACGCATCCGGACGACGCCGACCTCAATAAGGATGAATTGCACAGGCTCATCCAGGGACACCGCGCGAGCCTGACGCTGGAAAAACGCTACATCCGTAAGGACGGCAGCACGCTGTGGGCACGCCTGACCGTGGGCATCGCCCGTAACGCTGATGCTGAAGCGCTTTACTTCGTATCGCAGCTGGAGGACATCAGTGAACATCTTGCCTTGCGCCAGGCATTGTTCAATAACGAACAGAAGTACCTCTCACTGGCCAAAAGCTCACAAAACATCATCCTTCGCTACAACCGGCTAGGACAACAGATCTATGCCAATCCAGAGCTTGAACGCGCCCGAGGTTTTCCCAACACTCATATCACCGAACGCGCCTCGACGCCCAATCAGCTCGACGAGTACTTTCGCACGCAGGTAGAACTCACGTTATCAACCGGCGTAGCGAACACGTTTCTGCTGGAAAACAAGGACTCGCATTCACGTCGTTCCATGGATTTCCTGTGCAACCTGACCCCGGAGCATGACGAAACAGGCAAGCTGTGCGGGGTGCTGGTCACCGCCCAGGATATCAGTGCGTTGCGCCGGCAGGAGCGCGCCGAGAATGCGCGCTCGGCCATTTTCCAGAAGATGGTCACCCACGACTCTCTCCTTGAGGTGCTGCCCCTGCTCGGCGCCTACCTGGATATTCTGACACCCGAGTTTCACAACGCCATGGCGTTCAAGGCGATCCCTGGCGACGACTCCCCTGGCGCGCCGCCTACGGATACGCCCTCGATTGCAACCTGCCTGGCCGAAGATCTCGAGCGACATCCCGAGCTGTTCGAACACCATCGTTTCAGCGCCGATTTGAGAAGCGATGCCTCGGGCTTCGCTTTCAGCCAGCCCGCCGTGCAGGCAGGCTACCGGGGTTGCTGGGTAGAACCGGTGATCAACAAGACCGGCGTCACGCTGGGCGCCATCCTGTTGTTCGTCGGTGGCGACACCCCACTGAGCGAGCAGGACCGCAAGCATGCGCAAATGGCCAGTCATATCGCTGCCATCGCCTGGGAACGCTGCTCAGCCCACAGCCACCTGGCCCAAAGCGAACGTCGTTACCGCGAAGTCTTCGACCATTCGCAAGACATGCTTTGCCTGCTCGCGGTGGATGCCGACCAGCAACTCAGTTGTCTGGAGGCCAATCCGCAGCTGTGCGAGATGCTCGCCAAGCGTCATTCGGACATGATCGGCCAACCGTTGGGCCAATGCTTGGAGAAAGAAGCCGCAAGTATTGTCGAGGCTATCTGTCTGCACTGCATTGCCGTGGGCGCGCCCATCGAACTGGATGCGCATCTGCCTTGCGGTCAGCGCTCACTCGTTGTGCATTTCAACCTGGTCCCCGTCGCCGATTCAAATGGGCGCTTGCATCGCCTGGTATGCATTGCGCGCAACATCACCGATATCCGGGAAGCGCAGCGCAACGAACTGGCCCGGCAGCAGGAAATCGGCACACTGGTTGAGAACTCTCCAGATGGTATTGCACGCCTGAGTCGAACGGGTGAACTGTTGTTCATCAATCCGGCGCTGGAAACCTGGTTGGATCGCCCGCAAATCGACTTGCTGCACAAGGACCTGCTCGAGATCCTGCCGAAAAACCTGCAGAGCCAATTATTCCATGCAGCCGTCATCGAAGCCGTGGAAAAAGGCCAGCCCCTGGAGCATGAGTATGTGCTCACCGGGCAGCATAGACTGCAACGCGTCTATCACATCAGTCTCGTTCCCGAGCAGGACATCCAGGGGAAAATTGCCACCGTGCTGGCCGTCGTTCGCGATATTTCACAGCTGCGCCTGGCCGAGCTGCGCCTGGCATCGCTCAACAAGCAACTGCGCCAATTGATGTCCAGTCGCGAAAGTGCGCGGGAAGAGGAACGCAAGCTGATCGCCCAGGAGATCCACGATGAACTCGGGCAACATCTGACCGCAATCCGCATGGGCACTTCGCTGCTGCGCTTCCAGTACGGCGAACAACTGCCCCAGCTCAGTGAACAAGTCGCACGCCTGCTGCAACTGATCGACCAGACGGTGCAGGTGGTGAGAAATATTTCCACCAGCCTGCGCCCTTCCATCCTCAACATGGGTATCGCCGCGTCACTGGAATGGCTGACCGACACGTTCAAGCAGCAATGGGGCATCGACTGCAACCTGCAGATTCATCCGCCGACAATCCGCCTGGACGATGCCAGCGCAACCGCCGCATTTCGAATCGCCCAGGAGTCGCTGACCAACATTGCCCGGCACGCCGAAGCCACCCGGGTCAATATCACGTTTGAGCAAGGCGACAATGGCTGGTCGCTGGAAATCACCGACAACGGCAAAGGCTTCGAGCAACGCGAACAATCGTCCAGGACCCTCGGCTTGCTGGGCATGCGCGAACGGGGCCTGACCTTGGGGGGAACCACGACCATATCCAGCAGCCCAGGCAGCGGTACCACTGTCCAACTGCGCGTACCTGTTTCAAGGAGTCACGCCTCATGATCCGTTTAATGGTGGCCGACGATCACACGATCATGCGCGAAGGCCTCAAGCAATTGTTCGCGCTGGTAAAGGATATTGCCGTAGTGGCGGAGGCGGAGAACGGAGCCCAGGTCTTGGAGTTGCTGCGCCATACCGATATCGATGTGCTCCTGCTCGACATGACCATGCCTGGCTCGAGTGGCGAGGACCTGATCGGTCGTATCCACGCCCATTACCCCAAGCTGCCGATGCTCATCCTGAGCATGCACAATGAAGCCCACATTGCCCAACGTGCGCTACGCGCCGGCGCCTCGGGCTACATGACCAAGGACCGCGACCCGGAAGCGCTGCTGGCAGCGATCCGCAAGGTGAGCACCGGCGCGCGCTACCTCGATCCACAACTGGCCGAGCAGATCGCCCTTCAGAGCAGCGGTGTAACGCCCGAAAACGCTTCGCAGAGCCTGACCTCACGTGAATTCCAGATCCTGCGCATGCTGGCTCAAGGGCTGAGCGTCAACCAAATCGCCGAACAACTGGTGATCAGCAATAAAACCGTCAGCACCCACAAGACTCGGCTGATGGAGAAGATGTGCTTTGCCACCAGCACAGACCTGGTGCGCTACGCCTTGAACGAAGGACTGGTCTGAAACGACGGCACGATCTCAGGGCTGATGTCCGCGAACGCCAAGGATGGCCGAAGCAATCTGCTCCAGTGGCAACTCGCGCTCGACCGCGCCCAGCTTGAAGGCCTCGCGTGGCATGCCATACACCACACAAGAGTCTTCATCCTGCCCCAGGGTCCTGGCGCCGGCATCGCGCATTTCCTTGAGGCCACGAGCACCATCATCGCCCATGCCCGTCATGATGATTCCAAGGGCATTGCTGCCGGCGCTGCGTGCGACCGAACGGAACAGGACATCCACCGAGGGTCGATGTCGGCTGACGGGAGGTCCCTGGACAATATCCACCTGGTACTGGGCACCGCTGCGCTTGACCAGCATATGGGTGCCACCCGGTGCGATCAGCGCCCGCCCGGGAATGATGCGATCACCCTGTACCGCCTCGCGAACCTCGATTTCGCAAACGTGATTGAGGCGCTCGGCGAATGCGGCGGTAAATTTCTCTGGCATGTGCTGCACCACGACAATGCCCGGACACACCCGCGGCAATCCTTGGAGTACCTGTTCCAGGGCCTGGGTGCCGCCGGTGGAAGTACCGATGGCAACGATACTTTCAGTCGTGCGCACCATGGCCACGGACGCAGGGGGCAGAATCGAGTCGGCACTGAGCCGGGGCGGTACGTCGACAGGCGCCCGGGCGCCCGCTACCCGCCGCAGGTTGGCCTTTGCCGCGGCCCTGACGGCCTGGATCAGATCGTCCGCACTTTCGGTCAGGAACTGTCGAAGGTTGGATTGCGGCTTGGTGACGATACTGACGGCACCAGCCGCCAGTGCCTGCAAGGTGGTCTTGGCGCCCTTCTCGGTCAGCGTCGAACAGATCACCACCGGCGTAGGCTTCTGCGCCATCAGTTTTTTCAGGAAGGTAATGCCGTCCATTCGTGGCATCTCGACGTCCAACACGATGACGTCAGGCCATTGCCTGCTCATCTTCTCCATGGCGTACACCGGATCGGCGGCGACGTCGATAACCTGGATTCCACTGGCCTGGTTCAGGGCTGCACTCAGCACCTGGCGCACCACGGCGGAATCATCCACGATCAAGACCTTGATATCCGTCATATGGCTTTACTCTTGGGCGACTCGAATACTTTGCGTACCGAGTCGGCATGATTGAGTTGAAGGCATCCAGTGCCTACATCGAACACCAGGTGGCGATACCCCTGGCCACCGACGTGATAGGCCCGGCACTGCAACCCATGGTCCTGGATCAGGCTCCTGGCGGCATTGACGTTCTGTTGGCCGATCCCGGTAGCGTCACCGCGATACACCCCGGGAAACATGTCAGCCCCGCCAAAAAGACTCACTTCAAACTGCTCGGGCCGAGCGCCCGCCTGATGAATGCACTCGAACAACAGCAACAACGCATCCGTCGCGTAACGACCGTTCAGGTGTCCCGCGCCGCGCCCGCCCCGACGAGGCAACATGAAATGACACATGCCGCCCAACAAGCGTTGCGGATGCCAAAACACCAGGGCGACACAAGACCCCAGCACGGTACATAAGCGCATTTGGCGTCCTCCGAACGCCACATCACCGGGCTGCAGGAAATATTCGGTCACCTGAACCATCTCAAGCGTCCGGTTTGCGGTAGATAGAGGGTTTGACCAACTGCAATTCATCGCTGATGCCATTCAGGCTTTCCGAATGGCTCACGATGAAATAGCCGCCTGGCCGCAGGTGTTTGCTCAAGCGCCTCACCACTTCAGACTTGGTCTGGTTATCGAAATAGATCATCACATTGCGCAGGAAGATCACGTCGAACTGCCCTACCGAAGGCAGCGCATTGTTCAAGTTGATCGAAGTGAAGGTAATCCGTGACGCCAACGCGCGGTCGACCATGAAAATGCCGTTGTTGCTGCCCACACCCCTCAGGCAGTACCTGTTCAACAACGCCTCGGGAATGCCGCGGATACCGTCCAGTGGGTAGCGTCCGCTTTGGGCTTTTTCCAACACCCGGCTACTGATATCGGAAGCGAGGATCTCCCATGGCCGGGTGCCCAGTCTGTCGGCCAGCACCATGGCCAGGGTGTAGGGTTCTTCCCCCGTGGAACAGGCACCACTCCAGATACGTACCGGGGCATTGCCACGAAGTTCGGGAAGTACCACGTCGCGCAGAAACTCAAAATGCTTGGGTTCGCGGAAAAAGTAGGTTTCGTTGGTGGTCAGCAAGTCCACTGCCATTTGCAACTCGGTCCGGTCCTTCATCAACAGGCGGTAATAGCTGCCGTAGGTGGTCAAGTTGAAAAACTGCAAGCGCTTGGCCAGGCGGCCGCTGACCAGCTGTTTCTTGGCAACGGATAGGCTGATCCCGGCGATTTCATGAATCATTGCTCGAAACTGCTGGAACTCGTTGTCGGAGAGCACGACGTTCATGGTCTTAGCCCGTCAGCGTTGATGTTCGAAGGGAGCAGCGCCGACCAGTCCTCGCTACTGAGCATGTGCTCGATGTCCAGTAACAAGACGAAACGGTCACTGAGCTTGCCGATTCCCACCACAAATGCAGGACTAAGGCGGCCCTGGAGTGCCGGTGCCGGCTCGATCTGCTCGGCCGGTATCTCCAGCACTTCGCTGACTGCATCCACGATGATGCCCACCAGGCCTGCGCCGCCGCTGCCGTGGACCTCCAGCATGACGATGCAGGTACGTGGGTTTTCCAGGGTCTGGACGCCCCCAAAACACAGCCCGAGGTCCAGCACAGGAATGGCCGCTCCGCGCAGATTGGTGATGCCGCGAACCTTCGCTGGCGCCATCGGCAACGGCGTAATCGGTCCGTATTCGACAATTTCCCGTACGCACAGGGTGCCTACCGCGAACATCTCCTGGCCCACGCTGAAGGTCAGGTACTGTGGCGCTGCCGTCCCCGGGGCAGGCAGGCGCGAGGCAGATATGGACATGGTTCACTCCTAGGGATCCACCGTAGACGGCAGCATCCATCTCAAGACAACGTAGGCATGCCTGAGCGCTACAACTCAGTGCAACTGGCGAGCGATCTCACTGACACACAACACCTGGTCGATCTGAAGCACAGTCAGGAACGCACCTCGCACCTTGACCATCCCTCGAATGAAGTCTTCACGGATCCGGTTTCCGATCGCCGGAGCGGCCTTGATGTCGGCCAACTCGATTTCGATCACCTCGCTCACCGAGTCGACCACGATACCCAGCACTTGCGGCTCGTCTTCCTGAACCAGTTCCAGGATAACGATGCAGGTTCTGTTGCCTTGCTGCGTGGCGCCCTTGCTGAAGCGCGCCTGCAGATCGATCACCGGCACCACCGAACCGCGCAGATTGATCACTCCGCGGATAAAATCCGGCATCATCGGTACGCTCGTAACCTGGCCGTACTCGATGATTTCTCGCACGCACAAGGTATCGATCGCATAGACCTCCCTGGCGGATACAAACGTCAGGAATTGCAGGAATTCGCTGTCACACGGATTCTGCTGCGCATGCTCGAAATGGCTCAAGACTGCAGGTTCCATGTCTCAACTCCCGAAGCGAATGAAACCGCCTTCCTGGGCATGCTCACTGCTTTGCATGCCGCCCAGACTGGAGGAAGCGGCCCGTGGAACGGCGGAAACCGCAACCCGACCCTGCAAGGTGAAAAAGCCCATCAACTCTTGCAACTGCTCGGCCTGGCTACTCATTTCTTCGGCGGTGGCAGCCAGCTCTTCGGACGCCGAGGCGTTTTGTTGAGTGATCTGGCTCATCTGCGACATGGCGGTATTGATCTGCTCCGAGCCGATGGACTGCTCTTCGGATGCAGCGGCAATCTCCTGAACCAAATCAGAGGTCTTGGTAATCGAGGGCACGATTTCATCAAGCAGGTTGCCGGCCCGCTCAGCCAGGGCAACACTGTTCTTGGCCACCTGGCCGATTTCCTGTGCCGCGACCTGGCTGCGTTCGGCGAGCTTGCGCACCTCAGCGGCGACAACCGCGAAGCCCTTGCCATGCTCGCCGGCACGGGCCGCTTCGATGGCCGCGTTGAGCGCCAGCAGGTTCGTCTGGTAGGCAATCGAATCAACGATTCCTATCTTCTCGGCGATGGTTTTCATGGCCGAGACGGTGTCCTTGACGGCCTGTCCACCTTCGCTTGCCTCCTTGCTCGCCTTGCCGGCCATGCCATCGGTCACTTTGGCATTCTCGGTGTTCTGGGAAATCGACGCCGACATCTGTTCCATCGACGCCGACGTCTCTTCAACCGACGCCGCCTGTACCGAAGCCGACTGGCTGATGCTTTGGGCCGTGGCGGAAATCTCTTCCGAGGCACTGGACAGCGAATCGGCGGAACTGCGCACCTCGCCAATGATCTGCGAAAGCTTGCTCACCGTTTCATTGACCGCGTGCTTCAGGTCTTGCAGGCTGCCCTGGTAATCACCTTTGACGCTGCGGGTCAGGTCACCACCGGACAGGGCCACCATGACCTCCATCGCCTCGTTGAGAGGGGCAACGATGGAGTCCAGCGTGCTATTGATCCCCGCCACGATGCGGCGGAAATCCCCTTGATGGCGAGTACTGTCCGCACGGGTATCGAGCCGACCGACTACCGCATTCTCGCTGAGCATCTGGGTGTCTTCGATCAGCGCCTGGACGTTGCGGCGCAGTTGCTCGATGTTGTCGTTGATAAAGGCTTTTTTGCCCGGGAACTGGGCCAGGGGTGCCGACAGGTCACCTTCGCCGAAGGAACGTATGCAAGCCATGGCCTGTTTCTTCACGCTGATGTGACCATTGACCATGTCGTTGATGCCCTGGGCAATCTGACGGTACGAGCCTTGGAATCGCTGTACGTCGATCTGCACATCAATGTCGCCTTTCTCGTGCTCGTCCGACATGTGATGCATCTCTTCGATCAACGCCGTGATGGTGCTGCGAAGATGCTCGATGGTGACGTTAATAAAGGCTTTCTTGCCGGGGAACGCTTGCAGGGACGCCTGCAGGTCGCCCTCACTGATCGACTTGATGCAGGCCATGGCTTGCTTCTTGACGCTGATATGCCCACTGACCATATCGTTGATGCCTTGGGCCATCAGTCCATAGCTGCCAGCAAAGCGTGCCGCATCGATCTGCACGTCGATGTCGCCTTTATCGTGCTCTGCGGACATGTGATTCATTTCGCTGATCAGTTGGTTCAAGGTCCCGCTCAGCCGGTCCAGGGAGCCCATCA
The DNA here is from genome assembly GCF_036961705.1 of Pseudomonas sp. 3JA. Lineage (NCBI taxonomy): Bacteria > Pseudomonadati > Pseudomonadota > Gammaproteobacteria > Pseudomonadales > Pseudomonadaceae > Pseudomonas > Pseudomonas sp. 3JA. Next base: position 160,956 of record NZ_JBAMDJ010000011.1, read on the forward strand.
GCCCGGTACGTTCAGGGCCATTGTTGCCGCCCTGCACATCCAGTTGCCCGGCCACCAACCGCTCGGCCACCCGCCGGAGATCATCGGGCTCGCCACCCAATGTGTGGAGCAGCCGGCGTACCAGGAAGAAACCGAGCAAGCAGATGACCAGCAAAGTGGCGCCGCCGACCAACGCGATGCTGTAGATCGCCGTCTGTTCGGTCGATGCCGCGACCGCCGCATTCTTACGCCCCAGGTCCAGGTTGTACTGACGGATATCGTTCAAGGCGGAAGTGACCTTTTCGCGCGTCACCTCCAGGTCGAGCAGCAGACTACGGGCTTCAGGGACGGCATTCTTGAGGGCATTATCGAAACGTTCCGTGCCTCGGTTGTATTCATTGACCGTGCTGCGCAAGGCGCTGAGCAGCGTCGCATCATGATCATCGGAGACGAACTCTTTCTGGTAGCGATCCAGCGCCTGGAGCACCGTTTCCTTGTCGCTTTGCTGGGCACTACCGGCAGTTCCGGACAGACTCTGCCATTGCCGGCTGTGGCTGTCCGCCAGGGCCAGGGCCACGTGATCCAGCAACTGCAGGCTGGGCACTGTGTTGACTTGCGCATAGCTGGCCGTGCTCCTGACCCCGCCCATCAGGTAAAGACTGAGGCTGACCAGAATCAGGATGCCCAACAGGGCTGAGGCGACCAGCAGCGAGATATTTTTTTTGACGGTCATGATGCTGTACTCCAGGGAGAACTATTGAGTCAATTCAGGGCTGAGGGTCATACCGTGTTTCTGCCGGCTGGCGACTTGCCCGAGTAGTTTGGGAATATCCAGGATCAACGCTACTGCTCCGTTCCCCAGGATGGTGAAGCCGCCCAATCCATGGGCCGTACCGAAAATCTTGCCCAGCGGCTTGATCACCGTCTGGAACTCTCCCAGCAATTGATCGACGACCAGGCCCACCCGCATCCCCGCGTAATGCACGACCACGATGTTTTCACGGCCATGGTTAGGCTCGTCGATGGCAAACATCTCGCGCAGGCGCAGGACTGGAAGAACCGAGCCTCGCAAGTCCAGGAAGTCCTGACTGCTGCCGTCGTCGGTCGACAGCTCGATGCACTCCTCGACCAGGTCCAGCGGCACGACATAAGAGGCATTGCCTACCCCGATCAGAAAGCCATCGATGATGGCCAGGGTCAGCGGCAGGCGGATACGCACCGTGGTGCCTACGCCCTCTTCGCTTTCCAGATTGACCGAGCCGCGCAGGGCAACGATGTTCCGTTTGACGACATCCATCCCCACGCCGCGCCCGGACAGGTTGCTGACCTGGTCGGCAGTGGAGAAGCCTGGCTCGAAAATCAGATTGAGAATGTCGCCATCGGTCAGCGATTGCCCTTCGGCGACGAGACCGCGTTCCATCGCCTTGGCCAGGATGCGTTGCTTGTTCAGGCCACCACCGTCGTCGCTGACTTCAATGACGATGCTGTTGGCCTCGTGATAAGCGTTGAGGCGAACCGTGCCCTGCTCCGGCTTGCCACGGTCTCGGCGCAATTGGGAAGATTCAATGCCGTGGTCCATGGCGTTGCGCACCAGGTGGGTCAGGGGATCGCCAATGCGTTCGACTACCGTCTTGTCCAGCTCGGTCTCGGCGCCGAGTACTTGCAAGGCAATGTCCTTGCCCAGTTCCTTGGAGACATCGCGCACCACCCGCTGGAAGCGGTTGAATGTGCCGCCGATCTGCACCATCCGCAGGGTCAGGGCGCAGTCACGCACCTCCTCGACAAGACGCGAGAGCGAGCTGGTCGCTTCAATCAACTCGCCAATGCCGCTTTGGATGGCCCCCAGATTGGCGCCAGCGCCGGCGATGATCAGCTCGCCCACCAGGTTGATCAATTGATCCAGTTTTCCGGCGTCGACCCGAATCAGATTACCTTCGGCCGGACGGGCCTCTTTTGCCCCCCGACTCTTGGTGACGTCCTCGCGGGCTGCCTGGTCTGGTGCCACGGGGGCAACCGCAATGGCTGTCGACTCGCCAGAAGAAGGACTGGCCAGCCAGGCCTCACGGGTGACGGAACCACAGGCGATGAAGGCCTCGACCATGGCATCGGGCTCGGCGTCGAGACGACCGATCAAAGCCCGCAAGCCGGTCAGGTCACCGTTGCACGGCAACACGCAGATCTGACTGCCCTCACGAACGAAGTCGAAGGCCCCTTCAATGGTGGCCTGGTCGGCATCACTGACAAACCCCAGCTCAAATCCCAGGTAACACGTTTCCGGATCCATCGCCGAGATATCCGGCATGCCCTCGGTGATGCACACGACCGCGCTGATCTGGCCGAAACTGTTGAGGTAACGCAACAACGACAGCGGATCCATACCGTTGCGCAAAACGTCGGGACACAGGCGAAGGGAGATATGCCAATGCATGACGCAAGTCGATTGCAGCGGTTCGAACGTTGCCAGGGACTGCACCGGTTCTGGACTGGGTTCCAGGTAGCGGTTGAGACGCTCGACCAACGCCGCTCCCAGCCGCTCGTGTTCTGCAGTCATGCCTTGCAGGTCGCCGTGGCTGGCCAGCAATTCAATCAGCGTGCACAAGTGGTCCCGCACGTCCAGGAACAAGGCACTCAGCGATTCGTCCACCCGCAGTTCATGTCCACGGACCCGATCCAGCACGCTTTCTGCCACATGGGTAAAGGCAACGATCGGCGTGAAGCCAAACAGGCCGGCAGAACCTTTGATGGTATGGGCGACGCGAAACAGGGCGTTGATGGTGTCGACATCATCCGGCGCCTGTTCGATCTGCAGCAACGCCTCCTCCATCAGCAGCAAAAGCTCCTGGCTTTCGGCGATGAACGTTCGTAGCACGTCATCCAGATTCATGGGTGAACTCATGGCTTCAACCTCTCTGCTGAAGGGCCGGAGCCGACTGGTCGAAAAAGCTGTGCAACCCACTCATGTCCAGTGCATCAAGCACCGCCGTACTGTGGTTGCTCAGCAGCAGGTTGGAACCATGGCGCAGCGACTCCTGTTTGATCAGCACCAACAACTGGAGCCCGGCGGTATCCATTTCGTCCACGCCGCCCAGATCCATTTCGACTTCCTGAGCCAACGGAAACAGCTCCAGCAACAGGTCTTTGCGTTCGGCTGCGGTGTAAATGGTCAGCGGCCCTTCGAGAACCAGAATCCGACGCAGACAAGCCGTGGTGTTTGTCATGACAACCTCCTTTCCAGGGACTCTGGGCGGTGCTACGGCATGATCAGTTTGGAGACGGCACCGAGCATCTGCGCCGGTTGGAAGGGCTTGACCATCCAAGCCTTGGCACCGACGGCCTGGCCCTGTTGCTTCATGGCCTCTCCGGTTTCGGTGGTCAGCATGATCACGGGCGTGAACTTGTAGGCCGGCAGTTGTTTAGCGGCCTTGATGAAGCTCAGGCCATCCATGTTCGGCATGTTCACGTCACTTACAATCAGGTGGATCTTGCGTCCGTCGAGCTTGGTCAGGGCGTCACGACCGTCAACACCTTCGATGACCTCGTATCCGGCGCCCTTCAAGGTGATGCTCACCACTTGGCGAATGGAAGCAGAGTCATCGACAATCAGGATGGTTTTGCTCATGGGGAAACTCCCTAGAAAAAAGTGATCTCGGATGAAGTACTGCTCACCACAGGCTTACCGTGATGGATCGCATGCTGTTCAGGCATGGTGTAGGTGCTTGCCAATTGCTCAAGCCAGGCATCCGCGATGATCGGGGCCGGTGAGCCGCCGGCGAGCGCGAATTGCTGGCGTTCGACGATATGCCCGTGCAGCTTGCCAAGGTCGTTGTTGACCAGGGAAAGCATCTGGCCGACTCGATCCTGGAACTGCAGGGCGACCAGTACCCCCGATATCTCGGTGGCAACGTTTTCGCTCTGCTGCTGAAGACTGCTGCTGGTATCGACGATGGCCTGGGCGTTGTGCCGGAAGTGCTCGATCACCTGGGACACCAATTGCTCTGAATGAGCCAGGGTTTGCGAATCCTGCTGCGCCTGGTGCTGGGATAGCTCGACGGTGCGAGAGATGGCAGCGTTGACGGCATTGACCGTTTCGCTGATTTTCTGCCCCGTCCCCCCGGATAAACTGGACAGTTTGCGTACCTCATCCGCCACTACCGCGAAGCCGCGTCCGGCATCCCCTGCCCGCGCCGCTTCAATAGCGGCGTTGAGTGCCAACAGATTGGTCTGCTGGGCAATATCACCGACGAACTTGGCCATCTCCTGCAATTGAGAGGTGAAATCGGAAAGGAGCATTACCTCCTTGAGTTGCGACTCCTTGCGCAAAAGCGCATCGCGAAGGGCAACCATGATCGAGTCCAGGTCCCGCTGGCCGACTTCAAGAATTTCCAGCAACCGCGCGCCCGAACTCTGGTCCGCGCCGTGGGAAGCAGAAGCACTGATGTCCCCCGACAGCGTCGCAAAGCGGCTACTCAGCTTGAGGATCGACTCCTCGCTGAGGATGCGCGCTGCATCGATCTGGTGGCTCCAGATCGGCAGTACCTGCGCGCATACCTCGCCCAATCCTTCATCCGGCGAAGCGGTCAGCGCAACGTGAAGTGGCTGATCGTCGCCTTGCTCTGCGTGCGGCCGATTGCTCAATAAACGCAGGCTCCACACCCCCATCAGCAACGCGCCGAGCAAGACCAGTGCACAACTGGCTGCATTGCGCAGACTGAAGTCCGTGCTGACCAGAATCGCGACACACCCGAGCACTCCCGTCAGTCCCGCGGGGAGCATCAAGATCAGGGGGGAAGAAATTGCCTGTCCTTTCACCTTCATCTCTCCAGTTCAGTGCGGATCCGACGGGACCCCGCGCAAGACATCCACCCTTGGGATGCCTGGTTTTGTTGACTTGGAGAGATAATGGCCAAGTGATGGCGGCGAAACTATCGGAGCATCCTGATTTACACCTAAGGATTGCGGTTGGTGCGGTAGGAGAATTCCTACCCGAAGGTGACAGCCCCCCAAAACGACAGCAAAAAAAAACCAGCGACAGGCGCTGGTAAACAAACTGGGACTCGCACGCGTCAGCCAAATCGCGACTCGCTGCCCTGCCCCGTGGCCACCCAGAGCGCTTCAAGACTCTTGAAGCCCCAGGTCTTCTCCGACTCAATGCTGACGATGCTGTCCTGCCCACAGGCCAGATCAATACATTCGGGAGGCAGCGGCACACGACTCGACGCCGAGTAGAAAACCTTCACCCTGGGCGTGAGCAAATAATCGGCGTGTTGCTCCGTCACCACCGCCAACCTGCCACTTTGAAGGCGAACCAAAGCACCAACCGGATAGATACCAATGCATTTGACGAAGGCGTGAAACACTTTCTGATCGAAATGCCCGCTCCATCCCGCCATTTTTCGAATCGATTCGGCGGGGCCCCAGCGATCCCGATAAGGACGGTCAGACGTCACGGCGTCATACACATCACAGACAGCGGCCATGCGCGCGAATAGACTGATCTGGGTGCCACATAACTTATGGGGATAGCCACTGCCGTCGACCTTCTCATGGTGATGCAGACAAACGTCCTGCACACGGGAGGTGAAATGCCTGCTGTCCGCCAGCATCCTGGCACCCGCCTCAGGGTGCGTGCGCATCGTCATGTGTTCGGTGTCATTCAAGGGCAATGGTTTCGCCAGGATGGCCGTGGGTATCACCATCTTGCCCACGTCATGCAGCAAGCCCGCCAGCCCGGCCTCTTGTACCAGCAGCGGCGGTAAATCCAACTGACGGGCCAAACCAATCATCAACCCACAGACGGCTACCGAATGCATGTAGGTATATTCATCGGCGGTCTTGAGGCGCACCAGGCTGAGCAGTGCATCCGGATGACGTAACAGCGAGTCGGAGATTTCACCCACCATGTCCGTGATTCGATCCAGTTGAACGATCCGGCCCATGCGCAAGTCGCCGAACATCTCCATGACAGCCGCCTTGGAATTGGCGCACAGGTTGACCGCCCTCAACAACTCTTCGCTCATTGCCACCCTCGGACGCGGTCCGGGTACTTCGGTGCACGATCGGGTCGACAAGCGCGGGGACTGCTGAGCCTGCACAGTGGTTTCAGCAGGCGCAGAGGCTTGTACGTCCACCCCCTTGGACAGGTCGATCCATGCACCATCAATGTCCGAGGCAATGACTTTCTCCAGCCCCTCCTCATTCTGAATCAGGAAGCCTTTGCTCCAGAACGGACGCTCTACACAGGAACCGGACAGCTCCTGGACATACATTCCTACGCAAAGATCGGTCACACCGATATGTTTCAACACGATGCAGATCCTCCTCTGTCCGCAACCGCTCACCCTGAATTGCCCGAGGCGCGGTTGTCTTGGATAGGCACCAGGATGCCACCCGAGCCCTTGAACAATAGCCAGGTGCTATCAAACAAATAATCGGAGCAGTCTTATTTAGGACTAGGGATTACAGAGGGTCGCGTAGGGATTTTCCTACAATGCGTCACCCACTAAGAA
>NZ_JBAMDJ010000110.1:0-448 GCF_036961705.1 Pseudomonas sp. 3JA
GCGCAATACCTGCGTTCGGCCATCGTGGTTAACGGGGCGCCGAGATCAACGTCCACCGCGAGGCGGCCTGATAGCCGACCTGTCTCTTTTGTCGTACTCCGACCCAATTGTGGGAGCTTGCTCGCGAAGAGGCCGGTACATACGACATCCTGTTGACTGCGGTCGCACCTTCATAGTCTCAGCCTGTTCGCGATAGCGGTAATTCCGTCACATAGCGGTGGATTTACTGCTGTCATCGCGAGCAAGCTCGCTTCCACATTTTCGACCTTCAACAATCACAAAATTTGTATACGCCACCCATCCCTTGTGGGAGCGAGCTTGCTCGCGATGAGGCCAGCAAACACAACATCCTCATCGACAGTGGCATCGCCTTCGCGAGCAAGCCCCACAGGAGAAACGCGGTCCCCATCAAGAACTAGGTCGGCTATAAGGCCGCCTCGCGGTGGAC
>NZ_JBAMDJ010000111.1:0-427 GCF_036961705.1 Pseudomonas sp. 3JA
TTTGCCCTTGCCGCCCTTGAGCATCAGCAATGCGGTGACCGCCAAGCCCACGCCCGGGGTCTTGCCGCTGCGGATCTCGCGCACCACCACCGAACCGCCGCCAATGGTCACATTGGACGAGATCAATCCAGCCGACACCACCGTCGCATCGCAGGTGCTGCGGTCGCCACTGCGCACGGCGGGCTGGCCGTTGATGGTGACCTTCTCCGAGCCTTCGGCCATGAACTGCGGTGGCATGGGTGGATGCTTGGTGCAGATCACCAGGTCTTCCGGGCGGGTCTCCGTACCGGGGGCGGGCGAGGCGACAGTCGGGCGCCACATTTGCGAGAAGAAATTGCCGGCCATGTCCAGGTAACTGGGTTCTTCTTCCGGCTCGGGCATTTCCAGTTCGGTGCCGGCTGGCGCCACATGGGAAACCACAGCGCCA
>NZ_JBAMDJ010000112.1:0-427 GCF_036961705.1 Pseudomonas sp. 3JA
CTTGCCCTTGCCGCCCTTGAGCATCAGCAATGCGGTGACTGCCAAGCCCACGCCCGGGGTCTTGCCGCTGCGGATCTCGCGCACCACCACCGAATCGCCGCCAATGGTCACGTTGGACGAGATCAATCCAGCCGACACCACCGTCGCATCGCAGGTGCTGCGGTCGCCGCTGCGCACGGCGGGCTGGCCGTTGATGGTGACCTTCTCCGAGCCTTCGGCCATGAACTGCGGTGGCATGGGTGGGTGCTTAGTGCAGATCACCAGGTCTTCCGGTCGGGTCTCCGTACCGGGGGCGGGCGAGGCGACAGTCGGGCGCCACATCTGCGAGAAGAAATTCCCGGCCATGTCCAGGTAACTGGGTTCTTCTTCCGGCTCGGGCATTTCCAGTTCGGTGCCGGCCGGCGCCACATGGGAAACCACAGCGCCG
>NZ_JBAMDJ010000113.1:0-391 GCF_036961705.1 Pseudomonas sp. 3JA
GAGGAAGCGTTCCTCGGTCAGGTCCGGGCGTTTCAAATAACCCCGGGCCACACCGACACCGCCGATGTACAGCTCGCCGATGCTGCCAATCGGCAATGGCTGCATGGCTTCGTCGAGGATGTACAAGCGCAGGTTGGCGATGGGCTTGCCGATCGGCACGATTGTATCGTCCGCCGAGCAACGCCAGACCGAGACGTCGATGGCCGCTTCGGTCGGGCCGTACAGGTTGACCAGCGCCGCCGGGTGCTGGCCCATGAAGCGCCGCACCAGGTCCACCGGCAAGGCTTCGCCACTGGCGAACACCTGGCGCAAGCTGTGGCAGTCGACCAGGCTCGGTTCCTCGACAAAGGCCCGCAGCATCGACGGTACGAAGTGCAAGGTCGTGACCCGC
>NZ_JBAMDJ010000114.1:0-391 GCF_036961705.1 Pseudomonas sp. 3JA
AAGGAAGCGTTCCTCGGTCAGGTCCGGGCGTTTCAGGTAACCCCGGGCCACACCGACGCCGCCGATGTACAGCTCGCCGATGCTGCCAATCGGCAATGGCTGCATGGCCTCGTCGAGGATGTACAAGCGCAGGTTGGCGATGGGCTTGCCGATCGGCACGATCACATCGTCCACCGAGCAACGCCAGACCGAGACGTCGATGGCCGCTTCGGTCGGGCCGTACAGGTTGACCAGCGCCGCCGGGTGCAGGCCCATGAAGCGTCGCACCAGGTCAACCGGCAAGGCTTCACCACTGGCGAACACTTGGCGCAGGCTCTGGCAATCGACCAAGCTCGGCTCTTCGACAAAGGCTCGCAGCATCGACGGTACGAAGTGTAAGGTCGTGACCCGT
>NZ_JBAMDJ010000115.1:0-389 GCF_036961705.1 Pseudomonas sp. 3JA
TCCTGCTGGATCAACTGGCTGAGGTAGGCCGGGTCGCGATGACCGTCCGGACGGGCGACCACCAGGGTCGCGCCAGTGATCAGCGGCCAGAAGAACTCCCACACCGACACGTCGAAGCTGTACGGGGTCTTTTGCAGCACACGGTCGTTCGGGCCAATCGGGAAGGCGTCCTGCATCCAGTGCAGGCGGTTCATCAAGGCGCCGTGTTCGTTCATCACGCCCTTGGGTTGGCCGGTGGAACCAGAGGTGTAGAGCACGTAGGCCAGGTCGTGGGCTTCGACATTGATCGGTTCGAAGGCGGGTGCTTGGGGCAGGGCGTCGAGGGTCCAAGCCTGATGCCCTGCGGGCAGGCGTGACAGCCATTGCACTTGGGTCAAGGTGACCTTGGC
>NZ_JBAMDJ010000116.1:0-388 GCF_036961705.1 Pseudomonas sp. 3JA
GTCGCTGACGATGGTGCTGACCGGCGCGGTGTTTGGAGCAATGGCTTCCAAGTTACCGCCCGATGCCGAGGCAATCGACTCAGTAACCGTCGTCGGACCTTGGTACACGTCGTTGCCGACGGCCACATCCAGCACACCCGAGCTTGCGCCGGCCGCGATGGTGATGGTCTTGCCGCTTTCCAGGGTAACGGTGACCGGACCATTTTGCGCTGTAACCGGGTTGCCGTTGGCATCGGTCAATGTGGCGGTGTAAGTGATGGTGCCGTTTTCGTTCACGGTCGGCGTGGCGGTCAGCGTCACCGTGGTGGTGTCGTTGACATCGCTGACGACGGTGCTGACCGGAGTCGTGTTTGGTGCGATGGCCTCCAGGTTGCCACCGGATGCCGAG
>NZ_JBAMDJ010000117.1:0-360 GCF_036961705.1 Pseudomonas sp. 3JA
GCGAAGTTGAAGTCGTGGCGCAGTTGCCAGGATTTTTCCTTGGCGTTGTCGTAGCTGGAGTTGTAGCTGTCGTTGGCCAGGGTGCCGCCGCTGGTGCCGTTGACGCGCATCCAGGCATCATCGCCGCCGACTTTCTGCAGGCCGACATAAAAGGTATTGCCACCGTACTTGGCCGAGAGCATGGCGAACGCGGTTTTGTTGTCCAGGTCGCCGGCCAACGCACTGCCGTTTTCCTTGCCGGTGAAGTAGCCGAGGTTGGCGCCCAGGGTCCAGTCGCCGATGGGCTGGCTGTGGGTCAGGTTGAAATATTGTTGCTGGTAGATGTCGGACAGTTCCGCGTACCACACGCCGACCTGGGTG
>NZ_JBAMDJ010000118.1:0-325 GCF_036961705.1 Pseudomonas sp. 3JA
GAACTGCACTTGCCGGCCCTGGGCGTCGGTGCGTTGGCGGACCTGGCCGCGGCGGTTGTGTTGGTAGAGCGTGGTGTGCCCGGCCGGGTCGGTGTAGCCGATGAGTAAGCCTGCGGTGTCGCGCTGGTAGTGTTCGCTGCGGCCGTCCGGTAATTGGTTGCCGAGCAGGCGCCCTTGGGCGTCGTAGCTGAATTGGGTGCGCTCGCCGAGGGCATCGGTGATGGTGTGCAGGTAACCGCGCGCGTCGTAGCTGAAGCGCGTCGGGTAACCCGAGCAATCGACGTGTTCCACCAATTGGCCGAACGGGTTCCAGCGCAGCTTTTTG
>NZ_JBAMDJ010000119.1:0-308 GCF_036961705.1 Pseudomonas sp. 3JA
GTCGGCGTCTTCGATCAGGAACGCCAGGCGCGTGGCCGGCAACTCCGGATCCAGCGGCAGCCATGCGGCGCCGGCATGGACGATACCGAGCAAGGCCACGACCATCTCCACCGAGCGCTCCATGCACACCGGCACGATGCTGTCGGTACCTATACCGGCGGCGCGCAGGGCGCGGGCGACGGCTTGTGCCCGCTGGTCCAGCTCGGCGTAGCTCAGGCGCTGGCCTTCGAACACCAATGCCGGGGCGTTGGGGCTCAGGGTGGCCTGCTGGCTCAGGGCGGTGTGCAGGTTGGTTGGACCGCTGTAGT
>NZ_JBAMDJ010000012.1:0-156180 GCF_036961705.1 Pseudomonas sp. 3JA
GCAGCGCTACACCGAACCATCAAATGAAGGTTTCCACCGATACACCGAAGCGCTCGGCCAGCCAGCGGATCTGCCTCAAATTGAGCTGACGCTTACCGCTCAATACCTCCGATACCACCGACTGGGTACCAACGCCCGGCAAGTCGCTCTGGCTCATGCCATGTTCACGCATCAGGTAACGCAGCGCCTCGACACCGCTCGCCTTGGGCATTGGCCGGTGCTGCTGATCCCATGCCTCGATCCATTCGCCGATAATATCCACCAGGCTCATGAGAGGATGGGTTTCGTCTTCGCCCACCAACACCAACAGCTCATCAAGAGCACTTGCCAAGCGGTCATAATCCTCTTCGCTCCTGGGTTTTCGCAGCAGGGGCGACACAAATTCCCAATGGGCAGCGACTTGTTCAATCAGTGCACTCATCCCTTTTCCTCCTTCCACTTGCCTCTGTCGTATTCCCGATGGTCAAGCACGCATTTGATATACAGACGCTGTGCTCGGTATCGAATCACCGCAATCAGCCGCAACTTGTTTCCACCGATGTCAAACACATGCAGCGGACCGACCTTATCGGTTGCCGGAAATATGGATTTCATCGCCGCGAAATCAGCCGGGCTATTGCGCTTGATCAGCCGATACCATTGATCCAACGCATTCGCTGAATGTGGCCATTTCTCCTTGGCCTCCCAAATGCGTTTCTCAGTGATCACATGCATGCAACGTCCTTATCGCATTTTGCTATGGGGAAGTTAAACACAAATCTGGCGCATCGCAAATTGCGATAGCGCCAGTTAGACAAATGGTTAGCTCTTGCTGGTTTCCAGCCTAGTCGCCAAAAGATTTAGGTCTCGGTAAGAAATGTGAGCAGATATGAGTCCTGCTCACCCAACCTTATCGTTCCCCTGCTCAGGCGTCTCGATCCCCGGCTCCGCCTCTTCACCCCCCTTCTCCTTGGGTTTGGCCGCTGGTTTTTCCTCGGGATAGCCGGGCATGCCGCGGGCGTCTTCGGGGGTCAGCTCGTCCCGGTCGTGGCGGCGGTCGGTGGCGTAGGACGGGGCGGCGTTGGGGTCTTCGTCGCGGCCGGCGGTGCCGAGGACAAAGCCGTCGTCATTGGGGTTGTCCACGGCCTGTGGGGTGTCTGGGTCTTGAGGATTGCTCATGGGACCTCCGGGTTGCGAACAGGTACGTTGTGGTTTTTTGAGGGCCTGGCGTGCATTGAGTGCAACGCACCTGATGAATGGCAGCCTGGCTAGCCGCCCTTCACCGCAGACAAAAAACCAACGGGCCCGGCCCTATGCCATATCGCTATGACTGAATTCCTCGGCCAGGAAATCGATCAGCGTACGTACCGACGGCAGCAATCCGCGCCGTGAGGCGAAGATCGCATGAACGATGCCGCATTTAGGCGTCCAGCCCGGCACCAGTTCCACCAGCCGGCCAGCCGCGATGTCTTCACGCACCACCACGGTGGGCAGGTGCGCGATGCCGATGCCGGCCAACACGGCGTGACGCAGGGCCAGCAGGTCGTCGGTGACCATGCGCGGTTCATGACAGATCAATGCGCGACTGCCGTCCGGGCCGAACAATTCCCACTGATATTCCCGCTGCGCCCCGCCCCAATGCACGCTCGGCAGGCCGTTGAGGTCCGCCGGCGAAGCGGGTGAAGACAAGCGCTCAAGGTAAGCCGGGCTGCCCACCAGGCATTGGGTGCTGTTGCTCAGCACTTTCATGACCATGTCGGTGTTTTCCAGCGGCGGAAAGCGCACCCGCAAGGCGATATCGAACCCTTCATGGATCAGATCCACCCGGCGGTTGGTGCTCTCGATGAACAACTCCACCCGTGGGTACTTGAGCATGTAGCGGGTCAGCATCGGCCCGACCCAACTGTTGAGCAGCGCCGTCGGGCAACTGATGCGCACCAGCCCCTGGGGTTCGGAGCGGTTGCGTTCGATCACTTCCGCCGCGCTCTCGGCTTCGACCCGCATCGCCAGGCAACGCTGGTAATAGGCCTGGCCGATCTCCGTCAGCGTGCAGTGGCGGCTGGTGCGATGGAGCAAGCGCACCCCGAGCCGATCTTCCAACTGGGCGATACGCCGACTGAGTTTGGACTTTGGCATGTCCAGCGCCCGGCCAGCCGCGGCGAACCCACGGTGCTCCACGACCTGGGTGAAGTAGTAAAGCGTGTTGAGGTCTTCGATGATCGTTCTCCAAATAGAACGCTAAGGCTAATTTTCGCAGTCTAGCGCATCAAAGGTGCCAGTTTTAATCTACACCCATCGAAACGCAACACGGATTGAAGCCGGGGCGCTTCGACCGGATGAGTCACCGATCAATCGCTGCACCGACATTGAAAACCTTAACCACGCCGACACCTTCGGCAACCAAAACTTGATGAGGACTACGCCATGACCACTTCCTACAACCGCCTCGACAAAGATAACGCCGCCGTTCTGCTGGTCGATCACCAAGCCGGCCTGCTGTCCCTGGTACGTGACATCGACCCGGACCGCTTCAAGAACAACGTGCTGGCCCTGGCGGACCTGGCGAAGTACTTCCAACTGCCGACCATCCTCACCACCAGCTTCGAAACCGGCCCCAACGGCCCGTTGATGCCCGAGCTCAAGACCCTGTTCCCGGACGCGCCGTACATCGCCCGTCCTGGCCAGATCAACGCCTGGGACAACGAAGATTTCGTCAAGGCGATCAAGGCCACCGGCAAGAAGCAACTGATCATCGCCGGTGTGGTCACCGAAGTCTGCGTAGCCTTCCCGGCACTCTCGGCCCTGGCCGAAGGTTTCGAAGTGTTCGTGGTCACCGATGCGTCCGGCACGTTCAACGAGCTGACCCGTCAATCGGCCTGGGACCGCATGTCGTCCTCGGGTGCGCAACTGATGACCTGGTTCGGCCTGGCTTGTGAACTGCACCGCGACTGGCGCAACGACGTGGAAGGCCTGGCGACCTTGTTCTCCAACCACATCCCGGACTACCGCAACCTGATGACCAGCTACAACACGTTGACCAGCGCTAAATAACAGCCTCACCGATATACCCTTGTGGGAGCGAGCTTGCTCGCGATAGCGGTCTGACAGTCGATCCAGTATCTGACTGATACACCGCCATCGCGAGCAAGCTCGCTCCCACGGGTTTTTGTGCTGGTTTCTATATAGTGTTCAATCTGTGCCAATGAATTTTTCCGGGAGACTGACCTGATGCTGATCCCCTGCCCCCATTGCAACGGGCTCAATCGCATACCCGCCGAACGCCTGGGCGACCAACCCAAATGCGGGCGCTGCAAGGCCCAGGTGCTATTGAACAAACCGTTCGAACTCAAGCAAGGCGACTACACCAGCCAGATCAAAGGCGACCTGCCATTGCTGGTGGATGTATGGGCCGATTGGTGTGGGCCGTGCAAGTCCTTCGCTCCCGTGTTCGAACAAGCCGCCGCACAGCTGGCGGGCAAATGCCGCTTGGCCAAGCTCGACAGCGAGGCCAATCAGCAGTTATCGGCACAGTTGGGGATCCGCTCGATTCCCAGCCTGATTCTGTTCAAGGATGGCCGGGAAGTGGCGCGCCAGAGTGGGGCGCTGCCGTTGCCGCAGTTGATGGCTTGGTTGCGCAGCCAGGGGATTTGAATCAAAAACCCATGTGGAGCGAGCAAGCTCGCTCCACATGGGTTTTGCACAGGTCAGATTCAGGCGCTTTCCAGCAGGCTATGCAGCTCCATGAACTGCTGGGTCAGTTTGTGCCGTGGATCGAGGTGGATCAGCGGCAGGCTGGCCTGGTGGGATTCGCGCATGCGCACCGAGCTGCTCAGGTACACCGGCAATACCGGCAGCCCTTCGGCGATCAGTTCGTCGAGCATCTGCTGTGGCAGGCTGGCCCGAGCCTGGAACTGGTTGACCACGATGCCTTCGACTTCCAGGCCTTCGTTATGGTCGTCCTTGAGCTCTTCGATTTCCGCCAGCAGTCCATACAACGCCTGTCGGGAGAAGCTGTCGCAGTCGAAGGGGATCAACACCCGATCGGCGGCGATCAATGCTGAAACCGCATAGAAATTCAGTGCTGGCGGGGTATCGAGGTAAATCCGGTCGTAATCTTCCTCCAGCTCTTCAAGCAGTTTGCGCAGCTTGTTGATCTTGTGCTTGGCCTCAAGCTTGGGCTGCAGATCCGTCAGTTCCGCCGTGGCGGTGATGACGTGCAGGTTGTCGAACGGCGTTTCGTAGATATCCACCTTGTTCTTTTTCGAGAACGGCCCGGACGACAGGGTTTGCTTGAAGAAATCGGCAATACCCATGGGAATGTCATCGCCGGTCAAGCCAGTCAGGTATTGAGTGGAGTTGGCCTGGGCATCCAGGTCCACCAACAGCGTGCGATAGCCCTCGCTGGCGCTGACTGCCGCCAGATTGCAGGCGATGCTGGACTTGCCCACGCCACCTTTCTGATTGAACACCACACGCCGCATGTCAAAACCTCCGTGTATCAAAGATTCCCGAGTGTAGTAGGCAGCGACACCGCTTAGCTACCTTCCGCGTAGAAGGACTACAGCAACAGTGGCTTTTCCCACAATTCAGACGTCAATTCGCCCAGACCGTGACAGAAATAACCGACAGACAGGCTCATGATGATCGCGACAATGGTCCAAGCCTGGCCTTGAGCGGACCAACTCGTACATTTCGCTGGACAAAATGTAACCAGCATTTGCTACAAGCCAATCGCACCGGGATAATGCGCGCCACTTGGGTCGCAAGGCCATGCAGGGTTGGACGCGGGTCAAACCACTGAACCGTGACAATAAAAGCCCGCAGGGGTGGGGTGAAGTTTGTGATCAATTTCAATATCGCCCAATGGCGCGCGTGGGCCCCTGGGCTCGAAAGCGTGGACGATTGGCAGGCATGGAGCCGACAGCCGGTCGTATTGCCGGCCAGCGATGCCGCCCCTGACGTTTCGTTCCTGCCGGCCATGCAGCGCCGGCGCCTCAGCCGCCTGGCGCGGATGGCCTTCAGTGTTGGCTGGCCGTTGGCCGAGGGCCGGCCGGACCTACCGTTGGTCTTTATTTCCCGCCACGGCGAAACCCCGCGCACTTTTGAGATTCTCAAGGACCTGGCAGCCGACCAGCCCTTGTCGCCGACCCAATTCAGCCTGTCGGTGCACAACGCGGTGATTGGCCTGTGGTCGATCATGCGCGGCGAAACCAGCGAAATGACCGCCCTGGCCGCTACCGGCGACGGCTTGGAACACGGCGTGCTGGAGGCCGTCGCGCTGTTGAACGAAGGATCGCCTGCGGTGCTGCTGGTGATCACCGAAGAGCAACCTCCGCAAGTCTATGCACCCTGGGTCGATGACGTTCCGTTTCCCTATGCCATGGGCCTGCTGCTGACCCCGGGCGATGACTGGCAACTGGATCTCTGCCCGCAGGCCGGCCAATCGCCTGGCAGCGACTGGCCCCATGCCCTGGATCTGTTGCGTACCCTGCTGAACAACGAAACCACCTGCCAACATGCCTGGAAGAATCGTGTATGGACCTGGCAACGCAACCGGTGACCGGTAAACATCGCGACGCCTATTACTGGCGCCTGATCGCGACCGCCGCAAGCTTCGCCCTGTTCGGGCTGGGCGGGCTGTGCCTGCGTTTGCTGGTGTTCCCGCTGCTGGCCTGGTGGCCCGGCGATGCCCAGGCCCACCGGCAAAGGGCGCGCCGCACGGTCGGGCGGTTGTTCTGGTTCTTTATCCGGTTCATGGCCCGTACCGGCGTGCTCACCTATCAGATCGATGGCGCCGAACGACTCGGGCGCCCTGGGCAGATGATCATTGCCAATCACCCGTCGCTGATCGACGTGGTGTTCCTGATCGGGCTGGTGCGCGACGCCAACTGCGTGGTCAAGCAAAGCCTCTGGGACAACCCCTTTACCCGGGGCCCACTGCATTCGACCCAATACATCAGCAACGACGGCAGCATGGACATGCTCGATGCCGCCAGCGACGCCTTGCAAGAGGGCCAGACGTTGATCGTCTTCCCCGAAGGGACGCGCACCCAGCCAGGCCAGGTGCCGGCCTTTCATCGGGGGGCGGCGGCCATCGCCCTGCGGGGTGCGAAAATCCTCACGCCCGTCACGATCAAGGTCTGCCCCACGACCCTGACCAAGGCTGAACCCTGGTATCGCATCCCCCTGCGCCGCGTGCACTTCAGTTTTCACGTCGGGGCCGATATAGACCCACAGGCGTTCGCCGCGCTCGGCCCGCCCCCCCAGGCTTCGCGCAGGCTCAACGATTTTTTGCATCACTATTACATCAAGGAGCTCGCCGAAGATGAGCGATCTGCACCGTGACATCAAAAAGCTGATCATCGACGCCCTCGGCCTGGAAGACATCGACATCGACGACATCGGCGACCACCAGACGCTGTTCGGCGAAGGCCTGGGCCTGGACTCGGTGGATGCCCTGGAGTTAGGCCTGGCGATCCAGAAGGAGTACGGCATCAAGATAGACGCCGACGCCAAGGACACCCGTAACCATTTCAGCAATGTGGCAAGCCTTGCGGCCTTCGTCACTGCAAAAAGCGTAGCCTGAGACCAGACCATGCAAACTCGTGACGATATTTTCCACACCCTGCGCGATGCTCTGGTCGAGCTTTTCGAGCTGGACCCTGAGCGTGTGACGTTGGAATCGAACCTGTACCAGGACCTGGAAATCGACAGCATCGATGCGGTCGACCTGATCGACCATATCAAGCGTCAGACCGGCAAGAAAATCGCCGCCGAAGAATTCAAGTCGGTGCGCACCGTCAATGACGTGGTCGAGGCGGTTTATCGACTGGTCCAACCGGCCGCATGACCCGGCTGATTGGCCTTGGCCTGCTGCTGGCGGGCCTGCTCTACCCCTTTGCGGTGTATTTCGGCATGGAGCACTTTGCCCCGTGGCAGTTCGGACTGCTGCTGGGCAGCCTGTGGCTGGCCCGGGCGTTGCTTGGCACAGGCGGGGCCGGCAGCCGCTGGATGGCGGCCACGGCGATCGTGTTTTGCATATTGCTCGCGCTGTTCGACAGCCCGCTCCTGCTGCGCTGGTACCCGGTGCTGATCAGCGCGTTCATGCTCGGGCTGTTCGTGCTGAGCCTGAAATACGGCCCGCCAATGATCGAACGCCTGGCCCGCCTGCGCGAACCGCAGTTGCCGGCCAAGGCGGTGGTGTATACACGCCAGGTCACAGTGGCCTGGAGTGTGTTTTTCCTATGTAACGGTTTGCTCGCCGCCGCCCTCACCCTCTGGGCGCCGCTGAGCTGGTGGATGTTGTACACCGGCCTGATTTCCTACGGATTGATGGGGCTGCTGTTTGCCATTGAATGGCTCATACGACAACGGGTAAGAGGCCGCCCATGAATTGGATAACACTTGAGCAGATGCTGCTCAAGAATCAGCCGGAACGCACCGTTGCGGTCGATCCGGCGCTGAATCACTCGCAACTGCGGGACGCGGCGTTGCGCCTGGCGGCCGGCCTGCAAGCTCGGGGGGCGCGGCATGTGGCGGTGCACCTGGAAGATGCCGCCGACCTGGCCGTCGCCCTGCTTGGTGCCTGGCGCGCCGGGGTCCGGGTCCTGCTTCCCGCCGACCTGCAAGCGCAGACACGTCAGCGCTGGGCGGCGGACGTGGACCTGTGGCTGACCGACCAGCCCGGCGATACACATCCCGGCGACCTGCAACAAGCGCCGATGGACGCCGCCGAACTGGACCTCGATCACTGCTGGCTGAGCCTGTGCACCTCCGGCTCCAGCGGCGAGCCCAAGCGCATCGAGAAGACCCTGCGCCAGTTAAGCAACGAGGTCCAGGCCCTGGAACACCTGTGGGGCGCCGACCTGGGCCCGGCCTGCGTGATCGGCAGCGTTGCTACCCAGCACATCTACGGGTTGCTGTTCCGGGTGCTGTGGCCGCTGTGCGCCGGGCGTGCGTTCGTGCGTCGGCAATTGGCCTTCCCGGAAGACCTGCAACGTGCCAGCCGTGAGCAACCGGCCTTCGCCTGGGTCGCCAGCCCGGCGCTGCTCAAGCGCATGGGCGATAACCTCGATTTGCCAGCCCTGAGCTGCGTGCGCCGGGTGTTCTCCTCTGGCGGCGCCTTGCCCCCCGAGGCAGCGCAAAGCTTGCAGCAGCGCCTGGGGCAATGGCCCACGGAAATTTTCGGCAGCTCGGAAACAGGCGGCATTGCCTGGCGCCAGGGTGGCGGATTGTGGCAGCCCTTTGCCGGCGTCGAGTTGAGCCAGGACAGCGACGGCGCCTTGCTGATCGCGTCGCCCTATCTGCCGGCCGGGCATGTGGAACACACCGCCGACGCGGCGCGGATCGCCGAAGACGGCCGTTTCGAGCTACTCGGGCGACTGGACCGTATCGTCAAGCTCGAAGAGAAACGCATCTCCCTGCCCATGCTGGAACACGCGTTGGTGACCCACGACTGGGTCAGCGAAGCGCGACTGGGCGTGGTACAGGAGAATCGCGCCTCCCTTGGCGCGCTGCTGGTGTTGAGCGATGCCGGCCTGGGCGCCTTGCGCAACCAGGGTCGGCGCGCCGTGACCGAGGGCCTGCGCCGGCACCTGAGCGAACATTGCGAAACCCTCGCCCTGCCACGGCGCTGGCGCTGGCTGCGGCAGTTGCCGCTCAACGCCCAGGGCAAGCTGCCCCAGGCCGAGGTCGAGGCGCTGCTGATGGCGCCACGCCCCAAGACCCCCGACGTGTTGGCGCAAGTCGAAACCGACGGTGAGTGGAGCCTGCAACTGGTCGTGCCGCCCGATCTGGCGTACTTCAGCGGCCACTTCCCCACCGCGCCGGTACTGCCGGGCGTGGTGCAGGTCGATTGGGCCTTGAGCCTGGGGCGCCAACTGCTGGACCTGCCGCCTCGGTTCGTCGGCATGGAAGTGCTGAAATTCCAGCAACTGGTGCGCCCCGGCGATGACATCCAATTGCACCTGCGCTTCGACCGCGAGCGCGGCAAGCTGTACTTCGCCTACCGCAATGACACGGCGGCCTGCTCCAGCGGGCGGATTGTATTGGGGGAAAACAATGCCTAGGCATCTGCACAGATCACTGTGGCGAGGGAGCTTACTCCCGCTGGGCTGCGAAGCAGCCCCTGGTGCTACAAGAGCGAGTGCTTCGCACTCGAGCGGGAGCAAGCTCCCTCGCCACAAAGTGCACCTTAGCCACCGAGACATGCCGCATGCATAACCCCTGCGCCGTCATCCCGGTCTACAACCACGAAACCGCCATCTCGGCGGTGGTCCAGGCGTTGCTCGCCAACGGACTGCCCTGCGTGCTGGTGGATGACGCCAGCAGCCCGGCGTGTGCCGCCGTGCTCGACCGGCTGGCAGAGGGCGAGCGGGTTCATCTGGTCAGGCTAGCCGTCAACGAGGGCAAGGGCGGCGCGGTGATGACTGGCCTGCGCGAGGCTTCGCGCCTGGGTTTCAGCCACGCCTTGCAGGTGGACGCCGACGGGCAGCACGACCTTGGCGACGTGAAAGCCTTCATCGAACAATCCCGTGCCCACCCGGACGCGGTGATCTGTGGTTATCCGCGCTACGACGCCAGTGTGCCGAAAGGTCGCCTGTACGCGCGCTACCTGACCCACGTGATGGTCTGGATCAACAGCCTGTCCTTGCAAATCCGCGATTCCATGTGCGGCTTTCGGGTCTATCCCCTGACACCGACCCTGGCGCTGATCGACTCGGCCAATATCGGCAAGCGCATGGATTTCGATTCGGACATTCTCGTGCGCCTGGCCTGGCGCAATCAGCCGATGCGCTGGCTGCACACGCGGGTCCATTACCCCCAGGACGGGGTCTCGCACTTTCGCCTGTTCCACGACAACGTGCTGATTTCCAGCATGCACACCCGGTTGTTCTTCGGCATGCTCGTGCGCTTTCCCCTGATTCTCTGGCGACGGTGGCGAGCATGAGCCTTCAGCAAGACAAGCAACATTGGGCCGACCGCCAGGAGCGCGGCAGTTTCTGGCTGATGAAACTCACCGCAGTCGCTGCCAAAGTACTAGGCCGGCGCTTGCTGACTCCGGTGCTGTACGGCATCGTCCTGTACTTCTTCATTTTCGGCCGCAGCGCGCGCCAGGCGGCCTGGCAATATCAGCAGCGCCTGGCCGACTGGAGCGCTCGTCCCGAGCTGCACCCGAGCCACTGGCGGGTGTTCGGCCAGTTCATGGCGTTTGCCGACTCCCTGCTGGACAAGCTCGACGTCTGGAACGGCAAGCTGAGCATCGACCAGATCGAAATCGTCGATAAGGCACTGCTGCGCAATCACTTGCGAGACACCCGCGGGCAAATGCTGGTGGGCGCTCACCTGGGCAACCTGGAAATGTGCCGGGCCCTGGCCGAGCTGGGCGAGAAAGTCACCATGAACGTGCTGGTGCACACCAAGCACGCCGAGCAGTTCAACCGCTTGCTGGGCGAAGCCGGTGCCACGCACCTGCGGCTGATCCAGGTCAGCGAGCTGGACCCGGTGATCATGTTGCAGTTGAGCGAACGCCTGGAGCGCGGCGAGTGGCTGGCAATTGCCGGCGACCGCGTACCGCTGCACGGCGGGCGCAGCGTGACTGTGGACTTCATGGGTCAGCCGGCCGCTTTTCCCCAGGGCCCCTGGTTGCTGGCCGGCCTGTTGAAATGCCCGGTCAACCTGCTGATGTGCCTCAAGCACGAGGGGCGCTATCGCGTCACCCTCGAACCCTTCGCCGATGCCGTGGTGTGGAAACGCAACGAGCGCGAGCAAGTGATCGCCCACTGGGCTGGCCGCTACGCCGAGCGCCTGGCGCAATACTGCCTCCAGGCCCCCCAACAGTGGTTCAACTTTTACCCTTTCTGGAAGACCGATGACGATGCCCACTCTTGAGCCGGTAACCTTCGGCGAACGCCCTTTGCGCATCGAAGATGTGCTGGCCCTGGCCAACCGTCAGGCAGCGACGCAGTTGCAGGATGACCCGGCGTTCCGCCAGCGCATCGCCAAGGGTGCGCAATTCCTCGATTCCTTGCTGGACAAGGAAGGCGTTATCTACGGCGTGACCACCGGTTACGGCGACTCCTGCGTGGTGGCCGTGCCGTTGCACCACGTCGAGGCCTTGCCGCGTCACCTGTATACGTTCCACGGCTGCGGCCTGGGCAAGCTGCTCGACGCCCAGGCCACCCGTGCGGTGCTGGCGGCGCGTCTGCAGTCGCTGTGCCACGGCGTGTCCGGGGTGCGGGTGGAACTGCTGGAACGCCTGCAGGCCTTTCTTGAACACGACATCCTGCCGTTGATTCCGGAAGAAGGCTCGGTGGGCGCCAGCGGCGACCTGACGCCGCTGTCCTACGTCGCCGCCACGCTGTCCGGCGAACGGGAAGTGATGTTCCGTGGCGAACGGCGATTGGCCGCCGATGTGCACCGCGAATTGGGCTGGACCCCGCTGGTGCTGCGGCCCAAGGAAGCCCTGGCGCTGATGAACGGCACCGCCGTGATGACCGGCCTGGCCTGCCTGGCCTTCGCCCGGGCCGATTACCTGTTGCAACTGGCAACCCGCATCACTGCGCTGAACGTCGTCGCCCTGCAGGGCAACCCGGAACATTTCGACGAGCGCCTGTTCGCCGCCAAGCCGCACCCAGGACAGATGCAAGTCGCCGCGTGGCTGCGCAAGGACCTGGCCATCGACGCGCCGACCGCGCCGTTGCACCGCCTCCAGGATCGCTACTCCCTGCGCTGCGCGCCCCACGTGCTTGGGGTATTGGCCGACAGCCTGGGCTGGCTGCGCGCGTTCATCGAAACCGAACTCAACAGTGCCAACGACAACCCGATCATCGACGCCGAAGCCGAGCGCGTACTGCACGGCGGGCATTTCTACGGCGGGCATATCGCCTTCGCCATGGATAGCCTGAAGAACCTGGTGGCCAACGTCGCCGACTTGCTGGATCGCCAGCTCGCACTGCTGGTGGACGAGCGTTACAACCATGGCCTGCCGAGCAACCTGTCGGGCGCCAGCGCCGACCGAGCGATGCTCAACCATGGCTTCAAGGCCGTGCAGATCGGCACCAGCGCCTGGACCGCCGAAGCCCTGAAAAACACCATGCCGGCCAGTGTGTTCTCGCGCTCCACCGAGTGCCACAACCAGGACAAGGTGAGCATGGGCACCATCGCCGCCCGGGACGCCATCCGCGTGCTGGAGCTGACCGAACAAGTCGCCGCCGCGACCTTGCTGGCCGCCAACCAGGGCGTATGGCTGCGCAGCCGCGCCGAAGACGCCCGCCCACTGCCGCCGGCCCTGGCCGCCATGCACGAGCAACTGGCCGAGGATTTCGCCCCGGTCATCGAAGACCGCGCCCTGGAAGGCGAACTGCGCCTGTGCTTGCAACGCATCGCCGAGCAACACTGGAGGCTGCATGCGTAGCCAAGGTGTTTTGCACGTCGACACACACATCGTGGTGCCGTTCTTCGATGTCGATTCGATGAACGTGGTCTGGCACGGCCACTACGTCAAATATCTGGAAGTGGCCCGCTGCGCCTTGCTCGATCTGATCGGCCACAACTACAACGACATGCTCGAATCCGGCCACGCATGGCCGATCATCGACCTGCAACTGCGCTACGTACGCAGCGCCGTGTTCGGCCAGGCCCTGACCGTGCGTGCCAGTCTGGTGGAGTGGGAAAACCGGCTGAAGATCAATTACCTGATCAGCGACGCAACCACGGGCGAGCGCTTGACCCGTGCCAGTTCGGTGCAAGTGGCCGTGGACGTCGCCAGTCGCGAAATGCTGCTGGCATCGCCCCGGGTCTTTGTCGAAGCCGTGGAAAGGAAACTGCCATGAAGCGCCTGTCAGTCTGGCTGTTGCTGTGCTGCCTGGCACCCCTGGCCCAGGCGTTCGACTTGCAACAGTTGAGCGACCAACTGGCCCGCCCGGAAGTGATCCACGGGCAGTTTATCCAGGAAAAACATCTGCGCGCCCTGCCCCAGCCCCTCACCAGCAAGGGACGCTTCGTGCTGGCGAAAAACCACGGACTGCTGTGGCTGCTGCAAACCCCGCTGCAACAGGACTACCGCATCACCGCCCAGGGCATCGCCCGGCGGGATGGCAACGCCTGGCAGATGCTGCCGAACAAGAGCGCCGGCGCCGAGCAGAACCGCTTGTTCCTGGCGGTATTGCAGGGAGACAGCACAGGCCTGCAACGGGATTTCGAACTGAGCCTGTCGGGCGAGCCGCAACAATGGAAGCTCACCCTGACCCCGCGCTCGGTGCTGCTCAAGCAGGTTTTCAACCAGATCAACATCGACGGCGGCGAACTGGTGCAGCGCATCGAACTGCTGGAAACCCAAGGCGACAGTACCGTGCTGCGCATGCAGGACAGCAACAGCGCACAACCCTTGAGCGAAGCGGAGCAACATGATTTTGCCGAGTGAACGGATGCTGCCCCGGCTGTTCCTGATCCTGCTGCTGGCGGTGCTGGCGCTCGCCGGTTGGCAATGGCGCAACGGCGCGCCGTTGTCGGCCAATCTCATGGAGCTGGTGCCGGGCACGTCGCCCGATGCCCTGGAACTGATCGCCGAACAACGCATGCAGGAGCCGCTCAATCGCGAGATGCTGGTACTGGTCGGCCACACCGATCGCCAGCAGGCCATCGCCCTGGCGCAAACCCTCGGCGAGCAATGGCAGGCCAGCGGTCTGTTCGACAAGGTGCAGTGGACGTTGCAGGCCGACTTGCCGGCTCTGCGCACGCAATTGCTCAACGGGCGGCTGGCGATGCTCTCGGCGGCGGACCGGCAGCAATTGATCGAGCAGCCCCAGGCGTTCATCCAACAACGGGTGCAGGCCCTGTTCGACCCGTTCAGCGGCTTCAGCCTGGTGCCGAACCAGGACGACTGGCTGGGCCTGACCGGGCGCATCCAGAACAGCCAGCCACAACGCGGCGCGATCAAATTCGACATCGGCAGCGGTGCGTTGGTCGCCGATGCCGACGGTAAAAGCTGGGTGATGCTGCGGGCCCGCGCCCAGGGCAACGCCTTCGACATGAACCTGCCGCTGCAAGTGGCCGAGCTGCTGCAACGCAGCCGCGACCAGGCGAGCCAGGCCCAAGGTCAACTGCTGGCGGCGAGCGGCCTGCTGTACGCCGCCAGCGGCCAGCAACAGGCGTCGCGGGAAATCACCTGGGTCGGCGGTGGCGCGACCGTCGGTATCTTGCTGTTGCTGTTGCTGGCCTTCCGGCGCCTGCGAGTGTGGCTGGCGTTCGTGCCGGTGCTGGTGGGCGTGCTGTTCGGCGCGGTGGCCTGCGTGGCCTTGTTTGGCCGCATGCATGTCATGACCCTGGTCCTGGGTTCCAGCCTGATTGGCGTGGCCGTGGACTACCCGCTGCACTACCTGTCCAAGAGCTGGAGCCTGAAGCCCTGGCGCAGCTGGCCGGCCTTGCGTCTGACCCTGCCGGGGCTGAGCCTAAGCCTTGTGACTACCTGCATTGGCTACCTGGCCCTGGCCTGGACGCCCTTTCCGGCCCTGACCCAGATCGCGATATTTTCCGCCGCTGGCCTGGTCGGCGCTTACCTGAGCGCCGTCTGCCTGCTACCGGCGCTGCTCAAGGGCGCAGAGTTGCGTCCTGCCCAATGGCCGCTCCAAGTCTGCCAATACCTGCTCAAGGCCCGCGAAGCCCTGCTGAAACGGGTACGCACGCCGGCCCTGCTGATGTTGTTGCTGATGTTCTGCGCGGGTGGGCTCTGGCACCTGACCCCGAAAAACGACATCCGCCAGTGGATCGGCACGCCCCAGCACCTGACCGACGAAGCCCGCGATATCGCGCGCATCACCGGTTTCCAGCCCACCAGCCAGTTCTTCCTGATCCGCGCCGACGATCAATCCCAACTGCTGGAGCGCCAGACCGCCCTCAACGAGCGGCTGGATCAGTTGATCGGCCTGGAAAAGCTCCAGGGCTACCTGTCGCTGAACCAACTGGTCAGCCCACCCGCCGAACAACAGAAAGTGCGTGAGGCCCTGGGGCGCTTGCCAGCCGTCTGGCAACCGCTACTGGACCTGGGCGTCCCGGTCGCTGCGCTGCAAGCGGAACTGGCGCAATTACAGGCCCTGCCGGTGACCGACATTGACGCCGCACTGGCAGGTCCGCTGGCCGAGCCGTATCGCACACTCTGGCTCGGACCAACAGCGCAAGGCGTCGCGGCGGTGGTCAGCTTGCAAGGTTTGAACGATGCGGCGCTGCTGCGGATACAGGCGGTGGATCTGCCAGGCGTACAACTGGTGGATCGCCTGGGCGACCTGAACCGGGTCTTCGCCGCCACGCAGGTCAGCGCCGCCGAGTTGAAACTGGCCTCTTGCGTGCTGATTGTGCTGGTGCTGATCTGGCCGTTTGGCGTCGGCGGCGCCTTGCGCATCGTGGCACTTCCGCTGCTGGCTGCGCTGTGCAGCCTGGCGAGCCTCGGCTGGCTGGGGCAGCCACTGACCTTGTTCAGCCTGTTCGGCCTGTTGCTGGTGACGGCCATCGGCGTCGACTACGCGATCCTGATGCGCGAACAGATCGGCGGTGCCGCCGTGAGCCTGCTGGGCACGTTCCTGGCGGCGGTCACCACCTGGCTGTCGTTCGGCCTGCTGGCGCTGTCCAGCACACCGGCGGTGAGTAACTTCGGCCTGGCGGTGAGCCTGGGGCTGGCCTTCAGCTTCATGTTGGCGCCCTGGGCCGGACAACAAGCCCACGCGGCGACGGTCGCGGAGCCCGCCCAATGATGACCCTGCTGTTCTGGCTCATGGCCCTGGGGCTGTTCGCAGTGGCCACACGCCTGGGCGCTCGCTTCGGGTTGATCCCGATTGTCAGCCAGTTGTTGCTGGCGACCTTCGGCCTGCCGCTGCTGATGTATTTCTGGATCGAGCCGGGCTGGCAGCTCAGCGGCGCGCAACTGGTGTCGCCGGTGTGGCTGAAGAATCTCTACAGCCTCGCGTTCGCGCTGTTGCTGGGGCATATCCTCAGCGACGTGATCGACCTGCGCCTGGACCGCCAGAGCATGAAAATCGCCCTGCCAAGCTTCGTCGTTCCGTTCGCCTGCGGTCTGGCGACAGCGTTCTGGTTGCTGCCGCCCCAGCCCTGGATCAACTCCCTGGCGGTGGGACTGCTGTTTGCGATCACAGCGATCCCTGTGCTGTATCTGTATCTGCGTCACATCGATTACCCACCCGCCGCCACTCGGCGACTGGTGCAAACGGCGATCCTGATCGACCTGGCCTGCTGGAGCCTGTTCGGCCTGGCCCAGGGCAGTCTCCACCTGGGCAGCCTGCTGTTGCCGATGGCCGGCGCCTGCGTGCCGCTGCTGTTGCGCCTGGTTGGCCTGCGCCAGCCGTTGCTGTACAGCGGCGTGTTTTTTGCCCTGCTGGTGGTGGCCGAACACTACCGGCTCAATGCACTGATCGTCGGCATCGGCTATCTGCTGTGCATGGCCGCGCTCAAAGTGCCCTTGAGGCTGCCGTTCAATATCGCCTGGATGCAGGGTTTGCAGACATACCTGGCGATCCCGCTGATTCTCACGTTCGGCATTGTGCAGATCGACGTCCACAGCGCCATGAGCAGCCTCGACTGGGTGCAATTGACGGCGTTGCTGCTGTTGCCCATTGCCAGCAAACTATTGGGCAACTGGCTGGGCCTGGGGTGGGCCGCCGCGTCATTCGCCGGCGCCAGTCGCTGGCGCGAAAGTATCCTGCTGAACATTCGCGGCTTGAGTGAAATCGTGTTCCTCAATCTGCTCTTGCAACAACAGCTCATCAGCCCCGCGTTGTATTTCACGCTGATGCTGATGGGGCTGATCGCCACATTGCTGCCGGCCGTGACCGGTTTGCACCGTATTCCCTCGATTGCCGTCCCGGCCAGGAGCTCCAGTGCCAACAGTTGAAATGGAACGTCGACAGGTCGTCATCATTGGCGCAGGCCCTTCCGGCGCCATCGCCGCCGCGCTGCTCAAGCGCAAGGGCCATGAGGTGCTGGTCATCGAGCGCCAGCATTTCCCCCGGTTCTCCATCGGTGAGAGCCTGTTGTCCCATTGCCTGGATTTCGTCGAAGAAGCCGGCATGCTCGACGCGGTGAATGCCGCCGGGTTCCAGCGCAAGAACGGCGCCGCGTTTGCCTGGGGCGAGCGCTACAGCGCCTTCGATTTCGGCGATACCTTCAGCAACGGCAAGCCCACGACCTTCCAGGTGCAACGCGCCGACTTCGACAAGTTGCTGGCCGACCAGGCCGCCCTGCAAGGCGTGGAGATCCGCTACGGCCAAGCGATCACCAGCGCCGACTTCAGCCTCGCCAAACCACAACTGGGCGTGCAGCGCGAAGATGGCAGCGAGTACTGTGTCGAGGCCGACTTCGTGCTCGATGCCAGCGGCTATGGCCGAGTCCTGCCGCGCCTGCTGGACCTCGAAGCCCCGTCGAATTTCCCGGTGCGCCAAGCAGTGTTCACGCACATCGAGGATCGCATCGACGCCCCGGCGTTCGATCGAGAAAAGATTCTGATCACCACCCACCCGAGCAAGCGCGACGTGTGGTTCTGGACCATTCCGTTCAGCGGCGGGCGCTGCTCGGTGGGCGTGGTCGCGGCGGCGGAACATTTCGCCGGCCGCACCGACGATCTCGATGCCTGCCTGCGCGGTTTCATCGACGAAACCCCAAGCCTGGCCGGCGTGTTGAAGAATGCCGTGTGGGACACCCCGGCGCGGACCATCGGCGGCTACTCGGCCAACGTCAAGACCCTGCACGGCCCAGGCTTCGCCCTGCTGGGCAACGCTGCGGAATTCCTCGACCCGGTGTTCTCCTCCGGCGTGACCATTGCCATGCGTTCGGCGAGCATGGCCGCCGACGTGCTCCACCGTCAGTTGCAAGGTGAAAGCGTGGATTGGCAAAGCGAGTTCGCCGAGCCGCTCAAGCGCGGCGTCGACACCTTCCGCTGCTATGTCGAGGGCTGGTACGCCGGCACCTTCCAGGACGTGATTTTCTACACCGAAGGCTCGGACGACATCCGCCGCATGATCAGCTCGATCCTGGCCGGCTACGCTTGGGATCAGCGCAACCCGTTCGTCAGCGAACCCAAGCGGCGCCTGCGCATGCTCTCGGAAATCTGCGCGAGCCCGGCGCCATGAGTCAGCAACCATGAGCTACTTGAGCGACAACTACGTCGAAGAAACCCGCTTCGGTTTCTGGTTCCTGCGCAGCCACACCTGGCAGCACCATGTGTTGCGCGTAGCGATCAACGACCTGCGCAGCCTGTTCAGCACCCCGCTGCCGAGCAGCCCGGTGCTGCTGGACGCCGGCTGCGGCCAGGGCAAATCATTCCAGTACCTGCGCCAGGTGTTCGCGCCGCACCGCCTGATCGGCGTGGATGCCGACCCCCACAGCCTGGACCTGAGCCGGGAGGAGGCCGTGCGCCAGGGCATGACCGTGGAGCTGATCGGCAGCGACTGCGCGACATTGGCAGTGCCGGATGCCAGCGTCGACCTGCTGTTCTGCCACCAGACCTTCCATCACCTGGTGGAGCAGGAAAAAGCCCTCGCCGAGTTCTACCGCGTACTCAAGCCTGGTGGTTACCTGATGTTCGCCGAATCCACCGAGGCCTACATCGATACCTGGGTGATCCGCTGGCTGTTCCGCCATCCCATGCACGTGCAGAAAAGTGCCACGCAGTACCTGGAGATGATCCGTGGGCAGGGTTTCCAGTTCGAAGCCCGCAATGTGTCCTATCCGTACCTGTGGTGGAGCCGCGCCAAGGACTTCGGCTTGCTGGAGCGTTTTGGCCTGCGCCGGGCCAAACCGTTCGGCGAGCGAGAGGAAACCCTGGTCAATGTGGTGGCGCGCAAGCCCGTCGAAGGGGCCATTGGATGATTCGCGCCCTGCTTATCGGCTGCCTGTTGCTGCTCAGTGCCTGCGCCAGCCATGCGCCGCTGCCCGAGCGCACGCCAACCCTGGCCTTGCCGATGCAACTGCACATCGAGCGGACCCTGGTCGGCCAACGCCAGGACTGGTTGCTGGTGATCCAGCGCGAAGACACCGGCATCCGTTGGTCGATGATGGACCCGCTGGGCATTCCCGTGGCCCGTCAGCGCCTGGTCGCAGGTCAGTGGCAGGCCGACGGTCTGCTGCCGCCCAATGCCGAGGCCCGGGAGTTGTTCGCCGCGCTGTTGTTCGCCCTGACCCCCGAAGCCGAACTGCCCGACAACTACCCGGCCGCCCGGCAACAGGCGTCGCAACGGACCCTCGATAGTCGCTGGCAGGTGCGCTACACGCAGCCGCTGGATTTTGAAATGAGCCTGCCCCAGGGCCCCCGCTACCGCATCACACCGTTGACCGAGAACGCCCCATGACCGCCTATTTGAATGCCCTCGGGGTGATCTGTGCCCTGGGCCGCGACAAGCACAGCGTCGCGCGCAACCTGTTTGCCGGCGACTGCTCGGGCGTGCGCATCAAGGACGGCTGGGTCGCCGAACGTGCGTTGCCGGTTGCCGCGGTGCCGGGTGAACTCGCCCCCATCCCCCCAACCCTGTTGGCGCACCGCAGCCGCAACAATCAACTGCTGTTGGAAGCCGGGCTGCAGATTCGCGCCGAGATCGACCAGGCCATCCAGGCCTACGGTCGCGCCCGCATCGGCATCGTGTTGGGCACCAGCACTTCCGGGATCGATGAGGCCAGCCAGGGCATTGCCCATTACCTGCGCGAGCAACACTTCCCCGACGGCTACGACTACCAGCAACAGGAACTCAGCGCGCCGGCCAACTTTCTTTCCGACTGGCTCGGCCTGAGCGGCCCGTCCTACGTGATTTCCACGGCCTGCACCTCCAGCGCCCGCGCCTTGATGAGCGCCCGGCGCCTGCTGGACCTGGGCCTGTGCGATGCCGTGCTGTGCGGTGGCGTGGACAGCCTGTGCAAACTGACCCTCAACGGTTTTTCGGCCCTGGAAGCGGTGTCGAACGAACGCTGCAATCCGTTTTCGGTGAACCGCAGCGGCATCAACATTGGCGAAGCAGCCGTGCTGTTTCTCATGAGCAAGACGCCAGGCGACGGGACACCGATTGCCTTGCTCGGCGACGGCGCCAGTTCCGACGCCCACCATATTTCCGCACCTGAACCCAGTGGTCGCGGCGCCCGCCAGGCCATGGAAAAAGCCCTGCGTTGCGCCGGCCTCGAGGCCAGCCAGATCGACTACCTGAACCTGCATGGCACCGCCACGCAGCACAATGACGCCATGGAAAGCCAGGCGGTGGCCGGGCTGTTTCCGGCGGGCGTGCCCTGCTCGTCCACCAAGCCCATGACCGGCCATACCCTCGGCGCGGCCGGGGCGCTGGAAGCGGCGTTCTGCTGGTTGGCCCTGAGCTCGGAGAATACCGTCCTGGCCCTGCCGCCGCATGTCTGGGACGGCCAGGCCGATCCGGCCCTGCCGGCGCTGGACTGGGTCACCGCCGGCACCCACCTGAGCCCGGCCACCCCGCGCCGCCTGATGAGCAATTCATTTGCATTCGGCGGCAACAACGTCAGCCTGATTATCGGAGACGCCCCATGATTGACTGGCCGCTCGCCGAACTGCTGCCCCATGCCGGCGACATGATCCTCATCGACCGGATCCTGTCGTTCGATGACGAACAGATCCAGACCCACGCCACCGTCAAGCCCGGCGGTTTGTTCAGCCGCGACGATGGCACGCTGCCGGCCTGGGTCGGCATCGAGCTGATGGCGCAAAGCGTCGCGGCGTTTGCCGGTTGCCATGCACGCCAACGCGGCGATGCCGTGGAGTTGGGCTTTTTGCTCGGCACCCGCAAGTTCGAATGCAATGTCGAGTGTTTTCCCGTCGGCGTCGAGCTGACCATCCACGGCGTGCGCTCCCTGGAAGACGACAACGGCATGGGCGTGTTCGAATGCCACATCCACGCCCCCGGCATCCACGCCTCGGCCCGGCTCAACGTATTCCGTCCGCCCCAGGCCGCCCATTACCTTCATGAACCGTCCGCAACAGGAAACCCGTCATGACTGAATCCGTACTGGTCACCGGCTCCAGCCGTGGCATCGGCCGCGCCATCGCCCTGCGCCTGGCCCAGGCCGGGCACGACATCGTGCTGCACTGCCGTAGCGGCCGCGCCGAGGCCGAGACGGTCCAGGCGCAAATCCAGGCCCTGGGCCGCAACGCCCGGGTGCTGCAATTCGACGTGGCCGACCGTGCCGCGTGCAAGGCCATTCTCGAAGCCGACGTCGAAACCCACGGTGCCTATTACGGCGTGGTGCTCAATGCCGGCCTGACCCGCGATGGCGCTTTCCCGGCCCTGAGCGAAGACGACTGGGATGTGGTGATGCGCACTAACCTCGACGGTTTCTATAACGTGCTGCACCCGGTGATGATGCCGATGATCCGTCGTCGCGCCGCCGGAAGGATCGTCTGCATCACTTCGGTTTCCGGGCTGATCGGCAATCGCGGCCAGGTCAACTACAGCGCCTCGAAGGCCGGTTTGATCGGCGCGGCCAAGGCGTTGGCAATCGAGTTGGGCAAGCGCAAGATCACCGTCAATTGCGTCGCGCCCGGGCTGATCGATACCGCCATGCTCGATGAAAACGTCCCGGTGGAGGAACTGATGAAAATGATCCCCGCCCAGCGCATGGGCACCCCGGAAGAAGTGGCGGGTGCGGTAAATTTCCTGATGTCGGCCGAAGCCGGCTACATCACCCGGCAGGTCCTGGCCGTCAATGGAGGCTTGTGCTGATGAAGCGCGTCGTCGTTACCGGCATGGCCGGCATCACCTCCATCGGCAGCGACTGGGACACCATCGCCGCCAACTTCGCCGCCAACCGCAGCGGCATCCGGCGCATGGATGAGTGGGACCGTTTCACCGAACTGAACACCCGCCTGGCCGGTCCCATCGACGACTTCCAGGTCCCGGCCCACTGGACCCGCAAGCAACTGCGCAGCATGGGCCGGGTTTCGCGCCTGGCGGTCGCGTCGGCGGAACAGGCCCTGGCCGACGCCGGCCTGCTGGGCGACGAGTCGATCAAGGATGGGCGCATGGGCGTGTCTTGCGGTTCGTCCACCGGCAGCACCGACGAGATCAAGGCCTTTGGCAACATGCTCCTCAACAGCGTGGCCGAAGGGCTGAACGCCAACTCCTACGTGCGGATGATGCCCCACACCACGGCGGCCAATATCAGCATCTTCTTCGGCCTGACCGGGCGCCTGATCCCCACCTCCAGCGCCTGCACCAGCGGCAGCCATGGCATCGGCTATGCCTACGAGGCCATCAAGTTCGGGCGCCTGCCATTGATGCTCGCCGGTGGCGCCGAAGAGCTGTGCCCGACCGAAGCGATGGTGTTCGATGCGCTCTACGCCACCAGCCTGAAAAACGAAGCACCACAAACCAGCCCGCGCCCCTACGACAAGGACCGCGATGGCCTGGTGATCGGCGAAGGCGCCGGCATGCTGGTGCTCGAAGAACTGGAACATGCCCTGGCGCGTGGTGCGCGGATCCATGCCGAAATTGTCGGCTTTGGCAGCAACGCCGACGGCCAGCATGCCACGCGCCCAGAACTGGTCACCATGCGCCGGGCCATGGAACTGGCCCTGGAAGACGCAGGCCTCAGTCCCTCAGCCATTGGCTACGTCAACGGCCACGGCACCGCCACCGAACAGGGCGACATTGCCGAAACCCTGGCCACCAGCAGCCTGTTTGGCGAACACATGCCCATCAGCTCACAGAAGAGTTTCCTGGGCCACACCCTGGGTGCCTGCGGGGCGCTGGAGTCTTGGTTCAGCATCGAAATGATGAACCGCGACCTCTACGTGCACACCTTCAACCTCGATGAGGTTGATCCCCAATGCGGCAAGCTCGATTACCTGCGTAACGAGTTCAGGTCGATGAGCAACGAATACGTGATGAACAACAACTTCGCCTTTGGTGGGGTCAACACCTCGCTGATTTTCCGTCGCTGGCACTGAATCGGATTCAAAACCCTGTTGCCCCTCGTCAAGGAGACCACGATGTCGTTGAAGAAAATCGCTGTGACCACCGCCCTCTTGCTCAGCACCCTGCCAAGCCTCAGCCAGGCCCGTGATACCGCGCTGTTCCTGCCGTTCGACAAAGTCGTGGCCGAAGCCATCCGCACCGGCAAGATCGACGGCAGCGTGAAGTTCTACCTAGCCGGCAATAAACCGGCCGGCAACGTCACCGTCGTCAGCCCGGGTGCCGTGACCAACAAGAAAACCAACGCGTTCAACAAGTCCGATGAAGTCGCCTGCGAATGGGTGCTGCAATCGGCCCTGATCAGCCTGCACCAAGCCGCCAAGAACGCCGGCGCCAACGCCGTCACCAACATTGTCAGCTTCTACAAGAGCAACGAACGCAAGGACCCGACCACCTATGAATGCCACGCCGGCGCGATCATGGCGGGCGTTGCGTTGAAGGGAGATTTGGCGAAGGTGCAATAAGCCCGGAACGGCTGTGGCACCGATCCACCGCAATCGCGAGCAAGCTCGCTCCCACAGTGGATCTATGCTGGACGCTCATTGGATGTTCTCCTTCACCTCATCCGAGTGCAAGTAATGAACATCCGCCAGTTTGAGAGCGGGCAAAAAGTCTTCTGCCATCGGCACGCCTTCACGCACGATGATCAGAAAACGTCTCTGAAGCGTATTGATGATCTCGTCGCCATTGCTCAAACGGCTGCCGACCAGGGCGATATGACTGTTGGCTGCCCCCGCGGCGGTTACGATCCGCGCGGTGCTGCCATCGGCATACACAACCTGGTCACCTTTCCGCGCGGCTCGTACTTTCCAGCCATTATCCAAGGTGAACGTCAACGACGATGACACTTGCTGGATCGTTGCGCCGTTACGGGTCTGGCTGCCCTCGGTGGCCACTCGGTAAATAGCGATTGGGGGATGAGCTTTGACGAATGCTTTTTGTCGATTAATAAATGTGATGACTTTTTCGTCAACACCATCGAGTTGCTGTTGCGCCAAGTACAGATCGTCCAAATGACGGAGATAGTCACAGGAGACTTCGTTGGTGTAGGGGGCGTAAAAAGATGAGTGCATTTCCAAGGCCTTATTCACGGGCTTCAGGCGGGTCCCCTTTCCGCCGGGAAAGAGCACTGAGCCAGACAATTCGGAATGATGAATAAAACGTTGCAACACAGGCGAATCGCAACCCCAACATCGTGGGCATCTGGAGCGAATAGGAAACATCGCAACTAGAAA
The DNA here is from genome assembly GCF_036961705.1 of Pseudomonas sp. 3JA. Classification (NCBI taxonomy): domain Bacteria; kingdom Pseudomonadati; phylum Pseudomonadota; class Gammaproteobacteria; order Pseudomonadales; family Pseudomonadaceae; genus Pseudomonas; species Pseudomonas sp. 3JA. The sequence goes on from NZ_JBAMDJ010000012.1 coordinate 24,200, forward strand.
CGGGACTTTTCCTACAGCCAACAGAAGTCCTGTGCACGTTCCGCCCTGCTTTTTTCACCTGCAACTGCTCTGCCGGGGCTCAATCGGAACAATTGCCGTTTGTCGGAACTGTCAACTTCGACAGTATCGACGGCATGCGGAAAGCCACAAGCTTTAAATGCCTTAAAAACACCTTAGAAGTTAACGCTCGATAAACAGTTCGCCGTTACTTATGAGCTGCACGGCGTAGCTCATGAAATTAACTCGGCTCCCAAAATGGACAAGAAAATGATGGACACAATAGCCTGGTCGGGCGCCATCGCCTTATCTTCTCGACACCAGGCCACATCACCTTCTGTAGAACAAAATATTGTTGTAGGGGGTGCATCGTTCACACGGGCCTACGTGTACGTGAACGGCATCCGCATGCACTATCTTATAAACGGTGATGGCGCAAACCCTGTGTTGCTGGTGCATGGGTTCCCGGGAAGCTGGCGCAATTGGGCGGTATTGATGGGGCCATTGGTGCGTGCCGGTTATACGCCTATCGTTCCTGATTATCGCGGTGCTGGAGAAACCGATATTTCAGAAAGCGGCTATGATAAAAAAAATATGGCGCATGACCTGCACGAGCTGGTCACCCACCTGAATATCAAACAGGTTGATATTGTCGGCCATGACATGGGCTTAATGATTGCCTATGCCTACGGAGCCCTTTATCCCGATGAAACCAAACGTATTATCCTGATGGACGGATTCATCCCTGGCATCCCAGGGTGGGAAACGGCTTATAACGGAGACCCGCAAGCCCGCATTGCCAGCAAGTGGCATTTCCGCTTCTTTGGCAAGACAGCACTCACCATGATCCAAGGTCAGGAAAAAACTTACTTGGACATGTTTTTTGACGACTTTGTATTCCCCGGCAACGACACAATGCCGGACGAGGTGCGTATGGCTTTGGTGAAAGATTATTCCCAGCCCGGACGCATGGAGGCAGCCTTCAAGCTTTATTCAGCCTGGATAGAGCATGATGTGGGTGATAATCAAGCATACGCCAACAATAAACTGACAGTGCCTGTGCTCACTATCGGCGGGGACCATTCGAGAGGAAGTACCCTGGCCGAGCAAGTCAAATGTATCACCACGCAACCGTACTCTTTTATATTGCACAACACCGGACATTGGGTACTGGAAGAAAGAACACAGGCAACCTGCGAGGCGATCCTGGTATTTCTGCGTGATAAAACATGACCGTTAGCATGACCCGTCAAGGCGCATCGCGAACAGTCTCGCTGCCACATCGATTATGTATCCACAACACCGGTACACCGCCTGTCGCCGCTCCATGCGGTATCTATATACCGCCCCCTCTTCGCGCGCCTTCAATAGGTTGTTCCTTCCGAAAAACTTTCAGGAAGAGAACATGCTGGAGAACACCCCCTTACAAACCGCTAGCGCCCTGCTGATACACCAACTCAATGCCTCGCAGCAGCAGATGATCCGTCTGAACGATGCCGTTCCGCGCGCCTCGGAAGTGGCTGCGCGGCACTTGGATGATGGGTTCAGGCAAGCCTTCCCCACCCTGGTGAACAAACTGGCCGTCAAAGAAATACGCGTGTGCCGACTGCAAGATGAAGCCGTCCCCCTAACTGAACGCGCAGCCAGCGCGCCGGCGCTTAAAAAGGTGGCGCAAACAGTCCCCCTCGACACGCTCTTCTGGCGTGCGGTGGCAGGAAAGATCAATGCCCACGAGTTCTTCGACGATTTGGGCAATATAGACATCGTCACCGAGCTGAACAGCGTCACGGAGATGCCGGCAGCCCTGAATAGCCGTGACGCCAAGCAAGCAATCAAGCAACTGATAAGCGTCACCCCAACGTCGTATGAACAAATGCTGGCGCGGGCACTGGACAACTTCTGGGACACCCCGCCCGACGTTAGCCAGGACCGCAGCGTCAGCCAATGGCTGGCCGATGAATTCGGTAGGCAACTCAAGGCACAGGCCGATCTCCACCAACTGGATGGAACCCTGAGCCCGCCACTGCACAAGGCGCTGACGGAACATGCACTGTCGGCACCGGACGCAACGTCTCGCGCCAGGCTGGCGGAGCGTGACCGGCCCGGGGTCTACAGCCTCAGTATCACCCCCGAAGGATGGGGGTTCAGCGTGCCGGTGTCAGGCGCTGTTGCACTGACCCGGCATGACAATACCGACTACCCGGCAAGCGCGGTGCTGTACAGCTTGGGCAAGCCGCTGGAAGTGTACGCGGACCTGACGGCGCTGAAGGCCAGCCTGGAGGCCGACGATAACGTTCAGTATGACGTGACAATCGCCCCCATCGCCGGGGACTTCCTTGCCTACCTGGTTATGGATCTGCGAGCGGCGCAAAAAACCGCCGTGAGCGACGTGTTGCTGAACGGGCCGGGAGATGATGAGGAAATCAGCGCCTGGATCGCCAGGCTGGATATCGCGGCGAACCTCAAGGACCAGCTGGACCTGGCGGGCGCCATGGACGAGCGCGCGCTACGGCTCTACCAGAAAAAACTGGACGACTGGCTGCACGCCAACCCGAACGTGATCGGCAGCGACCGCGTGGCCTGGTGGAACGCGCTGCAGGACCTGCAGATAACCCTGGCGGATACCCCACCCCCGCCAGATCCCGTGATGCTGGCGTCCCCTGACGCCCTCCAGGACCGGACCCGCACGTTGCTCGCCGGCTTCATCAAGGACAAATACGCCCCGGTCGATCCTGACCAGGTATCCCTGTGCATCCGCAAGCAGACCATCGACTCGCACGCGCCCACGGGCGAGTCACCGTTCGGGTCCGGGGTGTCGCTAGGCAGTGCGAAGGCGATATTCGACGATTGCCGTTCCATGACGCAGTGGGCCATGTCCAACCTGACACCGGACGAACGCAACGCTTCCCACCACACCGAAGAGGGGCCGCTGAGCTTTGCACAGATCGTGGAGATCATTGAAAGGGCAAATGTGGGTGCCCGTATCCCGCCCGCGTTGCTGCTTGCGGCCCGGGAGCGCCAGGCACAATGGATGGTTCTGAAAGCCAAACAAATGCGGGCGCAGGCGTGGGCCGCGCATATATCGGGAGACTTTACACACGATAAGGACAACACCGGCCTGAACCTGGTGCTGGCGGCGTTGGACAGCGCAGTGCCTGAGGAACGCCGCAAGGTCAACGGGCACGAGGTGGTGGTGCGGCAGATCCAGTGGGGCGACAGTGTGCTGAAAGAGCTGCTGGCCTTTGGCGTCAGGAAACTATCCAGCCGGCCTTCATTGACGCTGTACACGCCGGGTGCGCCGGACGGAAAAGTGTTCAGGGACATCCACGCAGGAAGCGAAAGGGAGCTGGAAGCGGTCCTGGTCAAGACACTCATCAGCACGCTGGAAATGACCCGCTGGCTGATTTCCCAACTGCCGCTGATGGAACAAGCCGATCAGCTTGCCAGCCTGGTGCCGGCCGCGGAAAACCTGACGCTCAACGAGAAGATAAAGAAAGTCACGCAGTCCACCTTCTCATGGATAAAGCATCGGGTTCAGGATGATTTCGCCTTGAAGGTCGCCTCCCCCGTGGTCAAAGGCGACCTGCTCAAAGCACTGCACGAAACGCAGATCAGCCACGCGCTCAAGACGGCTGACGCGCTGATGGTAACGAACGCCGAGCGCGACAGCGCAGCGGCCCAGGAAGGGCGCAGGAATGGCGTCACCTTGCTGGCGGGTGCGATGGCCATGTTCTACGCGGGCCGCCTGGGCGGGGTACTGGGCCGTGCGATCCTGCCGACAATGGCCGGGGGCGCCGCGGTGTCGGCCATAAAAGACGAGGGTGGCAGCTTCAGCCAGTGGGCCAGTGATTTCATCAGCGGGCTGGGTGAGGTCGTGGCAGAGGCCGGGCAGGACCTGATCATGGCGCGCGCGGCACGACGCCGGGACAAGACCCGCCCGGAGCTGTCTTCCCTGCCCCGTATGCCCGACCCCGAGCTAGGCCCTTTTCTCCTGAAAGGTTTTGACAGCAAAGGGCTCGTCCCCGAGGGTCGCAACCTGTATAGGGACGCGTCCGGCCAAGCCTATTTGAAGATGGGGCATGACTACTGCAAAACCGCGATCCAGGAAAGCCTGCGGATTATCTACGCGCCCAACAATCGTACCCATCAACGGACGGTGACGTGGAAAAACGGTCGCTGGCACATCGAAGAACCGCAACGCCTGCTCGGTGGCGGAGTCCTGCATAGTCTGTTCAGTCGGGCCCCGGAAACTGCGCAACAGAAAACCTATAACGCCTTGGTGGAGGGCATCCTGGTCGACCATCACTGGCCTTCTCGACAGGTGGTGAATACGGTAAAGAAGGTCATCCACTCGATGCCCGAGGAGCTGGCCGAACGCATCTTGCGCGAGAGCATGAATGACATCGACGTGCCCGATATAGACACTTACCTTTCACGAATCAACCAGATCAACAAGGGCCTCCACGGCCTCGGGCAACATAAGAAGCCCCACGAAAGCCTGCTGTACAAATTCAACGTATGGCAGGCCGTCGACTACTGCAGCCGAGACATCGACTCCCAGGTAAAGGGGATCCAGCTGACGGCCGCGCAAAAAATAAAAGTTTTCGACATGACCCTGCCACTCAAGAAGGAGCTTTTCGACAACGAAGGCAACTTCAAGATGATGATGTCCTCCTTGCCAGACAACCTCACCGGCGCATTATTCATCACCATCGTCCCTGAACAGGGAAAGAAGAAAGCCGCCATGACCAAGATACAGGACGATATTCATGAGGTGGTCAAAGTCGCGGAAAAGCGCGTCTGGGAGGACCTGGGCGTCCGGTTTTCAGGAGAAGGTCCCGAGGTAGAGGCTGCCAGGGAGGACTATAAAACGAACCCTGCAAACTTCGCGGAGTACAAAAAGAAAAAGCTCGGCGCGTTCCGGGACGAGATGAAAAAAAGACACAAACCCGGGCTCCTGACGGAAATCCGCAACAACAAGATTCCTTACGTCATCGCCAACAAGGGCAAGTCGCAGCGCAAGACGTTACTGGTCACCGGAGAGGACATTACCAACTTCGCAAAAAATCTCTCGAACTACGACGCGTTTGATATCGAGGTCGTGACCCAAGTCCCGACGAAGAAGGTCACTGGCACATCACCTACCACCAGCACTTCACCAGTACTGAGGGAAGCATCCACCGCAATAGACAAGTTTACGGTGACTCTCAGCACGCTGGCTGAAACACAGATGTCCTATGACAACTTTCCCGAAGCGGCCCGAGCCAAGATCAACGAAATCATGGATGACATTCGAGCCGGCAGGGCCACGACAAAACGAATCAACAAATATTACTGGTACGACATGGCCCAGCTATCCCCCGGTGGCGGCAGAAGCGCATGGCGCGCCGCGTTCGAACGCAAGGGCGATACCTGGATACTCCAGGGTTTTTATGATTACCACGCCAACAAACCTGCGACGGTCTGGTAAGGCCAAGTGAAAAAATAAAGGATCGAGGTGAGTACCGCCTGCCACGGCAAGCGCCGCCGCACACGGACAATTCCAATTGGCGAGGATTCTCCGGGTGTGCGGCACCCGCCGTGGCAGCGATCTTCTAGCGGCTTCACTTGCGACTGAAAACCCAAATAGAGAAAGCGGAGCACGTAAATTCGGAAACTTCCCACAACAAGGTGTTGAACTTCGGGCTAGGGTCACTCCTTCAGCACCTATTGGGACAGGTCCAAATGAATGAAATGACAAAGAAAGCAGTCATCGTTTTCAGCGGTGGCCAGGATTCGACTACCTGCCTGGTTCACGCCTTACCCCGGTACGACGAAGTTCATTGCATCACGTTCGACTACGGCCAGCGCCATCGTCAAGAAATCGAAGTGGCGCAACAACTCTGCAAGGCCCTTGGCGTGACCGTTCATAAAATACTGGACACCACCCTGCTCAACGAACTGGCCATCAGCAGCCTCACCCGCGACAACATTCCAGTGCCCGCGGCCAACAGCGATGGAGATGGCCTGCCCAGCACCTTCGTGCCTGGGCGCAATATTCTGTTTTTGACCCTGGCGTCTATCTATGCGTATCAGGTGGGTGCAAAAACGCTTATCACCGGTGTGTGTGAAACCGACTTCTCGGGCTATCCGGACTGCCGCGATGCGTTCGTGAAGGCGCTGAACAACGCCATTGAACTGGGCATGGACTATCCCTTGCGCATCGAGACGCCCTTGATGTGGCTGAACAAAGCCCAAACCTGGGCGCTGGCCGATTATCACGGGTGGTTGGAGTTCATCGATCAACAGACACTGACATGCTACAACGGCATCAAGGGCAGAGGCTGCGGTGACTGCGCCGCCTGTCATCTGCGCGCAAAGGGCCTGAGCCACTACCTTGAAAACCGGGTGGAGATCATGAACAGCCTGAAGACAAAACTGGATTTATAGGCACAACGCTCGAAGGGTAATGGGCTATGAGGCAATAGCCCATTGAGCTCTTATGCAGGCTGGGCACCGGTTACATACTTTCGAAACAACGCCCTGGCGCCATAGGCGGGTAGTACATTAAAAACAGCAAAACACACGGGCAGCATTTTTTGCAAGGCCGGCTCGCTCAGGGAAAATCAGCTCTACAACAGATGAATACTTCGCATGGTTTCCAGCGGGCAAGTTTTTCGCCACCGCCGGCCTTGGGTCGACCGCGGGTGCGCCCGCAGATTTGCGCGTAACAACGAACAAGGGCGCCTTACGGCGCCCCTGCATAATTTTCGACCCTCTGCTCATGGTTCATCTGGGTCGAGTGGCGAGGGTGCATTTACCGAAGGCCTCAATTGATGGATGACGGTTTTACCTGCCATCGCAATCATTACGCAGAGACCGGAAAACGCGCCACCGCCCAATACTAATGAGAACATTCCGGCGACAAGCCCTGAAGCCGCTTCGCACGTATTGGCGATAGTCGAATAGATGCCATAGTTTTTTCCCAGCTCGCGATCCTCTGAAAGCATTTGTATATTGGTAATAATGGATATATCGACAATAGCACCCGAAAAACCCAAGAAAAATATGACCACGAACACACCAAACAGGCTGTAATTTATAATGATTGAAACCGCAAAAAATAACACACCATACATTACCCAGGACTTCATCAACTGCTGGGGAGTGGAATCTTTCACGCAACGGGTGTAACAGAGGCCACCTAAAACCGTACCTAACGACATCACGGAAAAAATATAACCTATCAGCTTTTCACCCTCATAAACACTGACAATTGAAGCAGGCAAGACAAATCTGAGCAATGATGCAGTAAAAAGAACACATACCGAGGTTCCTGCAATCACCATGAATAGATTTTTGTTGTTATGGTACATCGTCACGGCGATCAATTTAGCTTCAGAAAAAATATTATTAGCTGACCATGCGGCACTGACACAGGAAGCATTATTCCTTAAAAACAACAAACACATCACCGAAACAAGGTAGGCCAGCGAATACATTAAAATGACTTCGCCTTTGTCTCCCCAAGCGATTATTAAAGAACAGACCAAAGGCCCTGCCACTGAAGCAACGTCTTCTATTATCTGAAGAAGACTGTTTCCCGCCGGCAAATTTCGCTTGCCCAGGACTAAGGGTAGATAGGCGCGAAAGCTCGGCTGAAAGAGACTTCTTCCGAGGGTAATCACCATGGCACTCGCGACCAGCAGATAGATATCCAAGTTGCCCCCCGTATAGACCACATAGAGGCAAGCGATCGTGATAAACCGTAAAATATCGCCGAACAACATATTCCGCTTATAAGGAAATACATCGGCAAGCCACCCGCCCACGGGACCAAATATCAAGTAAGGAATAAACCTGAAAAAATACACCCAACCTAAATAATATAAGTCGAAATCGAGCAATTCAATGGCGAGTATTACAAAGACCACCTCATAGGCGAAATCTCCAACTTTCGACACGAGACTGCCTCCATAGAGCGGCAGCGTATCCCTATTAAAAACAGCGCCCATACTCTACGCCTCCGCAAGAACGTTTTATTCAGCACGATTCACAAAACCACGCCAGGGCGAGCGATGTTTTATTCCGCTTCTTGGTCATACATAACAGCGCTCAAAGACTATCGCCAAATGGCCCAGCCCATTCAAATGGCCGTGACCGATAAAGTCAACGCCGCTCCCTGGGCAATGCGGGGCGAGCAGTGTTTACTTAGCAACCAATATGAATGAGATTTCCTACAACCCATAAGTCCAACCTGGAGTCGGAGATCTCTACCGCCTATGATTTTCTGTAGGACGCAATTGCGGATTCACTTAAAGTCCCTTGAAATCTATTGAAATAGTTCTTGAAAATTAGAGTGATCTTAAAAAAATGCACAACAAACAAGGGCGCCTTTCGGTGTAATGCTGTTCACCTAAGGCAATCGATACACCCGTGGCGAGGGAGCTTGCTCCCGCTGGGCCGGGAAGCGGCCCCAAAACCTGCCAGATGCGGAACATCAGACACACCGCACCCGCCGGTTTACGACTGCTTCGCAGCCGAGCGGGAGCAAGCTCCCTCGCCACAGGTCCATCACTTTTCTCATGACCAGCATTAGCCTTGCGGCGCCCCTTCACATATAGGCAAGTTTTTTATTCATCACGCCGACCTGTGGGTGTCTATATTTTCAGTCAACAACTCCACAAACCCCTTCGCCATCGGCGAACGCTGGTCCTTGCGCTGCACCAGCCACACCGCTGACACCGCCGCCGGATCGAGCAGCGGCCGGTAGACCACGCCATCGATTCGCATGCGTTGGTAAGACGCTGGCAAGACCGAAACGCCCAGGCCTGCCGCCACCAGGCCGATGATGGTCATGGCTTCGCCGGCTTCCTGGGCGAAGTGCGGGCTGAAGCCGGCGTCGCGGGCCAGGTTCAGGAGTTGCGCGTACAGGCCGCTGCCATAGCTGCGCGGGAAGAACACGAACGGTTCCTGGGCCAACGCCGAGAGAAACAGGCCTTCTTCGTTGCCCTGGGCCAGCGGATGTTTGGCGCTGAGCACGGCCACCAGCGGTTCGCGGCTGAGTTCGATTTCCCTCAAGGCGTCGGGCAGTGGCAACGGCCGCATGATGCCCACCTCGATTACCTCGTCCACCAGCGCATCGGCCACTTGGGTGCTGCTCATTTCCCGCAGGTTCAGGTGCACCGCGGGAAAGCGCTGGCGGAACGAGAAGATCGCCTGGGGAATGGTGGAGTTGAACGGTGCCGAAGAGGTGAAGCCGATTTTCAGTTCTCCCAGTTCCCCCAGTTGGGCACGACGGGCCACGTCGGCGGCCTTATCGACCTGGACCAAAACCCGTCGCGCCTCCTCGAGAAACAGTCGACCGGCCTCGCTCAGCTCGACCCGACGATTGGTACGCTCGAACAACCGCGCCCCGATCTCCTGTTCCAGGGCCTGGATCTGCTGGCTCAAGGGCGGTTGGGAGATACCCAGGGCCAAGGCGGCGCGGCCGAAATGCAGTTCTTCGGCAACGGCGATGAAGTAACGCAGGTGGCGCAATTCCATGGGTGATCCAATAGGTCGTAAAACGTCTTAAACAGGTCGAACAATATATTGGATAGAAACGTTAGCCGGCTATATGCTTTTTTCAATGCCTGCCTGGCCGTGCTCGTTCGAGGTTCAACGTGAAAACTGCTGTCGCTCCACTGGCCCATGAAATCCCACCTCGTGTGCAAGATGAGGTCGTCGCCGAACTGAAGGACATCTACATCGAAAAAGGCACGCCCATGTTCATGCGCACGGTGCTGGCACTGTTCAGCGGCGGCTTTGCAACGTTCGCCCTGTTGTATTGCGTGCAACCGATGATGCCGCTGTTGTCCACGGAGTTCTCCATCAATGCGGCGCAGAGCAGCCTGATCCTGTCGGTCGCGACCGGCTTGCTCGCCATCGGTCTGTTGATCACCGGCCCGATTTCCGACCGCATTGGTCGCAAGCCAGTGATGGTCGCGGCGCTGTTCGCCGCATCGGTGTGCACGATCGCCAGTGCCATGATGCCGACCTGGCACGGCGTGCTGCTGCTACGCGCCCTGGTGGGGCTGTCTTTGAGCGGCTTGGCTGCAGTCGCGATGACCTACCTGAGCGAAGAAATCCATCCCAAGCACATCGGCCTGGCGATGGGGCTGTACATCGCCGGCAACGCCATCGGCGGGATGTGTGGGCGCCTGATCACCGGGGTCTTGATCGACTTTGTCAGTTGGCACACCGCGATGCTGGTGATCGGTGGCCTGGCCTTGATCGCGGCGGCGGTGTTCTGGAGGATTCTCCCCGAGTCGCGCAACTTCCGTCCTCGCTCGCTGCACCCGCGTAGCCTGCTGGAGGGTTTCATCATGCACTTTCGCGACGCCGGCTTGCCGCTGCTGTTTCTCGAGGCCTTCGTCTTGATGGGCGCGTTCGTCACCCTGTTCAACTACATCGGTTACCGCCTGCTGGCCGAGCCTTATCACTTGGATCAGGCCTTTGTCGGGTTGCTGTCGGTGGTGTACCTGTCGGGCATCTACAGCTCGGCGAAAATCGGCGCACTGGCGGACAAACTCGGCCGACGCAAAATGCTCTGGGCAACCATCGCGCTGATGCTGGCCGGCCTCGCGCTGACCATGGCCACGCCGTTGTGGCTGGTGGTGCTGGGCATGCTGGTGTTCACCTTCGGCTTCTTCGGCGCCCACTCGGTCGCCAGCAGTTGGATCGGCCGCCGCGCCCTCAAAGCCAAGGGCCAGGCGTCGTCGCTTTACCTGTTCAGCTATTACGCCGGATCGAGTGTCGCAGGTACGGCGGGCGGCGTGGCCTGGCACTTGGGCGGGTGGAACGGTGTCGGTCTGTTCATCGGCACCTTGCTGGTGGTGGCGTTGCTGGTGGCGGTGAAACTGGCGAAGTTACCGTTGTTGCCGGGGAATGTTCAGGTTTAGCCATCACGAGTTCACGACCCAAACCAGGGACAGAGCGAATACTTTGTGGCGAGGGAGCTTGCTCCCGCTGGGTGGCGCAGCCACCCCAGAACCAGACGCCGCGGAGCAACAGGTGAACCCTGCAAACCGCTTTACGACTGCTGCGCAGTCGAGCGGGAGCAAGCTCCCTCGCCACAAAAACCCCATGCTTCAGGCCAAAATGGCTGTGTACTCGATCGCTCATTGACGCAACACCACCCGCGCCTCCAACACACTATTACGTGCTTCCAGAGTCAACGACTGCAGCGTCGCGCCCTCCCGCTCTTGTTGATCCAGCCACTGGAGCAATTGATTGGCATCGCCACTGACGGCCAGTCGCAACGAATCGCCATCGACCTCCATTTCAGCTATTTCCAACCCCGTCGCGGCCGCACTGTCATTGACGCGCACCGACAAGGGCCGTGTGGCGGTGGTTAGATCCCGGGCGGGCTCGGCGCGCTGGATTCGTGCGTGCAGCTCGGCCTGTTGGCGGTACTGTCGCTCGGCGACATCCAGCCGTTGCCGGACAGGTTGCCAGATCGTTGTGTAGACCACGACCACCAGCAGCAGCCCGACAAGGCCCAGCAACAATTGTTGCTCACGGCGTGACAGCCTCCCCCAGGCCTGTATCAAGCTATTGAAGTTCATCAACTGTTCTCCAGGGTGAGGATGGCCTGCACGCGGTTGTTCTGCTTGCTGGCGCTGCCCAGGGTGACGGACAGTCCGGTTTGCTGCCCCCGCTCGCGCAGTTGCTCAAGCTCGACGAAACTGGTGGCGGTGAGCTGGATTTTCCAACCTTCGTCTTCACGAAAATCGATGCGCTGCACTTCGACGCTGCTCGCACCAATGACCTGTTCCGTCAGACGGACCAGACGAGCGACCTGTGTGTCCTGGCTTCGCCCGCGATGACTTTGCAACGCCTGGAACTGCGCCGCCAGGTCGACGATCCGCGTTTGCTCGGGATACAGCGACCTGAATCGCTGCTCGCCCTGGGCATACAGATGACGGCTTTCGCTTTCAAGAAATCGTATGCGGCCCTCGCTGAATGCCCAGGTGAGCAATAGCAATCCCAACGCAGTAACCGCCACACCACGCCACGGCAGCGGCTGGCGACGTCGACGGAACTCACCCTGCATCAGGTCGATGGGATGTCCGCCAGCGCAGAGCAGCCACTCATCGATGCCTTCACGATCGCGTCCCTCGTCCAGCCAGTGAATCTCTTCGGGCAAGTCCGGCTTGAGCGTTGCCAGGGCTCGGGCCGACAGCGACACTCGCGCCGGTAATGCCCCGCCCAACAGCCAGCGACCGAACCAACGCACCGCAAAAGCCTTGTCATTGGGAAGCAGGTCCGCGTCGACATGCATTGCCCGTACATCGACGCCTTGCGCAGCCAGCAGCGCCAGCAGTGCCTGGAACCGGCCTCGCTCGGTCACCATCAGCGGGTAGCGCTGCTGTCGGTCCCGCGCGCCAACGCTGATGTGCAACGCCTCCAGATTTTCACTCAGCTGTTCTTCGATGGCGAATGCGAGGGCCTGGGGTCGCGGCTGGCGTCCAGAGGGCCACGGATCGCTGCGCAGCCAACTGCACATTTCCATCGGCAACAGCACATCGACGACTCGCCCATTCAACTCGCGGGCGGCTTCATGCAAGGGCAGGCTGCGTCGTTCGCCCGTGGACGACCACACGCAACACGGCCAGTTGACGCAAGGCGCATCCATGCCGTCGGCTGTCAGGTAAAGCCAGGTTTTCATCTCAGGGACTCGCTGGGGCTGATGGGTAAAAAACGACGCTGAGCCACCGTCCAGCGTCCGCTAACGGGGTCGCGCTCGATGTCCGAGGCCAGGCGCAGACGGCTATCGGCACGGGTCACGCTCACGGTGATTCGGAACCAGCGGCTGCTCACGCCCAGGCCATGGCTGCCGATGCCCACCCCGGATAAAAGCGGGTCATTGGTGAAGGCCTGCACACTGGCGTATGGCTGATGGCGACGCTGGTTGATCAACACCTTGGCCACCTCATCCTCCATGCCGTCCAGGCTCATCAACACTGGCAGCGGCGCGGTATTGATATTCACCAGGGCGTCCCCGGGCAACACCACCACCCAAGGCTCCAGGCGCCGCAGCGTCGGACCGTCGATGCCCGGCAACAGGCGCAGTTGACTCAACTCCTGCACCGAGCCGACCTGGGGCAATGACAGCGCGGGTAGCTCCAGCAACGCCAACAATCGCCTCCAACGACCGAGGGTAACTTGATCGGTCTGGCCCTGAGCCAGCAGCGCATTAAGGTTCAGGCGCCCGGACAAATCCTCGATATCGATGTGAACCTCGGCGTCCTCCATCTCGAATGCAGGTTTGAGCCGAGCCCAATCCTGGCTCAGGTCTACCGGCCCGGACGAAGTTATCGCGCTACCCTCCAACACCGCCTGCGCCCAGGCTTCAGCGGCCAGCCCCAATTGACGCAGTTGGACGTGCTGCAACTGCTGGGCGCTGCTCTGCAACAACAGGCGATGACTGCGCAGCATGCCAGCGGTGAAAAGCAGCGCCAGGCTCAGGACCAACAACACACTGATCAGCGCCACGCCTCGTTGCCGGCTCACGGCAACGCCCCAGGCAACAACAGCACGCGGCGGATCTGCTGGAAACGCCCCGTGGAAATCACCAGCTCCAACGCCAGTGGCGCGTTGCCGCGCACGGTTTCGTCATGCCAGCCTCGTTGCGCATCGAATACACGCCAGCTCAGGCTGCGTACGTCCTCGAGCAATTTCTGCTGTTGCACGATGACCGGCCCTTCACCGCGACTGTCGCGCCACAACACCGCTGCCTCGAGTCGATAGTTCACCGTTTGCCGCTCGCTGCGTGGCTGGTCCAGCGGATTGGGCCAATGGCTACGCTGCAATTGCAGGCGCCCTGACGCGAGCACGATGGAACCGGCAACGGCCTGCCACACATCCCGTTCGATCACCCCCACCGCACGCTGCAAGGCCCTGACTTCGCGCTCATGCTGGCCGGCGCCCTGCTGGGTACGCACCACGCCGTCGAACAGGCGCCAACTGGCCAGGCCGAGCAAGGCAAAAATGGCGATGGCAATCACCAGCTCCAACAAGGTGAAGCCCGATTGTCTATTCATGACGGTCGCGGACCCATCCCGTGGTGCGGTGCACGACTGCTGGGCTGCCGGCCCGGCTGACCTGGATCTCGACCCGGAGCAGACGCGGGTCGCGGGCCGCGGCGACACGCTGTTGCAAAATCCAATCGCGCTGATCCAGGCGCCGGGCCAGGCGCTGTTGGCCCAGTGGCGTAGCGGCTTGCAGACGGAGCTCGCTGAGCTGGTTGTCCGCCAGCCAGGCGCCGAACAGACGGTCCTCAAGCCCGGCGCTTTGCTTGAGCACGAACTGACTGGCCGACAGCACCGCAGCCGCCAACGTGGCGAAAATCGCCAGCGCGACCATGACTTCCAACAAGGTGAACCCCTGGCAATCGGCGGCCAGCCTGCGAGCGTCAGCCATCGATCAGCGGCTGCGCCAAGCCGTCACTCACGACCTGGGAAATCGTCTGGCCAGCAACTTTGATGAGCAACCTGAACGGACTGATCTCGTCACTGCTGAGCATCAGCAACTGTGGTGGACCTCGAGCATCATCGAGCGCCACGACATGGCCGTCCTGCTCCAACCCAAGCGTCAGGCTTTCAGGCAGCCGTTGCGACGCCGACACCGCTGTCCACCCCTGAGACTCGAGTCGCAACGCCTGATAGCCGCGAGGCTGCACACGTACCCCATATTCCAGCCCATCCAATACCGCGCGTTCGCGCAACTGCTGCACCACGCGGATGAAGTCCTGGGCTTGCTGCCGGGCCTCACGCGTCGGGCTCGGGCCGATAGCCAGGCTGACCATGCCCATCACGCTCCCGATCAACACAATGACGACCATCAGTTCCAGCAAGGTGAAACCCCGAGAATCACGGCTCATGTTCACTCAGCCCAATTGCCGATGTCGGCAGCAAAGCCCTCGCCGCCCAGCAGGCCGTCGGCACCCAGCGAGTACAGGTCGTAACCGCCATCGAGCGCCTTGAGGCCAGGATTGAGGTACTGATAGGGCGTGCCCCAAGGGTCGACCGGCAGGCTCTTCAGATACCCCTGGGGGTTCCAGTTTTTCGCGGCTGGCGTACCGGAAGGACGCTTGCTCAACGCCTCCAGGCCCTGCTGGGTCGAAGGATATTGAGCATTGTCGAGACGGTACATTTCCAGGGCCGTGGCAATCGCCTGGATATCAGTGCGCGCGGCCGTGACCTTGGCTTGGTCAGGCCGGCTCATAAACTGCGGCACGACGATGGCGCCGAGGATGCCGATAATGACCACCACCACCATGATTTCGATCAGGGTGAAACCACGCTGGGGGCGTACCGGTCGGTTGTTTTGAAGTGTCATGGGTCAATTCACCAATTGGTTGAGGCTCAAGATAGGAAGCAGAATGGCCATGACGATCAGCAGCACGACGCCGCCCATCAGCACCAACATGGCCGGTTCGAAAAGGCTCACCACCAGCGCGATGCGTGCCGCGAGGCTGGCCTCTTGTTGTTCGGCGGCGCGGGCCAACATGCTGTCGAGTTCGCCGGCTCGTTCACCGCTGGCGATCATGTGCAGCATCAGCGGCGGGATATCCCCGCCCAGTTCCAGGCCACGGGTCAGGGTGCCACCCTCGCGGACCGAACGGGCCACGTCGGCCATGCGTGCGCGAATGGTCAGGTTGCCGATCACCTGGGCGGCAATGTGCAAGGCCTCCACCAGCGGCACCGCGCTTTTGCTCAGGATCGCCAAGGTGCTGGCGAAACGGGCCGCTTCCATGGCCCGCAGCACCTCGCCCAACAACGGCAGCCTGAGCAACAAGCGGTGCCAACGCAGGCGCCACGCCGGTTGGCGCAGGCTCCAGCGCCACAGCCCGAGCAGCCCGGCCAGGGCCCCGAGCAGCAGCAGACCGTAGCGACGCAAGCCGTCGCTCATCGCAATCAGCGCCTGAGTCAGCCAAGGCAACGGCTGGCCACTGTCGACGAAAATCTTCACCACATCCGGCACCACGTAGCCCAGCAGGAACGCAACAATCGCGACGCAGGCCAGCATCAGAATCAGCGGGTACACCAACGCCAGTTGAATGCGCTGGCGCGACGCCTGGCGCGCCTGGGTGTAGGTCGCCAATTGCTCCAGCACCTGACCCAAGTGGCCGGATTGCTCGCCTGCGGCAACGGTGGCGCAGAACAGCTCGGGAAACGCCTGGGGAAAGGCCCTCAGGGCCGTCGCCAATGCGTGGCCTTCCATCACCCGGCTGCGCACCGCCGCCAGCAGGTGGGCGACACGGCGCTTCTGGCTCTGTTGCGCCACCGCTCCCAGGGATTCTTCGAGGGGCAGGCCGGCCTGGATCAAGGTGGACAACTGCAACGTCAGCAATGCCAGATCTGCCGGGCTCAACCACGTTCCGGCGTGCCACCCGCCCAGGGTTCGCGGTTCCTTCGCTGCAAGCAGTTCGCAGGGCAGCAAGCCGCGCTCGCGCAGCAACTGGCGAGCATGGCGCGGGCTGTCGGCTTCCACACGGCCCTTGCAGCGGCGGCCCTGGGCGTCCTCGGCCCGATAGTCGAAGGTCGGCATGGTGCTAATCCTCCTGGGTAATGCGCAGCAGTTCGTCGACGCTGGTCAGGCCTTCCAGCACCCGCTGGCGACCGTCCTGAAACAGGCTGCGGGAGGTCTTGCGCGCCTCGGCGGCCAGCGCCTGCTCGGTGGCGCCCTGATGAATCAGTTGCGACAGGGCGGCGCTGACATTCACCAACTCATAGATACCAAAGCGTCCGCGATAACCCTTCTGGCATTGCTCGCAGCCCTGGGCCTTGAACAACCGGGGCGCGGCACCGGCATCGAGGCCCAGGCGCCGACACGTAGCGGCGTCGGCCACATAAGGCGTCTTGCAGGACGGGCACAAGGCCCGCAACAAGCGCTGGGCGACGATGCCGGCCAGGGACGACGCCAGCAGATACGCATCCACGCCCATGTCCACCAACCGCGTGACCGCGCCGACGGCGGTATTGGTGTGCAGGGTCGAGAGCACCAGGTGGCCCGTCAGCGACGCCTGGACGGCGATTTCGGCGGTCTCGCGGTCGCGTATCTCGCCGACCATCACCACGTCCGGGTCCTGGCGCAAAATAGCCCGCAAGCCACGGGCGAATGTCATGTCGACCTTCGGGTTGACCGGCATCTGGCCGATGCCCGGCAGGTGATATTCGATGGGGTCTTCGACGGTGAGGATGTTGCGACTCTGGTCGTTGATGCTGCTCAAGGCCGCGTACAGGCTGGTGGTCTTGCCCGACCCCGTGGGACCGGTCACCAACACGATGCCGTGGGGTTTGCCGAGCAATAGCCGCAGGTCGGCGAGGGTGTCGTCGGGCAGGCCCAGGCGATGCAGGTCCAAACGCCCGGCCTGCTTGTCGAGCAAGCGCAACACCACGCGCTCGCCATGGGCCGAAGGCAACGTGGAGACCCGTACATCGACTTCATGGCCGGCCAGGCGCAAGGCCATTCTCCCATCCTGGGGTACGCGCTTTTCGGCGATGTCCAAACGGGCCATGACCTTGATCCGCGACACCAGCAAGTTCGCCAGTTCCCGGCGCGGGCGCAGCATTTCCTGCAACTGCCCGTCGATGCGCATGCGCACCGACAGGTATTGCTCGAACGTTTCCAGGTGCACGTCCGAGGCCTGTTCGCGGACTGCCTCGCTGAGCAGCGCGTTGATCAGCCGGATAATCGGCGCATCACCTTGTTGCTCCAGCAAGTCGGTAGTCTGCGGCATTTGGTCGGCCAGGCTGAGCAGGTCCAGCTCTTCGTCCAGGCCCTGGGCCACCTGCTCGGCGGCACTCTGGCCCTGGCGATAGACGCTGGCCAGGCGCGCGGCGAACAGCGTCGGTTCCAGCACCTGGATGGGCAAATCCCGCCCGCACAGGCGCCGCACTTCGGCCACGGCGGTCAGGGGCGTGTCGCCGCGCATCACCAGGCTCAAGGTCGGCCCCTCGCCTTCGAGCAGCACACCGAAACGTCTGGCGAAACCAAAGGGCAACGGGGCCTGCGGTTCAGTCACAAGGCCCCCGCACGCTGTTGCGAATCGGCCGCTGATGCATCCTTGGATGAGTCGAACAACTGGCGGGCATCCCGGGGCAAGAGCAGCGAGTTGTTTTTCCGCGAGCCGGGCCTGCTCAGTTCCCGGAGCGCGTCGTAGCGCTGGCGACTCACATCGGCCAGGTCTTCGCTGCTACGCACGATGGTCGGGCGCAGGAACACCATCAAGTTGCTTTTGGTCTGGGTGTCGCGGTTCCAGCGAAACAACGCGCCCAAGTAGGGAATACTGCGCAGCAGCGGCACACCGCTTTGCTGGCTGCGGACACTGTCGCGGATCAGGCCGCCGATCACGATGATCTCGCCATCGTCCGCCAGGATCGTGCTCTTCAAGGCGCGCTTGTTGGTGATCAGATCGGAGGAATCGACTCCGGAAACAGACGGTGCGATGTCCGAAACTTCCTGCTCGACTTCAAGGCGCAAGGTCGAGCCTTCGTTGATGTAGGGCTTGACCTTGAGGCTGATGCCGACGTCCTTGCGCTCCACGGTGGTGAACGGATTGTCCGCACCGTTGCCGCTGGTGGCATAGGAACCCGTTTTGAACGGGACGTTCTGGCCCACGATGATTTCCGCTTCCTGGTTATCCAGGGTGAGCAGGCTGGGGGTGGAAAGCAGGTTGCTGTGAGTATCGCTCGCCAGCGCCGAAACCAGTGCACTGAAGCGGTCACCGCCCAGCCGCAGGAATGCGCCTTCAGTCTTTTTATCCAGCTTATTGAAGTCCAGGCCGACGATCGGAATGTCAGTTCCCGGGAAATTGATGCCACCTGTCGCGCTGCCGCTCTTGACTCCCCACTGCACCCCCAGCGCTTCGGAAATATCTCCGCTCACCTCGACGATGGCCGCATGAATGAGCACCTGGGCCCGGGGTTGATCCAGCTCCCGGACGATGTTCTCGATGATGCGGACCTGGGCCGGCTCGGCGATCATGACCAAGGCATTCTGGCTTTCATCGGCCTTGATCCTGAAGGGGCTGGACCCCGCGGTTTCCCGTTGGCCAGCAAGGACCGGGGTGGTTTTCCTATCCTGCCCGACACCTTCCAGGACCTCGGCCAACTGTTTGGCATCGCTGTGACGCAGACGGATGACCCGCGCGTTGTCCTGGGAAGCGGCTGCCGGCACGTCCAGGGTCCGGGCCAGGTCGACCAGGCGTTGACGCACCGCTGGCGCGCCGATGATCACCAGCCGGTTGCTGCGGGCATCGGCGATCACCACGCCCGCCGTTTCCCCCTCGCGCTTGCCGCCGGAGGCTTCCACGAGTGGGGCGATGTCCCCGGCCTGGGCGTGCTTCAAGCGCACCACCACGTGATTGCGGTTGCGTCCTGAATCCAACCGTTGCACCACGCCGGCGATGCGCTGGACGTTGGCCGCCGTGTCGGTGACCACCAAGGCGTTGGACGAGACCGAAGGGCCGACGTAACCATTGGCCGATACCAAGGGGCGGATCAGCCCGGCGACGTCGGCAGCGACACTCGATTGCAGGTCGAGGACCCGGGTGATGAACTGCGACGGTGTGGCGCTTTGTTCGTCGGCGATACCGGCACGCGTCTTGGCATCGCTGACCGGGGTGATCAGGATCCGCTCGCCTTCGTCGATCACGGTGAAGTTGTGTGCATCGAGTACCGAATAGAACAACCGACGTACCCCCTCGCGGTCCAGCGCTTGACGGGACATGACCGTAATGCGCCCTGACACCCGGGGATCGAGCACCACGGTCTTGCCCAGGATCGCCGAGAATTCCTCGACCACGTCGCGCAGTTCCGCGTTGTTCATCGCCAGTTGCCACTGGGCCTCCTCGGCTCGCAGCGAAACGGGAAACGTCAGTGGACACACCACTGCAAGGCCGAACAGGACGCGTGCTACACGGCCCCGGATAAAGCTGTTCATGAATTCGATCACTCTGATTGCCCGGCCACCGGGCGTAGGTATTGCGTGGAAACAAGCGTGGCATGGTGCCCGTCTTCGGGGGTCAATCGGCGCAGCAAGGGCTTGGCGTCTTGTTGCAGGGAAAGGCGCTCTTCACGTCCGTTGCGCCACAACGTCACATGGCCGGCTTCGACCCGACGCAGCACGCTGCCACCGGGCAAGCGCTCACCCACCTGGTAAATGCGCGGGCCGGCGGCGTCCGCCAACAATGCCCGCGACAAACCTTGGCCGGCGACAAAACTGGCCTGCAACGTAATCGGTTCGGCGCTTGGCGCCTGGGCACCTTCAGGCGCCAGGCCAAGCACGGTCGCCACGGCTTGCACGTTGGGCAGGTCACGAACCGGAACCATCGGCGGGTCCGCCGGCACCGGCACATCACGACCCAAACCCTGGTGAAAGCGCCACTCTTGTCCGGCCAGCAATATCCCGTAAAGCAGCGGCACGAGCACCAGCAGCAGTCTCGGCAGGCGGCGGCCAAGGAAAGACAGGCTCACCTTTGCGCTCTCCGGCTCATCGCGCCAGCTGGCTTGGCGAAAGACATTCGTCGTACCACCCTGCGCCCGGAAAACTCATGCCAGAGCACCGCGCACAGGTGCAGCGCAATCAGCATCGAAAGCACCACGCAAGACAGGCTATGGAGGGTGTTGGCCAGTTCGATCAGCGCCGGATCAGCCAATGGTTGAGGAAAGCGAACAAGGCCGAAGACACTGATGGTGCTTTTCATCATCAGTACGCCGGTCACCAGCACGACGCTGATGGTCAGGTAGATCAGCGCATGCACCACCAAGGCCAGCTTCTTGTTCAATGAAAGCGCTGCCCCACGGGGCTCCAGCTCACAAAAAAACAGCCAGGCCCGCCACACGAAAAACGGAATGAACAGCGTGGTCAACGACACATTGAGTGAGCCGATCCAGTGTTCGGTCGAAGCTGACACCGGGTTGAAAGCCACATAAAAACCGGACACCAACGTCCATAAAATAATCACCGCCGACAGCCAGTGCAGCAGCACCCGTCGCTTGGAATAATTGGAATGCATCATCGCGCCCTCGCTTGAAGGCTTCAGGCAACCCGGTGGGCCGCCTGAAGCCATGCCTGTCAGGACTTACAGCTTGTCCCAGGCGCTTTGCCAGGAGGCAC
This sequence comes from Pseudomonas sp. 3JA, assembly GCF_036961705.1. Lineage (NCBI taxonomy): Bacteria > Pseudomonadati > Pseudomonadota > Gammaproteobacteria > Pseudomonadales > Pseudomonadaceae > Pseudomonas > Pseudomonas sp. 3JA. The sequence continues at coordinate 45,344 of NZ_JBAMDJ010000012.1, forward strand.
CGACACCCGGTTCAAAACCGTTCGAGGTCGGGCTGTACTGCTTGCAGTAGCCGGACGCCGGGAACGGCTTGCACTCGAAGACTTCGTCAGTCTTGGGCTGCAGCACTTTCGTGCCGGCGGTGTAGTCACTGATGCCTTCAGGGAACACGAAGTCGTACTCGATGCCGGCGCCCTCACCGGTCAGGGTGACGGTCTGGGTCTCCTGGCGCGTGGTACGCCCATCTTCGGTGGTGCCCACCAGCGTCAGGGTGTGGGCGCCCGGGGCGCTGCGCACGTCCAGGCTCAGGCCGGTACTGCCTTCACCCACGGCCTGGCTGACGGTACCGACCTGCTTGTTCTTCTCATCGAACAGTGCGGCTTCGAGGTTCATTCGGCGGTTTGTCTGCGCGGTGAACGCCATGCTGACCCGACCTTTATCGAGCACGTACTCTGGCTGCAGGGAAGAAATTTCCATGCTGGCGCTGGCGTCTTCCTGCATGTCCAACTGCACTTGATAGCCAGTCACACCGCTTTCTTTCTGGGCGTACAGCCTGTTGGTACCTTTGACCGGCGCGATATTGCCGTCTTCACCACGAATACCGGCACGAATCAGGGCATGGGTGTTAATGGCTTCGGCCAGTTTGAACGACCAATTCTCAGGCTTGCCTTCTTCAGCGTTGTCGATACTGATTTCTACGCTGTACTCAGCATTTTCGCCGGTGGCGGAGAATGCACGGGCCTTGACCTTGTCACCCGCCAGCAACGGAGTCGATGGCGTAATGCTGCCCACCGGCAACCAGCCGCCCGGCAATGCGGCTTCGGCGAGAATGTTCACATCCACCGGGTTGTAGAACGCGTTATCCGTGTCGCCCACTGTCCAGACGGCGAGGATGACGTGATGACCCGATTTACTGTCAGGAATGACGCAGTTGTGCGGGGCACCGCTTACCGGAATTTGATGACCGCCATCCACCGTACAGAACGGCGTGCTGTCGAACGAGGAGCGCTTGAGCGCTTGGTTCGGCTTCCAACCGTCGCGGGTAATGAAGTATTCGTGTTTGCTCGTCCGGTGCGCTGCGTCGTATTTCCATTGGAAGGTAATGTTGCGGTCCCTGATTTCGGTCAGGTGCCAGCGCGAAGCCGATTGCGCATCAAGAGCGGAGAAGTTGGCGTTGCCGCCGCTGGCGATCTTGCCGTCGATAGGGCCTTGCAGTGGCCCACCACCGGCTCCATTCGGGAAGCCCTTGAAGGTCTCGCCGGTACTATGCGGCTCGTATTGCGCGCCACCGCAGTTTAGGTTGACACCTTTCTGGCACAACAGCGCACGAGAAGGCGGCACTTCGACGAAACCATGTGCATGCACACCTTGGGACGCCACCATGGCCGACAACAGCACTAACGACGAAGCACACCCCGTTAATACATTGCCCTTATTGAAGTTATTTTTCATATAAGTTCCAGACTACTCATCGAGATTGAAAAGACGAATCACCGTCATCTTGAAAGGCGCGCCGGATCGTTCAGCGCCAGACCTAACAAGCGCCGAACCTTATAGAAAGTTGAACAGTTCCTATGTAGGAAAAATCTCTCAAAATAGAAGGAATGATCTCTGAAGCTATTTCTCTTACATAGCTTGAGAAACTTCTTACGAACAGAAATAACTATCAAACAAAAACAAACAGACACATCAGACAAAACAACTGACGCTTTACATTTAACAAATAAAAAACAGGCGAAAAAAAGCCTGTCCGGCACGGGTCCGGACAGGCTGGCTGACGCTGGAAAACGATTACTGGTGGTACTGCGCCGACAACTCATGCACCGCCCGCAGGAAGGCCCCAGCGTGTTCCGGGTCGACTTCCGGGGTGATGCCATGGCCGAGGTTGAACACATGGCCACTGCCGCTGCCATAGCTGGCCAGGATGCGCCCGACTTCTGCGCGGATGGCTTCAGGCTTGGCGTAAAGCACGGTCGGGTCCATGTTGCCTTGCAGGGCAACCTTGTGACCGACACGCTCGCGGGCGTTACCGATGTCGCAGGTCCAGTCCAGGCCCAGGGCGTCGGCGCCAGCATCGGCGATGCTTTCCAGCCACAGGCCGCCGTTCTTGGTGAACAGGATCACCGGGACTTTGCGACCCTCGTGCTCGCGGATCAGGCCACTGACGATCTTGCGCATGTAGGCCAGGGAGAATTCCTGGTACGCCGCCGCCGACAGGTTGCCGCCCCAGGTATCGAAGATCTGCACGGCCTGCGCACCGGCCAGAATCTGGCCGTTGAGGTAGGCGGTGACCGACTGGGCCAGCTTGTCCAGCAACAGGTGCATGGCTTGCGGATTGTCGTAGAGCATCGCCTTGGTCTTGCGGAAGTCCTTCGACGAACCGCCTTCGACCATGTAGGTCGCGAGCGTCCACGGGCTGCCGGAGAAACCGATCAGCGGCACGCGACCATTGAGTTCACGGCGAATGGTGCTGACCGCGTCCATGACGTAGCCCAGGTCTTTCTGCGGATCGGGAATCGGCAAGGCCTCGATGTCGGCCAGGGTGCTGATGACTTTCTTGAAGCGCGGGCCTTCGCCGGTCTCGAAGTACAAGCCTTGGCCCATGGCATCGGGAATGGTCAGGATGTCGGAAAACAGGATGGCCGCGTCCAGCTGCGGATAGCGATCCAGCGGCTGCATCGTCACTTCGCAGGCGAACTGTGGGTTCATGCACAGGCTCATGAAGTCACCGGCCTTGGCGCGGCTGGCGCGGTACTCCGGCAGGTAGCGACCAGCCTGGCGCATCATCCACACCGGGGTGACGTCAACGGGTTGCTTGAGCAGGGCGCGAAGGAAACGGTCGTTCTTCAGGGCAGTCATGTCGGCATCCGGAAAAAAAGTGCGGGCATTTTCTCAGAGCGCGACGCAAAAGGCACGGCAAGAGCCGTGCCTTTTATCTATCGGGGCAATTTGTCGCGGTTTAACTGATCGTTCCTACGCTCTGCGTGGGAATGTCTCAAGGGACGCTCCGCGTTCCAAGGGGGACGCAGAGCGTCCCGGGCTGCATTCCCACGCAGAGCGTGGGAACGATCAACAGCGGTCAGACTTGCAGGTAATCCAGAATCCCTTCCGCCGCATTGCGGCCTTCGAAGATGGCCGTCACCACCAGGTCTGAACCACGGACCATGTCGCCACCGGCGAAGATCTTCGGGTTGCTGGTCTGGTGCTTGTACTGGCCCTGTTCCGGAGCCACCACGCGGCCCTGGCTGTCGGTCTGGATGCTGAACTGCTCGAACCACGGCGCCGGGCTTGGGCGGAAGCCGAAGGCGATGACCACGGCGTCGGCCGGGATGATTTCTTCGGAACCGGGGATCGGCTCGGGACTGCGGCGGCCACGGGCGTCCGGCTCGCCGAGACGGGTCTCGACCACCTTCACGCCTTCGACTTTGTCTTCGCCGACAATGGCGATCGGCTGGCGGTTGTAGAGGAACTTCACGCCTTCTTCCTTGGCGTTCTTCACCTCTTTGCGCGAACCGGGCATGTTGGCTTCGTCACGACGGTAGGCGCAGGTCACCGACTTGGCGCCCTGGCGGATCGAGGTGCGGTTGCAGTCCATCGCCGTATCGCCGCCGCCGAGCACCACCACCTTCTTGCCTTTCATGTCGACGAAATCTTCCGGCGACTTTTCAAAGCCCAGGTTGCGATTGACGTTGGCGATCAGGAAATCCAGGGCATCGTACACGCCCGGCAAGTCCTCTCCGGCAAAGCCGCCCTTCATGTAGGTGTAGGTGCCCATGCCCATGAAGACCGCATCGTATTCTTCGAGCAGTTGCTCCATGGTCACGTCCTTGCCCACCTCGGTGTTCAGGCGGAACTCGATGCCCATGCCGGTGAAGACTTCGCGACGATTGCTCAGCACAGTCTTTTCCAGCTTGAACTCGGGGATGCCAAAGGTCAGCAAGCCGCCGATTTCCGGGTTCTTGTCGAACACCACCGGGGTCACGCCGCCACGCACCAGCACGTCGGCACAGCCCAGGCCCGCCGGGCCGGCACCGATGATTGCCACGCGCTTGCCGGTCGGTTTGACCTTGGACATGTCCGGCCGCCAGCCCATGGCGAACGCGGTGTCGGTGATGTATTTCTCCACCGAACCGATGGTCACCGCGCCAAAACCGTCGTTGAGGGTGCAGGCACCTTCACACAGGCGATCCTGCGGGCACACCCGGCCGCAGACTTCCGGCAGGGTGTTGGTCTGGTGGGACAGCTCGGCGGCCTGGAGGATGTTGCCCTCGGCCACCAGTTTCAACCAGTTGGGAATGAAGTTGTGCACCGGGCACTTCCATTCGCAATACGGGTTACCGCAACCCAGGCAGCGGTGGGCCTGGTCGGCCGACTGCTGGGGTTTGAAAGGCTCGTAGATTTCCACAAACTCTTTCTTGCGTTGACGCAACAGTTTCTTCTTCGGATCCTTGCGCCCGACATCGATGAACTGGAAGTCGTTATTCAGACGTTCAGCCATTGTTAAAACCTCATCAAACTCTTCAGGCGCATATCACTGCGGGTTGGCACGAGTGCTGGAAAGCAACGACTTCAGGTTGGCAGCCTTGGGCTTGACCAGCCAGAAACGGCGCAAGTAGTCATCGAGGTTCTCGGCGAGTTCACGACCCCACTCGCTGTCGGTTTCCGCGACGTACTCGTTCAGCACGTTTTGCAGGTGGCTGCGATAGGCTTCCATCGCCTCGCCGCTGATCCGCTGGATTTCCACCAGTTCGTGGTTGACCCGGTCAACGAAGGTGTTGTCCTGGTCGAGCACGTAGGCGAAACCACCAGTCATGCCAGAGCCGAAGTTATAACCGGTCTTGCCCAGCACACAGACAAAACCACCGGTCATGTACTCGCAGCAGTGATCCCCGGTGCCTTCCACCACAGTGTGGGCCCCGGAGTTACGCACGGCAAAACGCTCGCCTGCGGTGCCGGCGGCGAACAGCTTGCCGCCTGTGGCGCCGTAGAGGCAGGTGTTGCCGATGATGGCACTGTCCTGGGTCTTGTAGACGCTGCCCTTGGGCGGAACGATGACCAGCTTGCCGCCGGTCATGCCCTTGCCCACGTAGTCGTTGGCATCGCCTTCCAGGTACATGTCCAGGCCACCGGCGTTCCAGACGCCGAAGCTCTGGCCTGCGGTGCCCTTGAAGCGGAAGGTGATCGGCGCCTTGGCCATGCCCTGGTTGCCGTGCTTGCGGGCGATTTCGCCGGAGATCCGTGCGCCGATGGAACGGTCGCAGTTGCAGATATCCAGGTCGAACTCGGCACCGCTCAGGTCGTTGATCGCCGCAGCGGCCATGTCGACCATCTTCTCGGCCAGCTCACCCTTGTCGAATGGTGGGTTGCGATCAACCTGGCAGAACTGTGGCTTGTCTGCCGGAATGTAATCGCTGCCCAGCAATGGGGTCAGGTCCAGGTGATGCTGCTTGGCGGTCTGGCCTTCGATCACTTCCAGCAGATCGGTACGGCCGATCAGCTCTTCGAGCGAACGCACGCCCAGCTTCGCCAGCCACTCACGGGTTTCTTCGGCCACGTAGGTGAAGAAATTCACCACCATGTCCACGGTACCGATGTAGTGGTCCTTGCGCAGCTTGTCGTTCTGGGTCGCCACGCCCGTGGCGCAGTTGTTCAGGTGGCAGATGCGCAGGTATTTGCAGCCCAGGGCGATCATCGGCGCGGTGCCGAAGCCGAAGCTCTCGGCGCCGAGGATGGCGGCCTTGATCACGTCCAGGCCGGTTTTCAGGCCGCCGTCGGTCTGCACCCGGACCTTGCCGCGCAAATCGTTGCCGCGCAGGGTCTGGTGAGTTTCGGCCAGGCCCAGTTCCCACGGTGCACCGGCGTACTTGATCGAGGTCAGCGGCGATGCGCCGGTGCCGCCGTCGTAGCCGGAGATGGTGATCAGGTCGGCATAGGCCTTGGCCACGCCGGCCGCGATGGTGCCAACGCCCGCTTCCGCCACCAGTTTCACCGAGACCAGCGCCTTGGGGTTCACCTGCTTGAGGTCGAAGATCAGTTGCGACAAGTCTTCGATCGAGTAGATGTCGTGGTGCGGCGGCGGCGAGATCAGGGTCACGCCAGGCACCGCGTAGCGCAGCTTGGCGATCAGGCCGTTGACCTTGCCGCCAGGCAGCTGGCCGCCTTCGCCGGGCTTGGCGCCCTGGGCAACCTTGATCTGCAGCACTTCAGCGTTGACCAGGTATTCCGGCGTCACACCGAAGCGACCGGTGGCCACCTGCTTGATTTTCGAGCTCTTGATGGTGCCGTAGCGCGCCGGGTCTTCGCCGCCTTCGCCGGAGTTGGAACGCGCACCGAGGCGGTTCATGGCTTCGGCCAGGGCTTCGTGGGCTTCCGGGGACAAGGCACCCAGGGAAATACCGGCCGAATCGAAGCGCTTGAGCACCGACTCCAGCGGTTCTATTTCACTGATGTCCAACGGCGTGTCGAGGGTCTTGACCTTGAGCAGGTCGCGAATCATCGACACCGGACGGTTGTCCACCAGCGAGGTGTATTCCTTGAACTTGCTGTAGTCGCCCTGCTGCACGGCGGCTTGCAAGGTGTTGACCACGTCCGGGTTGTAGGCGTGGTACTCGCCACCATGGACGAACTTCAGCAGGCCGCCTTGCTGGATCGGCTTGCGCGGACTCCAGGCTTCGGCCGCCAGGGCTTTCTGTTCGGCTTCGATGTCGACGAAACGCGCCCCTTTGATGCGGCTCGGCACGCCACGGAAGCTCAGCTCGCAGACTTCTTCCGACAGGCCGATGGCCTCGAACAGTTGCGCGCCACGGTACGAGGCGATGGTCGAGATGCCCATCTTCGACAGGATCTTGAGCAGGCCCTTGGTGATGCCCTTGCGGTAATTCTTGAAGACCTCATAGAGGTCGCCCAGCACTTCACCGGTACGGATCAGATCGCCCAGCACTTCATAGGCCAGGAATGGATACACCGCCGAGGCACCGAAACCGATCAGCACCGCAAAGTGATGCGGATCGCGGGCGGTGGCGGTCTCTACCAGGATGTTGGAGTCGCAGCGCAGGCCTTTTTCGGTCAGGCGATGGTGCACCGCGCCGGTGGCCAGCGAGGCGTGGATCGGCAGTTTGCCCGGCGCGATGTGACGGTCGCTCAGCACGATCTGGGTACGACCGGCGCGCACGGCTTCTTCCGCCTGATCGGCAACGTTGCGGATCGCCGCTTCCAGGCCGACGCTTTCGTCGTAGTTCAGGTCGATGACCTGGCGCGCGAAGCCCGGACGGTCGAGATTGGTCAGCGAGCGCCATTTGGCCGGGGAAATGACCGGCGAGCTGAGGATCACCCGCGAGGCATGCTCCGGCGACTCCTGGAAAATATTGCGCTCGGCACCGAGGCAGATTTCCAGGGACATCACGATCGCTTCGCGCAGCGGGTCGATCGGCGGGTTCGTCACCTGGGCGAACTGCTGGCGGAAATAGTCGTAAGGCGTGCGCACGCGCTGCGACAGCACGGCCATCGGCGTGTCGTCACCCATGGAGCCGACCGCTTCGTAGCCCTGCTCGCCGAGCGGACGCAGCACTTGGTCACGCTCTTCGAACGTCACCTGGTACATCTTCATGTACTGCTTGAGCTGGTCGACGTCGTAGAACGCCGAACCGTGGTCGTTGTCTTCCATGGTCGCCTGGATGCGCAGGGCATTCTTGCGCAGCCATTGCTTGTATGGATGACGGGACTTGAGACGGTTGTCGATGGCGTCGGTGTCGAGGATCTGGCCGGTTTCGGTGTCCACGGCAAAGATCTGGCCCGGGCCTACGCGGCCCTTGGCGATGACGTCTTCGGGCTGGTAGTTCCAGACGCCGATTTCCGAAGCCAGGGTGATGAACCCGTTGGTGGTGGTGACCCAGCGCGCCGGCCGCAGACCGTTACGGTCCAGCAGGCACACGGCGTAGCGACCGTCGGTCATGACGATACCGGCCGGGCCATCCCACGGTTCCATGTGCATGGAGTTGTATTCGTAGAAGGCCCGCAGGTCCGGGTCCATGGTCTCGACGTTCTGCCACGCCGGCGGCACCAGCATGCGCACGCCGCGGAACAGGTCGATGCCACCGGTCACCATCAACTCGAGCATGTTGTCCATGCTTGAGGAGTCCGAACCCACGCGGTTGACCAGCGGGCCGAGTTCTTCGAGGTCGGGCATCAGGTCGTTGGCGAACTTGGTGCGACGGGCCACGGCCCAGTTGCGGTTGCCGGTGATGGTGTTGATCTCGCCGTTGTGGGCGAGGAAGCGGAATGGCTGGGCCAGCGGCCATTTCGGCAGGGTGTTGGTGGAGAAGCGCTGGTGGAACACGCAGATCGCGGTTTTCAGGCGCTCGTCGCTCAGGTCCGGATAGAAGGCGGTGAGGTCCGCCGGCATCATCAGGCCTTTGTAGATGATGGTCTTGTGGGAAAAGCTGCAGATGTAGTGATCGGTGTCGGCGGCATTGGCCACGGACGAACGACGACGGGAGCTGAACAGCTTGATCGACATGTCCTGGTCGCTCAGGCCTTCGCCAGCGATGAATACCTGTTCGATCTGCGGCAGGCGCTCGAGCGCCAGGCGGCCGAGGACACTGGTGTCGATCGGCACTTTGCGCCAGCCGACCAGTTGCAGGCCGGCGGCCAGGATCTCGCGATTCATGTTTTCGCGAGCCGCCTGGGCCTTCACCGGGTCCTGATTGAAGAACACCATGCCCACGGCGTACTGCTTGGGCAGGGTCACGCCAAACGTTTCCTGGGCAATGGCACGCAGGAACTCGTCGGGCTTTTGAATCAGCAAGCCACAACCGTCGCCGGTCTTGCCGTCGGCGTTGATCCCACCACGGTGGGTCATGCAGGTCAGGGCCTCAATGGCCGTTTGCAAAAGGGTGTGGCTGGGCTCGCCCTGCATATGAGCTATCAGGCCGAAACCGCAGTTATCCTTGAATTCATCTGGTTGGTACAGACCTGCTTTCATAGACACTTTCTCACCAGGCTGCCTCTAATCGAGGCAAATTTCTTTTCAATTCAACCAGTTGCATGCCGCGCCGAACGTACGCCAGCTTTGCGGGGGCAAAAGGGAGGTCATTGTACACACCGACACAGAGGCTCACAAATTTGACGACGAACTGTCGCAAATCCATGTCGCATTTGTGAAAGGTTTAAAGCTATATGCTGTGCTAGTCAAAACTTTTTTGGGTTCGACCGCTACGACTCAAACACTACTGTGACGCAGACACCACAAGGCGCGCGGCCTGAAAGGTCGCCCGCCCCTGCGGAAATTTTGAGGTTGCCGGGAGAGGCGGCCTGGGTAAGGCCGCCGAATCTTCAGCGAGTTGCTGCCAGTTCCTGTTGGACGCTGGCGACAGTGCGAGGCCAAGGTTTACCAGCCTGAACCTTCGCTGGCAAGGCCTTGATGGCGGAAACGGCTGCATCACGGTTGGCAAAGCTGCCGTAGGTGATGACATACAGCGGCTTGCCGTTGAGGACTTTCTTGAAATAGCGGTACTCGCCGCCCTGCTCCTTGACGAAGTTCTGTGCCGCGGCTTCGGAGCTGGTGCCGAGGATCTGCACTACGTAGTTGCCCGGTGCCTGGCCAGCGTACCAGCTACCGCCCGCGGTCTTGGCCGGGGCAGCAGCAGGCTTGGCTGCGGGCGCTGGTGCCGCCGGCTTGGCGGCAGGCGCTGGAACCGGGGCAGGCTTGGCGGTGGCCACCTGGGTGGGTGCCGGAGTCGGCTTGGCGGCCGGGGCAGGCGTCGGGGCAGGGCCGGCCGGCACGCCCACAGGCGGTGCGGTGGTGGTCACGGTCGGCGGCACGTCGCTGCTGTCGTCGACCGGTGGCGCTGCGCCGTCGTCGCCTTCGGTGATGCCACCGGCCGCTTCAGCCAACGGGCCACGCATGACCGGTTGCGACTGGCCGACCAGCGGCAGTGGCATCGGCTGGGTGTTGCCGGCGAATTCCACTGCCGGCGCACCCCCGTTGGGTTGCGGCGTCCCTTGGCCGAGAGGCAGTTGCGCCTGTTCGTTGGCAGGGGTACCCGTGGTAGGCGCCTTGGTGCGCCCCGGCATCAGCCAGGCGGCGGCAACCGCGACCACGACGACGGCGGAAATTGCCAATACGTGTTTCTTCGGCATGTTGAACCCCATACTTGGACGCTTCACCGCTGAGCGGCTGGCAATCATGACTTCGATCAGAGCATCGCGGGCGACCTGGTTGATGTTGCCAGGCCAACCGTCGGAGCTTTCGTGAATCTCAGAGATCTGATCGGCGGTGAAAAGTTCGATACCCCGGCCCGCCCCCTCAAGACGCTGGGCCAGGTATTCACGCGTTTCTTCCTCGGTGTAGGGCGCCAACTCGATGACGTGGAAGCGCTCTTCCTCAAGGTTCAATTGCTCCAGATCAGCGATCAGCGACGACTCACCGAACAGGAACACATGAGGGCGACCCTCTGGCGCTCCGGCCGCCAAGGCCAGCAGGGCCTCGAGGGCCGACTCGTCGAGCTGCTCGGCATCGTCCACCAGCAGATAGACTTCCTGCCCGGTCAGCGCCAGTTGCACGATCTGATCGAGAACTGCACCGATTTCGGCCTGCGCGACGTTCAGCGCCTGGGCCACCTGACGCAATATACCGGCTGCATCGCCGGCGCCACGGGCCGATACCACCACGCTTTGCACGGACTGCTTGTTGGTGCTGGCCACCAGGGCCTGGCGCAGCAAGGTCTTGCCGCTACCCTGGGGACCGGTGACCACCAGCAGCAACTGGCTGTAGCGCGCCAGGTGATGCAACTGGCCCAGTACCGGCTTGCGCTGTGCAGGAAAGAACTTGAAGCCCGGGACCCGCGGTGCGAAAGGGTCATGACTCAATTGGAAATGGCCGAGGAAAGCCTCGTCGGCATGCAAACTAGTCATCGGATCTTATTAACCTTTAAGCTGAGCCAGGGCGCGGTAGTCCGCTCCCAGCGTGGCCTGTAGAACTTCTTTCGGATAATCGTCGGTCACCACCGCTTCGCCCATGTGGCGCAGCAGCACCAGACGCAGACGACCGTCGATCACTTTTTTGTCGATTGCCATGTGTTCAAGAAAATCCGCCTCGGTCATTTCTTCAGGCGGAACCACCGGCAGCCCGGCGCGCTGGAACAGACGGATACCGCGATCGCGCTCCTGTTCACTGATCCAGCCCAGGCGCGCAGACATCTCCAGGGCCATGACCGTACCGGCCGCAACGGCCTCGCCATGCAGCCAGACGCCATAGCCCATGTGGGTTTCGATGGCATGGCCAAAGGTGTGGCCCAGGTTGAGCGTGGCACGCACTCCCGATTCACGCTCATCGGCCCCCACCACGGCGGCCTTCGCGGCGCAGGAGCGTTCGATGGCGTAGGTCAGGGCTGCTTGATCGAGTGCGCGCAGGCGGTCGACGTTCTCTTCTAGCCAGCCCAGGAACGGCTCGTCGCAGATCAGCCCGTACTTGATGACTTCCGCCAACCCGGCAGACAGTTCGCGAGCCGGCAGGGTATTGAGGGTGGCGGTGTCGATCAGCACCACATTGGGCTGATAGAAAGCACCGACCATGTTCTTGCCCAGCGGATGGTTGATCCCGGTCTTGCCGCCCACCGACGAGTCGACTTGCGACAGCAGCGTGGTGGGGATCTGGATGAAATCGACGCCGCGTTGATAGCAGGCGGCTGCAAAACCGGCCATGTCGCCGATCACACCGCCACCCAAGGCAAGCACCGTGGTGCGGCGATCGTGGCGCGCAGTCAGCAGGCCATCGAAGATAAGTTGCAGGGTTTCCCAGTTCTTGAAGGCTTCGCCGTCGGGCAATACCACGGAAATGACCGAGAAGGCCGACAGGCTGCGGGTCAGACGTTCCAGATACAGGGGCGCGACGGTTTCATTGGAAATGATCGCTACTTGCCGCCCGGCGATATGCGGCGCCAGCAGTTCGGGCTGGTCCAGCAGGCCCTCGCCAATATGAATCGGGTAGCTGCGCTCGCCCAGGTCGACCTTAAGTGTCTGCATGTGTCCCCACAGTAAAGATGGAATCAGGCGTCCTGCCTGCGATTAACGAAATGCCCAACGGGGATAAATCCCCTCGCCACAGGTCCCAAGAGCTTGGCTTGCCGTCATTAATGGCTATCCGCCACGCCTCGGACGGGTTCCGACGGGACGTCGAGGATAGCGCATTTCGCCAAGCGCATTAACGGGGAGGCAGTTGCTGAAGGCGATCGAGAATGTCCAGCACCACCATCCGCGGCGGCCGCTCGTCGGTTTCCACCACCAGGTCGGCGATCTCCCGATACAGCGGATCACGCAGCTCCAGAAGGTCCCGCAGGGTCTTGGCCGGGTCGGCGGTGCGCAACAGCGGGCGGTTGCGATCCCGAGCGGTGCGACCCACCTGCTGCTCGACAGAAGCATGCAGATAGACCACTCGTCCGCCGGCATGCAGCGCCCGACGGTTGGCTTCGCGCATCACCGCGCCGCCACCGGTGGCGAGCACCACGCCATCGAACGCGCACAGCTCGGCGATCATCGCCTGCTCACGGTCACGAAAGCCCGGCTCGCCTTCCTTGTCGAAAATCCATGGGATATTGGCGCCCGTGCGCAATTCAATTTCCTTGTCGGAATCTTTGAACGGCAGGCGCAGCTCTTTGGCCAGCAAACGGCCGATGGTGCTTTTTCCAGCGCCCATCGGCCCAACAAGAATCAAATTTCGCACAGAATCAACGACTCACAGCAATCGCCTGGTTATTCATGATACGCGGAGTGAGGAACACCAGCAGCTCGGATTTGCTATCCGAAACCACATCACGCCGGAAAAGGCGGCCAAGATACGGCACATCGCCAAGAAATGGCACCTTATCTACAACCTTGCTCTGAGTATTTGAGAAAACCCCGCCAATCACAATGGTCTCGCCATCATTGACCAGGACCTTGGCATTGACCTCGTTTTTCTTGATCGGCGGCACATCATTCACCTTGTTCAGGTAGTCCGGCTCATCCTTGGTGACCTTGACCTCCATGATGATCCGGTTGTCTGGAGTGATCTGCGGGGTCACCTCCAGCGACAGTGAAGCCTCCTTGAACGACACCGACGTCGCACCGCTGGAGCTGGCTTCCTGATAAGGAATTTCCGTGCCCTTGAGGATCTTTGCCGTCTCCTTGTCGGACGTCACCACCTTGGGCTGGGAGACGATCTCCCCGTTGCCGGTCTTCTCCATGGCCGTCAGTTCAAGGTCCAGCAATACGTTGTCGGTGATGAAGGCAATGCCAATGCCCGAGGTATTGCCCGAGGCGCCCAGGTCGACGAACGGCTGGTTGGTGCTGGTGCTACCCGGCGTGCCGACAGTGGTTGAATCGCCCGTGGTAACCCCCGAGGAACTCCAGTTGCCCTTGTTTTGAATCGAACCGCCCCAACGCACGCCCAGGCTTTTGTCGTAGTCGACGTTAGCCTCGACAATCCGCGCCTCGATCATCACCTGGCGCACCGGAATATCCAGTTGCGCCACGATCCGGCGCAGTTCGTCGAGACGGTCCTGGGTCTGGTAGGCAATGATGTTGTTGGTTCGCTCATCGACCGTGATCGTGCCGCGCTCATCGGCTTTCGCCTCGGCGCTGGTCACCGACTGGAACAGCTTGGCGATGTCCGTCGCCTTCGCATAGTTGACCTGCAACAGCTCACGCCGCAGCGGCGCCAGGTCGGCAATCTGCTTCTGCGACTCCAGTTCCTGGCGCTCACGGGCGGCAATTTCATCGGCCGGAGCCACCAACAGCACGTTGCCGACCTTGCGTTTGTCCAACCCCTTGGTCTTGAGCACCAGGTCGAGCGCCTGGTCCCAGGGCACATTCTGCAACCGCAGGGTGATGCCACCCTGCACCGTGTCGCTGGCCACGAGGTTCAGGTTGGTAAAATCGGCAATCAGTTGCAGGACCGAACGCACCTCGATGTCCTGGAAGTTGAGCGAGAGCTTCTCGCCACTGTAGGCCGCCCGGTCGGCGTTACGTTTTTGCAGGTCGTCGACGGTCATGGGCCGGACGCTGACGGTGAGCTTGTTGTCGGTCTGGTAGGTCGAGTAGTCGAAAGTCCCGCTGGGTTCGATGCTGATGGTCGCCCGGTCGCTGCCGGCGCTGGCATTGACGAATTGCACCGGGGTAGCGAAGTCCTTGACGTCCAGGCGCACCCGCAGCGGCTCGGGCAACTGCGTCCTGGCGAAATTGAGGATGATCTTGCCTTCGCGCTCCTGGATGTCCGGGGCGATGGACGGATCAGACAGATCGATCACCACGTTGCCTTCGCCCTGGGTCCCGCGTTGGAAGTCCACCCCACGGATCGCCTTGCCCACCGGCCCACTGGCCCTCGCAGGCGCAGCGCTGGCAACCGCCGGGCGCGGGGGCTGAGTGGTGGAGTTCTTCGGAGCAGTGCTCTTCGGGGCGGCGCCCTTGCCAACCACCACGAACAGGTTGTTACCTTCGATCCGGGTGTCATATGGCGCCAGTTGGGTAAGGCCGATAATCAACCGAGTACGATCCCCAGCCTCGACCACAGTGGCGCTGCGTGCATTGCCCCCGCCCAGGTCGTGGCGCTTGCTGGAAAGTTGATTGGTCACGCCCGGCAGGTCCAGTGCAATCCGGGCCGGTTGTTCGGTGGTGTAGCCCCGGGGTGGTGGCGGCGGCCCGTCGAAGGTGAGCTTCAACTCGACACGGTCCCCCGGCAACGCCGCCACATCCAGCGTCTTCAGGCTGGCCCCAAGAACCATCGGCGACAACAGCGCTATCCATAGCGAAATACCGAGGGCTGAAAAAAACCTGTTCATTGTTCGAATTCCACTATGAATGCTCTTTCAAAGGAATGGTCCGTGGTCGCTCCAGCCAGGCACCCTCGCCATCGGGAACGATTTCGACCACATCGACCTGGGTGGCACTGATGCTGACGATCCGCCCGTCGTTACGCCCCAGATAGTCACCGACCTTGAGCCGATGCACCCCGCCCGCGCCCCGCAGGAGCGCGAAGGAGCCACTGACATTGGAGATCGTACCGACCATTTCGAACTGCTCGATGTTGAAGCCTTCCAGGTACTGTTTGACCCGGTTCGGATCGGGCCGGACATTGCGCGAGCCCCGCTGCCGTTCAGCCTGGTCCACGCGAACCTGCCGGGAAAACGGGCTGCGCAGGTTGGCGGCACTGTAGGTAAAGGTTTCGTAGGGCCTGAACGTCGGCGTCGGCTCGATCTTGCCGGGTGGCCGCAGACGCACTTCGTTCATGTAGGCGTCCAGGTCGCTGAAACCGTTGTCGCTGTCGCAGCCCGCCAGCGCAACCAGGCCTGCCAGCAGGCAGATACGACACAGCGGCCTCATGGTTGCGCCTCCTGCTCGTTGTACCGGTAGGTCTTGGCCTGGATGCTCATGCGCAGCTTCGCGCCGGCCTCGGGCTCCATCGGTGCGATCTCGAAATCGTGCAGCGTGACAATCCGGGGCAGCCCCGCCACCCCACTGACGAACGTCGCCAGGTCGTGGTAGCCGCCGGTCACGGTGATCTGGATCGGCAACTCGATGTAGAACGGCTGGGTGACTTCCGGCAGCAGCTTGATTTCCTCGAACTCCAGGCCACTGCCCAGGCCGGTGCGAGTAATGTCTTCCAGCAGGCCTGGCACTTCGGTATCGCTGGGCAATTGCCGCAACAGCACACCAAAAGACATTTCCATCTGCTTCATCTGCTCGGTGTAGCGCTCCAGGTTCGCAGCCATGTGGGCCTTGCCCGCGAATTGCGCCTTGAGGGTGTTTTCTTCCTCGCGCACCTGCTGCAACTGGTTCTCCAGGTCGCTCAAGGCAAAGTTATAGCCCAGCCCCAGCACCAGGACCACCAGCAGGACACCCGACAGCCACTTGATCGGCGCGGGCCAGGAACCGATGTTGTTGGTGTCCAGGTCACTGAGATCGATCTTGCGCAGTGCGTCGAACCACTCCCCTGGCTTCATTGGGCGTCCTCCGCATCGGCCGGGCGAGTCTGGCGAACCGTCAGCTGGAAGACGTTGGCCTGGTCGAGCTGCCCAGCGGTGGTAGCCTTGACCTCCGTCAGGCTGGGCGTGTCGAACAGGTCCGACGAGTCCAGGTTGCGCATCAGGTCCGAGACCCGGTTGTTCGATTCCGCGGCCCCCTTGATCAAGAGCGTCCGCTCTTCCATCTTCACTTCAGTGAAATACACCCCGTCCGGCAGGGTCCGCACCAATTGGTCGAAGATGCGCCCGCTGACCGGCCGGTTACCTTGCAAGTCCTGGATGATGCGCATGCGCTCCACCAATTGCTGGCGACGGGCCTTCAATTCGCTGATCTGCTTAATGCGTTCGTCCAGCACGGCGATCTGCTGGGAGAGATGGCTATTGCGAGCGACCTGATGGTCGATGGCGCTGTCGAAGTACCGGACCGCGACCAGGACCACGCCGACCGCACCGACCAGCGCCCCCACCAAGGCCAGCAAAAAGCGTTTACGCCGTTCTTCACGCAGCTCTTCGCGCCATGGAAGCAGGTTGATCCGCGCCATCAGTCGAAACTCCTGAGGGCCAGCCCACAGGCAATCATCAGTGCCGGCGCATCACCGGCCAGGGCGCCGGCATTGACCTTGCTGCTCAGGGCCATGTTGGTAAAGGGGTTGGCCACCTGGGTCGGCGTGCCCAGGCGCTGCTCGATCAGCCGATCCAGGCCGGCCACCGAAGCCGTGCCCCCGGCCAGCAAAATGTGGTCCACCGCACTGTACTGGCCCGAGGCGAAGAAGAACTGCAAGGACCGCGAGACCTGCTGTACCAGGGCCTCGCGAAAAGGTTGCAGCACTTCGCTGAGATAGTCGTCCGGCAGGCCACCCTGCTTCTTTGCCAGGCCGGCCTGTTCGGGTGTCAGACCATAGCGACGCTGAATTTCCTCGGTCAGTTGGCGACCGCCGAACAATTGTTCGCGGGTATAGATGATGCGCCCGTTGTGCAGCACGCTAAGGGTGGTCATGGTGGCGCCGATGTCGACAACCGCCACAGTCAGCCGTTCCTGAGAGGCAGCCAGTTGCTTGGCGAGCAGGCCGAAAGCACGCTCTAGCGCATAAGCTTCCACATCGACCACCCGGGCCGTCAGCCCGGCGAGCGCCAACGCGGCCTCGCGGACCTCGACGTTTTCCTTGCGGCACGCCGCCAGCAGCACTTCGACGCGCTCGGCACTGCGTGGCGAAACACCCATGACTTCGAAATCAATGGCCACCTCATCCAGGGGATAGGGGATGTATTGATCGGCCTCGATCTTGAGCTGGTTTTCCATGTCATCGTCGGACAGCCCGGCGTCCATCTCGATGGTCTTGGTGATCACCGCCGAACCCGCAACGGCCACGGCCACGCCACGCAAGGGTGTCCGGGCCTTGGCCAACAGACGCGACAACGCCTGCCCCACCCCTTCGAGCTCGGCGATGTTCTTCTCGACCACGGCGTTGGCTGGCAACGGTTCGACCGCGTAGGACTCGACGCGGTATCGGTCGCCCTGGCGGCTCAACTCCAGCAGCTTCACCGACGTCGAACTGATGTCGATCCCCAGAAGCGCATGGGCTTTTTTATTGAAGAGTCGTAGCACTACCAATTCCCTATGACTATCCGTGAGTTACGGACTCTCTAATATGCATTGCGTTCAATCACACCGGTCCGACGGACGTCCGGATGGCATTCCCGACGAAAAAAAATGCTTATAATGCCCAGCGTTTTTTTTCGCTTTGTTGCAAGCACGGGTCCATCCCTGCACCTGGCGCCTTTTTCATTCTTTGCCTGGATATCCAAAAGCCTTGATTCGTCTGCTGAAATTTTTCGGATGGTCCATCGTCGCCGTTTTCTGCGGACTGCTCTTGGGCCTGAGCGGTGCCTTTCTTTACCTTAGTCCGGGATTGCCGTCCGTGGAGGCGCTGAGAAGTATTCAGTTGCAGATTCCTTTGCGGGTGTACAGCAGCGACAACAAATTGATCGCCGAATTTGGCGAAATGCGCCGCACGCCGATCCGTTTCGCCGACATTCCCCCCAATTTCATCAATGCGTTACTAAGTGCTGAAGACGATAACTTCGCCAATCACTACGGCGTCGACCCGGGCAGCCTGATGCGCGCCGCCAGCCAGTTGATCAAGAGCGGCCACATCCAGTCCGGCGGCAGCACCATCACCATGCAGGTGGCCAAGAACTTCTTCCTGACCAGCGAGCGCAGCTTCTCGCGCAAGACCACCGAGATCCTCCTGGCCCTGCAAATCGAGCGGCAGCTGACCAAGGATGAAATCCTCGAGCTGTACGTGAACAAGATTTACCTGGGCAACCGCGCCTACGGCATCGAGGCGGCGGCGCAGGTGTATTACGGCAAGTCGATCCGCGACGTGAGCCTGGCACAGATGGCGATGATCGCCGGCCTGCCCAAGGCACCCTCGCGCTTCAACCCGCTGGCCAACCCGGCACGCAGCAAGGAACGTCGCGACTGGATCCTGGGGCGCATGTACAAGCTCGGCAAGATCAGCGAGGCCGACTACACCGCCGCGATCAATGAACCGCTGAACGCCAGCTATCACGTACCGACACCGGAAGTGAACGCCCCGTATATCGCCGAGATGGCCCGTGCCGAGATGGTTGGGCGCTATGGCAGCGACGCTTACACCGAAGGTTTCCGCGTGACCACCACGGTGCCGAGCAACTTGCAGGAAATGGCCAACACCGCGCTGCACGAAGGCTTGATGACCTACGACCAGCGCCACGGCTATCGTGGCCCTGAATCGCGCCTGCCGGGCAAGACCAAGGAAGCCTGGGCCCTGGAGCTGACCAAGCAGCGCACCATCAGCAGCCTGGAGCCGGCGATCGTCACGTCGGTGGACAAGGACGGCATCAAGGTGCTGACCCGTAACGGCGAACAGGAGGAACACGTGGCCTGGGACACCATGAAATGGGCTCGGCCGTTCCTCAATACCAACAGCATGGGCGCCAACCCACGGCAACCGTCCGACGTTGCCCAGGTCGGCGACCTGATCCGCGTCCAGCGCCAGGCGGACAACACGCTCAAGTTCAGCCAGATCCCGGCCGCCCAAGGCGCACTGGTGTCCCTCGACCCGCAGGACGGTGCCATCCGTTCGCTGGTGGGTGGCTTCGCCTTCGAGCAAAGCAACTACAACCGCGCGTTGCAGGCCAAGCGCCAACCGGGCTCGAGCTTCAAGCCGTTCGTCTACAGCGCCGCCCTGGACAACGGCTACACCGCCGCCAGCCTGGTGAACGACGCGCCGATCGTGTTCGTCGATGAGTACCTGGACAAGGTCTGGCGTCCGAAGAACGACACCAATACGTTCCTTGGCCCGATCCGCCTGCGCGAAGCGCTGTACAAGTCCCGTAACCTGGTATCGATCCGCCTGCTGCAGGCATTGGGTGTGGACCGCACCATCGACTACATCAGCAAGTTCGGCTTCAACAAGCAGGACCTGCCGCGCAACCTGTCCCTGGCCCTGGGCACCGCGACCTTGACGCCGATGGAAATCGCCACCGGCTGGAGTACGTTCGCCAACGGCGGGTACAAGATCACTCCGTACATCATCGACAAGATCGAAAGCCGCAACGGCGAGACGCTGTTCGTCGCCAACCCGCCACGCGTTCCCACGGGTGAGCAGGCCAGCGATGGCCTCGCCGCCCCATCCACCGAGACGTTTACGGTCAATGCGACGCCGGGCGAAGCCACCACGGCCCCAGGCCTGCCCCAGGCGCCCGCCATCGCGGAGCGCATTGTCGATGGCCGCACCACCTACATCCTCAACAGCATGCTGCAGGACGTGATCAAGCTCGGCACCGGCCGTCGCGCCCTGGCCCTGGGCCGCACCGACCTGGCCGGCAAGACCGGTACCACCAACGAATCCAAGGACGCCTGGTTCTCCGGCTACAACGCCGATTACGTGACCACCGTCTGGACCGGTTTCGACCAACCCGAAAGCCTGGGTCGCCGCGAGTTCGGCGGTACCGTGGCGCTGCCGATCTGGATGAGCTACATGGGCGCCGCCCTCAAGGACAAGCCGCCGCACACCCAGCCGGAGCCGGAAGGCATCCTCAGCCTGCGGGTCGACCCGGTCAGCGGCCGTGCGGCCACGCCAGGCACCCCAGGGGCGTACTTCGAACTGTTCAAGAGCGAAGACACCCCGCCATCGGTCAACGAGCTGGGCAATGGCGTCGCACCGGGCAGCCCGCTGCCAGCGGACGAAGCGGCGCCGATCGATCTGTTCTAAGCAACAACAGCACACCAACCTGTGGCGAGGGAGCTTGCTCCCGCTCGGTTGCGCAGCGACCGCAAGTTTTTGGGGCCGCTTCGCAGCCCAGCGGGAGCAAGCTCCCTCGCCACAGGTTATCTGGCTTCCCTGAAGAACCATGTCGCCCCAGACAATTTCCGCAGGACAATAAAAAACCCCGACTCGCAAGAGCCGGGGTTTTTCGTTGAAGCGCTACAACGGCTTAGCCGTTGAACACGTCATCCACGCTCTTGAGCGGGTAGTTCTTCGGATACGGCAGGGTCGCCACGCCAGTCTCGATGGCGGCCTTGGCCACGGCGTCGGAGATCAGGGTGATCAGGCGGGCGTCCATTGGTTTCGGGATGATGTACTCACGACCGAATTCCAGCTTGATGCCGCCGTAGGCGTCGCACACTTCCTGAGGCACCGGCAGCTTGGCCAGTTCGCGCAGGGCGTTGGCGGCCGCGACTTTCATTTCTTCGTTGATGCGCTTGGCGCGAACGTCCAGGGCACCGCGGAAGATGAACGGGAAGCCCAGTACGTTGTTGACCTGGTTCGGGTAGTCCGAACGGCCGGTGGCCATGATCACGTCATTACGAGTGGCGTGAGCCAGTTCCGGGGCGATTTCCGGGTCCGGGTTCGAGCACGCGAACACGATTGGGTTCGGCGCCATGCGCAGCAGGTTTTCCGGGCTCAGCAGGTTCGGACCCGACAGGCCGACGAACACGTCGGCACCGTCCAGCGCGTCCGCCAGGGAGCGCTTGTCGGTCGCGTGGGCAAACACGGCCTTGTACTGGTTCAGGTCGTCACGGCCGGAGTGGATCACACCGGTACGGTCGACCATGAAGATGTTTTCGATCTTGGCGCCCATGCTCACCAGCAACTTCATGCAGGAGATGGCCGCAGCGCCAGCGCCGAGGCAGACGATCTTGGCTTCCGGCAGGGTCTTGCCGGCGATTTCCAGGGCGTTGATCATGCCGGCCGCAGTAACGATCGCGGTGCCGTGCTGGTCATCGTGGAATACCGGAATGTCGCACTGTTCGATCAGGGCGCGCTCGATCTCAAAGCACTCAGGTGCCTTGATGTCTTCCAGGTTGATGCCGCCGAAGGTAATGGAGATGCGCTTGACGGTGTCGATGAAGGCTTGCGGGCTCTCGGAATCGACTTCGATGTCGAATACGTCGATACCGGCGAAGCGCTTGAACAGCACGCCCTTGCCTTCCATGACTGGCTTGGAAGCCAATGGGCCGAGATTACCCAGGCCGAGAATCGCGGTGCCATCGGAAATGACTGCAACCAGGTTGCCTTTACCGGTGTATTTGTAGGCCAGTTCAGGGTCGCGAGCGATTTCGCGGACTGGTTCGGCTACGCCGGGGCTGTAGGCCAGCGACAAGTCGCGAGCAGTAGCGGTGGCCTTGGTGAGCTCGACACTCAGCTTCCCTGGACGAGGATTAGCGTGATATTCGAGAGCGGCAGTTTTCAGATCAGACATGTGGGCATTCCGCTTTTTACTGTGTTGGACAGACGGACCGCCGAGGATACGCGCCTCGCAAAGTCCCCACAAGACTGACCAGTCACTGCTGTCAAGCGCCCTGCCCTACGACTTTGGGCCAAGAGCCACGAAACACAAGGGCCACATGCATACAATCCACTGACAAAATGTCTACAATTTTTTCTTACAAGACCGCTTGCAGCATGGCAGGATCGGTCAGCGGCAACATCCATCGCGCCTGCCCGGCCTTGTGGCCGCCGCGTCGGGCGCGATCGACGACCCAGCCACGGGCCTCGATTTTTCGGCCCTTTAGCCGCTTCAGGGCCGAGGCGTCGAAGCGTCTTTGCACACCGGGCGCAATGTGCAGGACAACTGACCCCTGCAATTCAATCCAGATGCCACCGCGATTGCGCTGCACGTTTTCGACACGTCCGCTCATCAGCACAAAACCGGGCGCATTGATTTGCTCCGCTCGCACGACGGGCGATTTTTTCCAGAGGCCGGATCCGGCTTGCCGCGCATGACGTTCAGCCATTTGCTGGCATCTGACCAGGTCGACGTTCGGCGCGACCGCCACCAGAAACCCCAGCCCCTCGGCAATCAACCGTTCCTCGAGGTTCTCGCCCTGGGCGTTGTAGACATGGGCCAGTGTGCGACCGTAATCATCGCGGTCATCCTTGCCAGGCAACACGCCCACCCGGCCATCACTGGCGGCTACCAGGGCTTCGAGTCGCTGACGCGCCGCCACGGCGAACGGTTCGTCGGCGCGGCCTCGCTTGCCCAGTTCAGGGCTGTTGAGACCGATCATCCGAATGCGCCGGCCATCCTCCAGGTACAAGGTATCGCCGTCCACCACCCGTTGCACCGCCACTTGGGGCAGGTTGCCCGGCGAAGGACAGGACGCCTGGGCACCACCGAGGCAAATCGCGGACACAAAAAAGGCGCCCGCAAGGGACGCCTTTTTCATCAGTCTGGAGCGGTCGAAACGACCATCCAAAATGATCAGCCTCAGGCTTTTGGAGTAACTTTGCCGAAAGCACCGAAACGATCGGCGAACTTCTGAACACGACCGCCGGTATCCAGAGTCTTTTGCTTGCCGGTGTAGAACGGGTGGCATTCGTTGCAAACGTCGATCGCCAGGGCTTTGCCGTAGGTCGAACGCGTTTCGAACTTGTTGCCGCAGCTGCAGGTTACGGCAATTACTGGGTATTCCGGATGGATATCGGTTTTCATGCTGTTTTCCTCAGGCTAGCGTGCCGCCACCCAACACTATTGTTGAATACCGCACGTAATTAGGCCGCGGATTCTACCAGACAACATCAATCACGCAAGCTATGACTTGTACCAACCGTCTGCTAGGCTCGCGGCCTCAAGCACAATCCCTGTGGGAGAGAGCTTGCTCGCGATAGCGGTGGGTCAGTTGCAGTGATGCTGGCTGTGCCACAGCCATCGCGAGCAAGCTCGCTCCCACATTGAATCGTGTTCAGCCTTGCGAACTTGTCCGCCTATCGAGATCCCCCGCGTGCCCGACGCCATCCTGCGCCTCGCCCTGCCTTCGCCGCTGCGCCGCCTGTTCGACTACCGCGCCCCGGCCGGAGTCCTGCGCGCCCAGTTGCAGCCGGGCATGCGCCTGCGGGTGCCGTTCGGCCGGCGGGAGATGATCGGCATCCTGGTGGAGGTCACCGACCACAGCGAGGTCCCGGTCGACAAGCTCAAACCAGCCCTGGCCCTGCTCGATGCCACGCCACCACTGCCCGCCGCGCTGTTCAAGTTGTGCCTGTGGACGTCCCAGTATTACCAGCACAGCCTCGGCGACACCCTGAGTTGGGCGCTGCCGGTGCTGCTGCGCCAAGGCGAACCGGCCGAGGCGCGCCAGGAGCGGTTCTGGTCGGTGGCGCCCGGCGCCTCGCTGGACGATCCACGCATCGCCCGCGCCCCGCGCCAGCGCGAGGCCTTGGCGACCCTGGCCCAACATCCCCACGGCGTGGCGCACCAATTGTTGAGCAAACTGATGCTCAGCAAGGACAGCCTGGACCTGTTGCTGGCCAAGGACCTGGTCCAGGTGGAAGTACGCAGGCATGCCCCCGGCGCCCGCCATGAACATTGGCTGGCCCAGCCGGAACTGCCGCTCAACGCCGAACAGCGAGCCGCTTGCGAAGCGATTCGCGCAGGTTTCGACAGTTATCACGCCTTTCTGCTGGCAGGTGTCACCGGCAGCGGCAAGACCGAGGTCTACCTGCAACTGATCCGCCAGACCCTGGAGGCCGGCAAGCAGGCGCTGGTGCTGATTCCGGAAATCAACCTCGGCCCGCAAACCCTGGCGCGCTTCGAACAGCGCTTCAACGCCCGGATCGCCCTGGTGCACTCAGCGGTCAACGACCGCGAACGCCTGGAGGCCTGGCTCGCCGCCCGGGACGGCGAGGCCGATATCATCATCGGCACCCGTTCGGCCCTGTTCACACCGATGAAGAACCCCGGCCTGATCATCATCGACGAAGAGCACGACGGTTCCTATAAACAGCAGGAAGGCCTGCGCTACCACGCCCGCGACCTCGCGCTGGTGCGCGCCCGCCAGGAAAACATTCCCATCGTGCTCGGCTCGGCCACGCCATCGCTGGAAAGCCTGCACAACGCCTATACCGGTCGCTACGGCCTGCTGCGCCTCAATGAGCGGGCCGGCGGCGCCAAGCAACCGCGCTTCCTGCGCCTGGACGTGAAAAGCCGCCCGCTGGACAGCGGTATTTCCGGGCCGATGCAGCAAGCCATCGGCCAGACCCTGGCTGCCGGGCAACAGGTCCTGGTGTTCCTCAATCGCCGCGGTTTTGCCCCGACCCTGTTGTGCCACGACTGCGGCTGGATGTCTGGTTGTGAGCGTTGCGATGCGCGGATGACCGTGCATCAACGCCATGGCGAGTTGCGTTGCCACCATTGCGGCCACGTCGAGCGCGTGCCAAGGCATTGCCCGCAGTGCGGCAAAGTGGACTTGCGCCCGGTCGGCGCCGGCACCGAACGCGCCGAAGAACGGCTGGGCATCCTGTTCCCCGATTACCCGGTACTGCGGGTGGATCGCGACAGCACTTCGCGCAAAGATGCGATGAACCAGTTGTTCGCAACGATCCAGAAGGGCCAGCCGTGCATCCTGGTGGGCACGCAAATGCTCGCCAAGGGGCACCACTTCCCACGGGTCACGCTGGTGTCGATCCTCGACGCCGATGGCGGACTGTTTTCCGGTGATTTCCGCGCCAGCGAGCGCATGGCACAGTTGATCGTCCAGGTCGCAGGCCGGGCCGGGCGGGCCGAGGAGCCGGGCAAAGTGATCATCCAGACCCACCTGGCCGATCATCCGTTGCTGATCCAACTGACCGAGCAAGGTTATTTCGCCTTCGCCGAACAGGCCTTGAGTGAACGGCGCAGCGCCGGCCTGCCGCCGTTTGCCCATCTGGCGCTGTTGCGGGCTGAGGCCCACAAGCCGGGGCAGGCCGAAGCGTTCCTTGATGAGGCCTGCGGCGAGGCAGAGCGCTTGCTGGCGGAGCAGAACCTCACCGGCATCGAACTCTTAGGCCCGGTGCCGGCGCCGATGGAACGGCGGGCGGGGCGCTATCGAGCCCAGCTTTTACTACAGGCCAATGCCCGGGCGCCGTTGCATCGGCTATTGAGTGCCTGGCTACTGGTGCTGGAGCAGATGCCCAGTGGACGGGCAGTGCGTTGGTCGCTGGATGTGGATCCGGTGGATTTGTACTGAATGGACCGCAAGCCGGCCCCCTGTGGGATCGCGTGCGTCCAGGCCAGCAAGAATAGTCACCACACATCCCCAACCGACCCGCTACAGTTGGCAAGCTCGTCCGGGCCACGGATAATGCCCAGTTTTTCCACCAGCGCATCGAAGCGCCGCCGCGCCTGCGGTTGAAAGAGAAGACCATGAAAGACACCATTCGCCAGCTCATCCAGCAAGCCATCGCCCAACTCGTCACTGAAGGTGTGCTGCCAGAAGGCCTGTCGCCGGCGATTCAGGTCGAAAATACCCGCGACAAGACCCACGGCGACTTCGCCAGCAACATCGCGATGATGCTCGCCAAGCCGGCCGGCATGAAACCGCGGGACTTGGCGGAGAAAATCATCGCCGCGCTGCCGGCCGACGAGAACGTCAGCAAGGCCGACATTGCCGGCCCCGGGTTCATCAATTTCTTCCAGAACACCCAGGCCCTGGCCTCGCGCCTGGACGCGGCCCTGGCCGACGAGCGCATTGGCGTGCGCAAGGCCGGTCCGTTGCAGCGCACCGTGGTCGACCTCTCGGCGCCCAACCTGGCCAAGGAAATGCACGTCGGCCATCTGCGCTCGACCATCATCGGCGACGGCGTGGCGCGGGTCCTGGAGTTTCTCGGCGACACCGTGATCCGTCAGAACCACGTTGGCGACTGGGGCACCCAGTTCGGCATGCTGATGGCCTACCTTCAGGAAAACCCCATTACCAGCGATGAACTGTCGGACCTGGAGAACTTCTACCGCGCCGCCAAGCAACGCTTCGACGAGTCGCCCGAGTTCGCCGACCGTGCCCGGGGCCTGGTGGTCAAGCTGCAAGCCGGCGATGCCGAGTGCCTGGCGCTGTGGAGCAAGTTCAAGGACATCTCCCTGTCCCACTGCCAGAAAATCTACGAGTTGCTGAACGTCAAATTGACCATGGCCGACGTGATGGGCGAAAGCGCCTACAACGACGACCTGATCAACGTGGTCAACGACCTCAAGGCCAAGGGCATGCTGGTGGAAAGCAACGGCGCCCAGTGCGTGTTCCTCGACCAGTTCAAGACCGCCGATGGCGAGCCGTTGCCGGTGATCATCGTCAAGGCCGATGGTGGCTATCTCTACGCCACCACCGACCTGGCAGCCGTGCGCTACCGTAACAGCGTGCTCAAGGCCGATCGGGTGCTGTACTTCGTCGACCAGCGCCAGGCTCTGCACTTCCAGCAAGTGTTCGAAGTCGCACGCCTGGCCGGTTTCGTGACCCATCCAATGGAGATGGAGCACATGGGCTTCGGCACCATGAACGGCGCCGACGGCCGCCCATTCAAGACCCGCGATGGCGGCACGGTGAAGCTGATCGACCTGCTGACCGAAGCCCAGGATCGCGCCTACACCCTGGTCAAGGGCAAGAACCCCGAGCTGGCCGAAGACGAACTGCGCAAGATCGCCAAGGTCGTGGGCATCGACGCGGTGAAATACGCCGACCTGTCCAAGCACCGCACCAGCGACTACAGCTTCAACTTCGACCTGATGCTCAACTTCGAAGGCAACACCGCGCCGTACCTGCTGTACGCCTACACCCGCGTGGCGGGGGTGTTCCGCAAGCTCGGCAAAAGCTTCAATGAAGTGGACGGCCAGATTGTGCTCCAGGCCCCTCACGAACAGGAGCTGGCGGCGAAGCTGGCGCAGTTCGGTGAAGTGTTGAATAACGTCGCCGACAAGGGCACGCCGCACACCCTGTGCGCCTACCTGTACGATGTCGCCGGGCTGTTCTCCAGCTTCTACGAGAACTGCCCGATCCTCAACGCGCAAACCCCAGAGCAAATGCAGAGCCGCCTGCGCCTCGCCGCGCTGACCGGGCGTACGCTCAAGCAAGGCCTGGAACTGCTGGGCCTGGAAACCCTGGAGCGCATGTAAGTTGGCAGCCAAGAAAAAACCTGCACCCAAACGCGGCGCCAGTCGTTACCAGCCTCCAGCCAAAAAACCGATTCCGGGCTGGTTGTGGATGGCCATCGGCCTGACCGTCGGCGCTTTCATTGTGTTTCTGATGAAGCTGGAGCCGGGCCAGGGCGATGACGTCAAGCGCGTCCGGCAAGAGCAGCAGAAAGCCACGCGGATCGCCGAGGCCAACAAGACTCCGCCGAGCCCAACGCAACCGGTGAAGCCGAAGTACGACTTCTACACCTTGCTGCCGGAATCGGAAGTCATCGTGCCGCCCGAAGCCGTACCGGAGAAAACCCTGCCGACGCCGCAAGTGCCCACCACGCCGGTGACCCCGGCCGAAGCGGCGAAGATCGACACCGCCCGCGCCCAGGCGGCCCTGGCCGGCATCACGCCGCCGCCCGCCCCACCGGTGCAGAAAGCCGCGCCGGTGACCAAGTTCTTCCTGCAAGCCGGTTCGTTCCGCAAGGAAGCCGACGCCGACAAGGTGCGGGCGCAGATCATTCTGCTGGGTCAGTCCGTGGCGGTGGAGTCCGGCACCGTGAAGGACGAAACCTGGTACCGGGTACTGGTCGGGCCGTTCAGCAACCGCGAAGAACTGACCAAGGCCCAGAAACAATTGGCCGGCAGCGGTTTCAGCAACCTGTTGTTACAACAACGCCAGAGCCGCTGATCTCGTCAAGGACACCTGTGGCTGTGGGGCTTTTGTGGCGAGGGAGCTTGCTCCCGCTGGGCTGCGCAGCAGCCCCAACAGCTTGGGACCGCTACGCGCTCCAGCGGGAGCAAGCTCCCTCGCCACAGTGAATGCCGTTGCCACAAACCTGATCGGCAACCCGGGACACCACTCATCCCCTCCTCCACCCCACAGTTGAAAAACCCCGCGTCACCCCCATATGAGTTCCATCCGGGCATTTTCGCCCCGCTGCGTGGAGACTCTCCCTTGACCACCATCGTTTCAGTCCGCCGTCATGGCAAAGTCGTCATGGGCGGCGACGGCCAGGTTTCACTGGGCAACACCGTGATGAAAGGCAACGCGAAGAAAGTCCGCCGCCTGTATCACGGCGAAGTCATCGCCGGTTTCGCCGGGGCCACTGCCGACGCCTTCACGTTATTCGAACGTTTCGAAGGCCAACTTGAGAAACACCAGGGCCATCTGGTCCGAGCCGCCGTGGAACTGGCCAAGGAATGGCGCACCGACCGTTCCCTGAGCCGCCTCGAAGCCATGCTTGCGGTCGCCAACAAGGAGGCCTCACTGATCATCACCGGCAACGGTGACGTGGTTGAACCCGAGGATGGCCTGATCGCCATGGGTTCCGGCGGCGCCTATGCCCAGGCTGCTGCCAGCGCCCTGCTGAAAAAGACCGACCTGTCGGCCCGCGAAATCGTCGAGACTGCCTTGGGCATTGCCGGCGACATCTGTGTCTTCACCAATCACAACCAGACCATTGAGGAGCAGGACGAATAAGTCTGTTCCGGCCCAGCGCCACGGCTCATTCCTGCTCGAGGACCGTCAATTACCATGTCCATGACTCCCCGCGAAATCGTCCACGAACTCAACCGCCATATCATCGGCCAGGACGATGCCAAGCGCGCCGTCGCCATCGCCCTGCGTAACCGCTGGCGCCGGATGCAATTGCCCGAAGAACTGCGCGTCGAAGTGACCCCCAAGAACATCCTGATGATCGGCCCGACCGGTGTCGGTAAAACCGAAATCGCCCGGCGCCTGGCCAAACTCGCCAACGCGCCGTTCATCAAGGTCGAAGCCACCAAATTCACCGAAGTCGGCTATGTCGGCCGCGACGTCGAGTCGATCATCCGTGACCTGGCCGATGCCGCCATCAAGCTGCTGCGCGAACAGGAAATCACCAAGGTCCGCCACCGCGCCGAAGACGCCGCCGAAGAGCGCATCCTCGACGCCCTGCTGCCGCCGGCGCGCATGGGCTTCAACGCCGACGCCGCCGCGACCCAGGACTCCAACACCCGCCAACTGTTCCGCAAGCGCCTGCGCGAAGGCCAGCTGGACGACAAGGAAATCGAGATCGAAGTGGCCGAAATGGCCGGCGTCGATATTTCCGCGCCGCCAGGCATGGAAGAGATGACCAATCAGTTGCAGAGCCTGTTCGCCAACATGGGCAAGGGCAAGAAGAAAAACCGCAAGCTCAAGGTCAAGGAAGCGCTGAAACTGGTGCGCGACGAAGAAGCCAGCCGCCTGGTCAACGAAGAAGAGTTGAAGGCCAAGGCGCTGGAGGCGGTCGAGCAACATGGCATCGTGTTCATCGATGAAATCGACAAGGTCGCCAAGCGCGGCAATGTCGGCGGTGCCGATGTGTCCCGCGAAGGTGTACAACGCGACCTGCTGCCGCTGATCGAAGGCTGCACGGTCAACACCAAGCTGGGCATGGTCAAGACCGACCATATCCTGTTCATCGCCTCCGGTGCGTTCCACCTGAGCAAGCCGAGCGACCTGGTGCCAGAGCTGCAGGGTCGCCTGCCGATCCGTGTCGAGCTCAAGGCGCTGACGCCGGAAGACTTCGAACGCATCCTCAGCGAGCCCCACGCGTCCCTGACCGAACAGTATTGCGCGCTGCTCAAGACCGAAGGCCTGAACATCGAGTTCACCCCGGAAGGCATCAAGCGCCTGGCCCAGATCGCCTGGCAGGTCAACGAGAAGACCGAGAACATCGGTGCCCGTCGCCTGCACACGTTGCTCGAACGCCTGCTCGAGGAAGTCTCGTTCAGCGCCGGCGACCTGGCGAGCGCCCACAACGAAGCGCCGATCCTCATCGACGCCGAGTACGTCAACAGCCACCTGGGTGAATTGGCGCAGAACGAAGATCTGTCGCGGTATATCCTGTAGGCCACACGCTGTGTGAGCGGGCTCCTGTGGCGAGGGAGCTTGCTCCCGCTGGGTCGCGAAGCGGCCCCAAAAACCCGACTCCGGCGGATTATCGGGAGTCTTTTGGGAGGGCTTCGCCCTCCAGCGGGAGCAAGCTCCCTCGCCACGGATCGCTCATGCAAGGCGTCACGAAACGGACGATCTGCCATGACCAAACTCCCCACCGCCATCAACCTGCACAAAGCCTCCAAGACCCTGACGCTCAAATACGCGCCGGACGAGGAGTATCACTTGCCCGCCGAGTTCCTGCGGGTGCACTCGCCTTCCGCCGAGGTCCAGGGCCACGGCAAACCCATCCTGCAATACGGCAAGCTCAACGTTGCACTGATCAAGGTCGAACCGGCCGGCCAATACGCACTGAAACTGACCTTCGACGACGGCCACGACAGCGGGCTGTTCACCTGGGACTATCTCTACCAGTTGGCGGTGCGTCAGGAAGACTTGTGGAACGATTATCTTGGCGAACTCAAGGCCGCCGGAAAAACCCGCGACCCGGACGAGTCCGTCGTCAAGCTGATGCTCTAACTCAGGGGCTGGCGCTTTAGGGCGATTTTTCTAGACTCATCTGCTTGAATGCCCGCGCAGCAACGTCAATGACTGGCCTGCTTGCGAAAAAAATTAAACTCGGGTAACCAATGGAGCTGGCAAGTTACCTGCAAAGGAACCGCCGAGTTCCTGGCATACGTTTCCTCATTGGCCCTCGATGCGGAATTAATGGTCACCCGAGCAGCGTACCTGGTATTGGCTGTGTGGCTTCATGGCTCGATCCGGGTACTCGTCTGAAGGACAATGGAGCGTCGTAGATGAGCAACAAGAACAACGATGACCTGAAGTATCAAGCCTCGGAAAATACCCTGGGGTTGAATCCCGTCGTCGGCTTGCGCAGGAAAGATCTGCTGGCCTCTGCCCGCATGGTGCTGACCCAGGCCATCAAACAACCGCTGCACAGCGTCAAGCACGTCGCCCATTTCGGCGTCGAACTCAAGAATGTCCTGTTCGGCAAATCCGAACTGCAGCCGGCCGGCGACGACCGTCGCTTCGCTGACCCGGCGTGGAGCCAGAACCCACTCTACAAACGCTACTTGCAAACCTACCTGGCGTGGCGCAAGGAGCTGCACGCCTGGATCGACGACAGCAACCTCTCGCCCGCGGACATCAGCCGCGGGCATTTCGTGATCAACCTGATGACCGAAGCCATGGCCCCGACCAACTCGGCGGCCAACCCGGCAGCAGTCAAGCGCTTCTTCGAAACCGGCGGCAAGAGCCTGCTCGATGGCCTGTCCCACCTGGCCAAGGACCTGGTGCACAACGGCGGGATGCCGAGCCAGGTCGACATGGGCGCGTTCGAGGTCGGCAAGAGCCTGGGCGTGACCGAAGGCGCCGTGGTGTTTCGCAACGACGTGCTGGAGCTGATCCAGTACCGCCCCATCACCGAGCAGGTCCACGAGCGACCGCTGCTGGTGGTACCGCCACAAATCAACAAGTTCTATGTATTCGACCTGAGCCCGGACAAGAGCCTGGCGCGCTTCTGCCTGCGCAGCAACGTGCAGACCTTCATCGTCAGTTGGCGCAACCCCACCAAGGAGCAGCGCGAGTGGGGCCTGTCGACCTACATCGAGGCGCTCAAGGAAGCGGTGGACGTGGTCACGGCCATCACCGGCAGCAAGGACGTGAACATGCTCGGCGCCTGCTCGGGCGGCATCACCTGCACCGCGCTGCTGGGCCATTACGCCGCCCTAGGCGAGAAAAAGGTCAATGCGCTGACCCTGCTGGTCAGCGTGCTCGACACCACCCTGGACACCGACGTGGCGTTGTTCGTCGACGAACAGACCCTGGAAGCGGCCAAGCGCCATTCCTACCAGGCCGGTGTACTCGAAGGTCGCGACATGGCCAAGGTGTTCGCCTGGATGCGCCCCAACGACTTGATCTGGAACTACTGGGTCAACAATTATCTGTTGGGCAACGAGCCGCCCGTGTTCGACATCCTGTTCTGGAACAACGACACCACGAGGCTGCCAGCGGCGTTCCACGGCGACCTCATCGAAATGTTCAAGAACAATCCACTGATCCGTCCCAATGCACTGGAAGTGTGCGGCACGCCCATCGATCTCAAGCAGGTCTCCGCCGACATCTTCTCCCTGGCCGGCACCAACGACCACATCACGCCGTGGAAGTCCTGCTACAAGTCGGCACAGCTGTTTGGTGGCAAGGTGGAGTTCGTGCTGTCGAGCAGCGGCCATATCCAGAGCATCCTCAACCCGCCAGGCAATCCCAAGTCGCGCTACATGACCAGTGATGACATGCCAGCCAAGGCCGAGGATTGGCAGGAGAATTCAACCAAGCACACCGACTCCTGGTGGCTGCACTGGCAGGCCTGGCAGGCCGAGCGCTCGGGCAAACTGAAAAAAGCCCCGACCGTGCTGGGCAACAAGGCCTACCCGGCCGGCGAAGCGGCGCCCGGCACTTATGTGCATGAAAGATAGCTGCAAGCTTCAAGCTTCAAGCTTCAAGCGCCTTAACTTGCAGCTTGAAACTTGAAGCTTGATGCTGCTTTTCCACTTCTCCACCCCAGGGCTTGAGCATGCCGCAACCGTACATCTTCCGTACCGTCGATCTGGATGGCCAGACCTTGCGCACCGCGGTACGTCCCGGCAAGCCTCACTTGACGCCGCTGCTGATTTTCAACGGCATCGGCGCCAACCTCGAGCTGGTGTTCCCGTTCATCCAGGCCCTGGACCCGGACCTGGAAGTCATCGCCTTTGACGTACCCGGTGTCGGCGGCTCATCGACGCCCACCCGACCGTATCGTTTTCCTGGCCTGGCCAAACTCACCGCGCGAATGCTCGATTACCTGGACTACGGGCAGGTCAATGTGATCGGCGTGTCCTGGGGGGGCGCCCTGGCCCAGCAGTTCGCCCATGACTACCCCGAGCGCTGCAAGAAGCTGGTACTGGCGGCCACGGCGGCCGGGGCGGTGATGGTGCCGGGTAAACCGAAGGTGCTGTGGATGATGGCCAGCCCCCGGCGCTACGTTCAACCTTCCCATGTGATGCGTATCGCCCCACTGATCTACGGCGGTTCGTTCCGTCGCGACCCGAGCCTGGCGGCCAGCCATGCGGCCAAGGTTCGTTCGGCGGGCAAGCTCGGTTATTACTGGCAACTGTTCGCCGGCCTGGGCTGGACCAGCATCCACTGGCTGCACAAGATCCACCAGCCGACCCTGGTGCTGGCTGGCGACGATGACCCGCTGATCCCGCTGATCAACATGCGCATGCTGGCCTGGCGCATTCCCAACGCCCAATTGCACATCATCGATGACGGCCATCTGTTCCTGATCACCCGGGCCGAGGCGGTGGCGCCGATCATCATGAAATTCCTGGAGGAAGAACGTCAGCGTGCGGTGATGCATCCGCACCCCTCACCACTGGGCGGCTGAAACCGCCCATTAGCGCCTGGCAGGACGCCGGACCGCGCAGCGACCCGAAACAGCGACTATGTTGTCTGGTTCGGTGTGTTTGTTTTTAGCCTGATGACGAAGGAGTTGACTCATGCGCGACAAACCGGCGAAGGGTTCCATGCCCGCCCCTGCCAGCTTCATCAACGCACAAAGTGCGGTCACCGGCCTGCGTGGCAGGGACCTGCTGTCCACCTTGCGCAGCGTTGCCGTACACGGCTTGCGCAACCCGGTGCACAGTGCCCGGCATGCGCTGAAGCTGGGCGGTCAACTGGGCCGAGTGCTGCTGGGGGAGACCCTGCACCCCACCAACCCCAACGACCAGCGTTTCGCCGACCCCACCTGGCAGCTCAATCCGTTCTACCGCCGCAGCCTGCAGGCCTACCTGAGCTGGCAGAAACAGGTGACGAGCTGGATCGACGAAAGCACCATGAGCCAGGATGACCGCGCCCGCGCCCACTTCGCCTTCGCCCTGCTCAACGACGCCGTTTCGCCGTCCAACACCTTGCTCAACCCGCTGGCGGTCAAGGAGCTGTTCAACTCCGGCGGCACCAGCCTGGTTCGAGGCCTCAGCCATCTGGTGGATGACCTGCTGCACAACGACGGGTTGCCGCGACAAACCACGCCCCATGCCTTTGAAGTCGGCAAGACCCTGGCAACCACCCCTGGCGCGGTGGTATTTCGCAACGAATTGCTCGAGCTGATCCAGTACCGGTCCATGAGCGAAAAGCAATACGCCAAGCCGTTGCTGATCGTGCCGCCGCAGATCAACAAGTTCTATATTTTCGACCTGAGCCCTTCCAACAGCTTCGTCCAGTACGCCCTGAAAAACGGTTTGCAAGTTTTCATCATCAGTTGGCGCAACCCTGACGTACGCCACCGCGAATGGGGCCTGTCCAGCTACGTCGAGGCCGTGGAAGAGGCCATGAACGTCTGCCGGGCGATCACCGGCGCCCGCGAGGTCAACCTGATGGGCGCCTGCGCCGGAGGCATGACCATCGCCGCCCTGCAAGGCCATCTGCAAGCCAAGCGCCAGTTGCGTCGGGTCGCCAGTGCCACGTACCTGGTGAGCCTGCTGGACAGCCAGATCGATAGCCCGGCCACGCTGTTCATCGACGAGCAGACTCTCGAAGCCGCCAAGCGCCGTTCCTACCAGAAAGGCATCCTCGATGGCCGCGACCTGGCCCGGGTGTTTGCCTGGATGCGCCCCAACGATCTGATCTGGACTTACTTCATCAACAACTATCTGCTGGGCAAGGAGCCGCCGGCCTTCGACATCCTCTACTGGAACAACGACTGCACCCGCCTGCCGGCGGCTTACCACGGCGACCTGCTGGACTTCTTCAAGCACAACCCACTGACCCATCCCGGCGGTCTGGAAGTGTGTGGCACACCTATCGACCTGCAGAAAGTAACGGTGGACAGCTTCAGTGTGGGCGGCATAAATGACCACATCACACCGTGGGACGCGGTGTATCGCTCGACCCTGTTGCTCGGTGGCGAAAAGCGCTTCGTGCTCTCCAACAGCGGCCACGTCCAGAGCATCCTCAACCCGCCGGGCAACCCCAAGGCCAACTTCATCGAAAGCGCAAAATTGAGCAGCGACCCACGGGCCTGGTACTACGACGCCAAACACGTCGAAGGCAGCTGGTGGCCCCAATGGCTGGGCTGGATCCAGGAGCGTTCCGGCGCCCAGCACGAAACTCAGATGACCTTGGGCAACGCGAACTATCCGCCTCTGGACGCAGCTCCCGGTACCTATGTCCGCGTGCGCTGAAGCACCTTACCCCACGGCCAGGCGATTGGCCGTGGCATGACTTGATCATTAAGAAGACCGGATGAAAACCCGCGACCGCATCCTTGAATGTGCCCTGCAATTGTTCAACGAAAAGGGCGAGCCGAACGTCTCCACCATGGAAGTTGCCAACGAAATGGGCATCAGCCCGGGCAACCTCTATTACCACTTTCATGGCAAGGAACCGCTTATCCTCGGGCTATTCGAGCGATTCCAGGGCGAACTGGCGCCGCTGCTGGACCCTCCAGCGGACGTGCAGTTGGCGCCGGAAGACTACTGGCTGTTCCTGCACTTGATCGTCGAGCGCCTGGCCCAGTACCGCTTTCTGTTCCAGGACCTGTCGAACCTGGCCGGGCGCCTGCCGAAGCTGGCCAAGGGTATCCGCCAATTGCTCAATGCCCTGAAGCGCACCCTCGCCTCACTGCTGGCGCAGCTCAAGGCCCAGGGTTTGCTGATCAGCGATACCCAGGCCCTAGGGCAGCTGGTGGAGCAGATCACCATGACCTTGCTGTTCTCCCTGGACTACCAGCGGATCCTCGACCGTGAAGGCGAGGTTCGGTTGGTGGTCTACCAGATCATGATGCTGGTGGCCCCGCACCTGCCACCCGCGACCAAGGTGGCGACTGAGCAACTGGCGTTGCGCTACCTGGAAGAACACGAGTAACGCAGTGTGACGCTCGTCCCCATGCTCTGCGGGGGATGCAGCCCGAGACGCTCCGCGTCTCAAACAGCGGAACGCAGAGCGTCCCTGGAGGCATTCCCACGCGGGAGCGTGGGAACGAACGCCCGGCCTTCACAGGCCGGGCGTTTTTGCATGTCCCGCAGAATCAGGACTGGGTGGTAGGCGTCGTTGGAGCCGGCGCTGGAGTTGGCGTGGCGACCGGGGTCGGAGCGGCGGCGGAGTTCGCCGTGCTCGTCGGGGTCGCCGGTTTGGCGGCCGCGGTTGGCGCCTTCGGTGCAGCGGCTTTCGGCGCGGCCGGCTTTTTCACGGCCGGTTTTTTCGCCGCAGCAGGTTTGGCCGCTTTTGCCGCAGGCTTGGCCGCGGGTTTCGCTGCCGGTTTGGCCGCTGCCGTTTTAGCCGCGGGTTTGGCCGCGGGTTTGGCCGCAGGCTTGGCTGCCGCTTTGGCCGCTACCGGTTTGGCCGCCGCCTTGGCAACAGGCTTGGCCGCAGCAGTTTTAGCCGCGGGCTTGGCTGCTGCTTTCGCCGCAGGTTTGGCGGCGGTTTTTGCCGCTGCCTTGACCAATGGCTTGGCCGCCGTTTTAGCGGCCGGCTTGGCCGCTGCAGTCTTGGTCGCCACGGGTGCGACTTTGGCGCCGGTGAGTTTTTCGATCTGCTTGGTCAGGGTGTCGACCTTGCTGTGCAGTGCCTTGACTTCATTACGGCTCGGCACACCCAGGCGCGAGATCGCACTGTTCAGGCGCTTGTCGAAAGCCCCCTCCAGTTCGTCCCATTTGCCCAGTGCACGATCCTTCACGCCGCCGATTCGCGACTTGGCGGACTCGGCAGAGCCCTTGGCTGCATCGACTTGTTTGCCGACTGCCGTCTTGGTGAGTTTTTCGGCCTTTTCGCCGTCCTTAACCAGGGACTCGAAGAGCTTGCTGCCGTCAGTGTCGATCTTCGAGTACACGCCTAAACCAGCAAGCCAGATTTTGCGGGAATACTTTTCAATCTTCCCGGCCCACGAGCTGCCCTCTTTTTCTGTGATTTTTTTGCCAGCCATCCCGTTCTCCTTAATGTTTACGCGCGACACGTTCGAGCAATGCTGTCAGCTCATCGAGCTTAGCAGAGAGTGTCTCAACGTCATGTTTAGACGGAATGCCGATACGATTCAAGGCACTTGCAACACGGGCATCGAATACCTTCTCGACTTTATCGAGTTGTACTTCAACCCGGGCCTTAAAAGTATTGACGTCGCTCTTGGCTTCAATCAATTCGCTGTTGGCCGCTTCAAGTTTTCTGGCAATTTTCTTTTTGCCTTTGGTTTCAATAACTTCGCCAGCCTTTACCAACTCCTGAAAGTACTCGCTGCCTTCCTGGCCGACCTTCGTGTAGGCGCCCAGGCCCGCCAGCCAGATCTTGCGCGCGTACGTTTTCACGTCGCTGAGCGTGGAAGATTCAACGTCGGTTTTTTTCTTCAGAATAACTTTGGCCATGGTGCACCTCACTCGAAAATGGTTTGAGGAACTGCCCGCACACGGTCGGGCTCAGGCACAAAGTAGTGACAATAATTAGAAACGGCACCCTAACAACTGACACAAACCTGAGGGCGATGACTTTCCCTGTGGGAGCGAGCTTGCTCGCGATTGCATTGGGTCAGTCACATCGACATTGACTGATACTGCGTAATCACGAGCAAAGTCGCTCCCACAGGGAAAGGTGGTGATCTTGAGTGCTGTACTTCCCTTCTTTCGTCGATCAAGCCAACGCTTTATCCAGCGCCTTTTCGATTTCCGTCTTGATCGTGCCGCTCATGGCCGACATCAACATGCCCAGCTCCACATCGACGCGGATCGAGTCCTCGCCAACATGCACTTCGCCCTTGACCCCGGAACGCTTGAGTTTCAGGGTGTCGCCCTCCCACTGCGGCTCCAGGCCATAGCTGTCGGACAACTTCTGCGCCAGCTTGTCGGCTTTCTCTCGTGCCGCTTCCTTGCCCAGGCCATGGGCACGCTCAACCGTTATACGGGCCATCGGGTGACTCCTGTTTTATCGGGACTTGCCTGAACGTTTCAGACCCTGCCTGCGTCAAAACGTCCCGGCGGTCGCCCATCTTACCTTCAGCCTTGCCAAGACAAAGCCCTCCACCGGGATTAGAATGTCCCGCATTCTTTTTTGGTGACCGCGATATGACTGATCAGCGCAAAGGCAGCGATGCCGAACCCACCACTCACTTCGGCTTCAAGAACGTGCCGGAAAGCCAGAAAGCGGAAAAAGTCGCTGAGGTTTTCCACTCCGTAGCCGCCAAGTATGACTTGATGAACGACCTGCTCTCGGGCGGCATGCACCGCCTGTGGAAGCGTTTCGCGATCGAACTGTCGGGCGTGCGCAGTGGTAATCGCGTACTGGACATCGCCGGCGGCACGGGCGACCTGACGAAGAAGTTTTCCCACATCGTTGGGCCGACCGGCCAAGTCGTCCTGGCCGACATCAACGAATCCATGCTCAAGGTCGGTCGCGACCGCCTGCTGGACCTGGGCGTGGCCGGCAACGTCGAGTTTGTCCAGGCCGACGCGGAGAAGCTGCCGTTCCCCGACAACCATTTCGACTGCGTGACCATCGCCTTCGGCCTGCGCAACGTCACCCACAAGGAAGATGCCCTGCGCTCGATGCTGCGCGTGCTCAAGCCCGGTGGCCGCCTGCTGGTGCTGGAGTTCTCCAAGCCGACCAACGCGCTGATGTCCAAGGCCTATGACGCCTACTCGTTCGCCTTCATGCCGCTGATGGGCAAGCTGATCACCAACGACTCGGAAAGCTATCGCTACCTGGCCGAATCGATCCGCATGCACCCGAACCAGGAAACCCTGAAGTCGATGATGGTCGAGGCCGGTTTCGACCGCGTGACCTACCACAACATGACCGCAGGCATTGTCGCCCTGCACCGCGGTATCAAGCCCTGATGCTGCTCACCGGCCTGCTCGCCAGCGTTGAACTCGGCCTCAACCGGGT
The DNA here is from genome assembly GCF_036961705.1 of Pseudomonas sp. 3JA. Taxonomy (NCBI): domain Bacteria; kingdom Pseudomonadati; phylum Pseudomonadota; class Gammaproteobacteria; order Pseudomonadales; family Pseudomonadaceae; genus Pseudomonas; species Pseudomonas sp. 3JA. Next base: position 84,558 of record NZ_JBAMDJ010000012.1, read on the forward strand.
GTTGCGCCTGGACAGCACGGCGCTCGCGCGCCTGGCGCACTTGAGCGGCAAAGTGATTGCCGTGGACTGCCGCAGCCCGACGTTGCGGTTGTTCATCCTGCCCAGCGACGAAGGCCTGATGCTCGCTGCGCACTGGGAGGCCGAGGCCGACTGCACGCTGCGCGCACCGGCGTCGAGCCTGCTGAACCTGGCCCTGGGCAAGGACAAGACCGCGGTGCTGCACAGCCCCGACGTGGAGCTCGACGGCGACAGCGGCGTACTGCTGGAGCTGGCGGCGATTCTCCAGGACCTGGAACTGGACTGGGAATACGAAGTGTCTCGCTGGATCGGTCCGGTGGCGACCCAATTGCTCAGCGGCCATTTGCGCAGCCGCAGCCGCTGGTATCGGCAAGGGTTCGCCAGCCTGGGGCAGAATCTGAGTGAATACCTGGCCGAAGAATCGCGTACCCTCGTAGGCCAACGCGAAGCACAAGCCCGTTTTAATGAACTGGACCAGATCAAACTTGACCTGGAACGTCTCGAGGCGCGTTTCGAGCGCCTTTCCCGATCCCTTGAAACCAAGCGATAACGCATGAAGCTGCTTGCCGTCCGCCGTTTGTTGCGCATCCAGCGCGTCGTGATCCGCTACCGCCTCGATGACCTGCTGTTCGCCCTGCCGCTGCCCTGGTTTCTCCTGGCCCTGCGCTTCGTGCTGCCGTGGCGCTGGTTTCCCCGGCGAACGCTGGACCTGAGTCGCGGTGCGCGCTTGCGCCTGGCCTTGCAGGACCTGGGGCCGATTTTCATCAAGTTCGGACAGATCCTATCGACCCGTCGCGACCTGTTGCCCGAAGACATCGCCGATGAACTGATGCGCCTGCAAGACCGCGTGCCGCCGTTCGATTCCAAGGTGTCGGTGGCGCTGATCGAGGAACAACTGGGCAAGAAGATCAGCGAAGTCTTCAGCCGTTTCGACGTCGAACCCCTGGCCTCGGCCTCCGTCGCCCAGGTTCACGCCGCACAACTCAAGAGCGGCGAAGAAGTGGTGGTCAAGGTCATCCGCCCGGGCCTCAAGCCGATCATTGCCCAGGACCTGGCGTGGCTGTTCATCCTCGCCCGCGCCGCCGAGCGGCTGTCGGCCGATGCCCGCCTGCTGCACCCGGTGGACGTGGTCCAGGACTACGAAAAAACCATCTACGATGAACTTGACCTGCTGCGCGAGGCCGCCAACGCCAGCCAGCTGCGTCGTAACTTCGAGGGCTCGCCGCTGCTCTATGTGCCGCAAGTCTATTGGGACTGGTGCCGGCCGAAAGTGTTGGTGATGGAGCGTATCTACGGCATCCAGGTCACCGACCTGGCGACCCTGGCCGACCAGCGCACCGACATGAAGATGCTCGCCGAACGCGGCGTGGAAATCTTCTTCACCCAGGTGTTTCGCGACAGCTTCTTCCACGCCGACATGCACCCAGGCAACATCTTCGTCAGCACGGTGCAGCCGTGGAGCCCGCAGTACATTGCCATCGACTGCGGCATCGTCGGTAGCCTGACCCCTGAAGACCAGGACTACCTGGCGCGTAACCTGTTCGCCTTCTTCAAGCGTGACTACCGTCGCGTCGCCCAGCTGCACATCGATTCGGGCTGGGTGCCGGCCGAGACCAAGCTCAACGAATTCGAAGCGGCGATCCGTACCGTGTGCGAACCGATCTTCGAAAAACCGTTAAAAGACATTTCCTTTGGCCAGGTACTGATGCGCCTGTTCCAGACCGCGCGACGCTTCAACATGGAAGTCCAGCCACAGTTGGTGCTGTTGCAGAAAACCCTGTTGAACATCGAAGGCCTCGGCCGCCAGTTGTACCCGGACCTCGACCTGTGGAATACCGCCCAGCCGTTCCTCGAACGCTGGATGCGCGAGCGCGTCAGCCCCAGAACCTTGCTGGGCAACGTGCAAAGCCAGTTCGAGCAGCTCCCGCACCTGGCCAACATGACCCGCGACCTGCTCGAACGCATGTCACAGCCCCACGCCCACGACCCGGCGCCCCCGTGGCAACGACGCAAGGACGATTGGCTGTTGCGCCTGCTGGGCGCGGCTCACCTGGGTGGCGGCGCGGTGCTGGCGACCGGCGGGCCGCTGAGCCAGCTGGGTCACTGGCCCGCCGGTATCATGATGGTGGTCGGTCTGTATCTGGTCGTTCGCCGATAGCAGGAATCAGCCGCAAGCTTTAAGCTGCAAGCCACAAGCTCCATACATACATAAATCTGCTTTTTACTTGCAGCTTGAAGCTTAAAGCTTGCCGCTGCCGTCAGGACTCAAGATGAAAAACTGGCAGGACGAGATCAAATGGGACGCTGACGGCCTGGTGCCGGCCATCGCCCAGGATCACAAGACCGGGCGTGTGCTGATGATGGCCTGGATGAACCGCGAAGCGCTGGCCCTGACCGCCGCCGAGAACCGCGCCATCTATTGGTCACGTTCCCGTGGCAAGCTGTGGCGCAAAGGTGAAGAGTCCGGGCATGTGCAGCACCTGCATGAGATGCGCCTGGACTGCGACGGCGACGTCATCATCCTGATGGTCGAGCAAGTCGGTGAGATTGCCTGCCATACCGGCCGTCAAAGCTGCTTCTATCGCGTCTTCGAGAACGGCGACTGGAAAATCGTCGACCCGGTGCTCAAGGACCCGCACGCCATTTATTCAGGACATACGCATGAGTGACACCCTGACCCGCCTGGCCCAGGTGCTGGAAGAGCGCAAGGGCGCCGCGGCCGACAGTTCCTATGTCGCCAGCCTGTACCACAAGGGCTTGAACAAGATTCTGGAGAAAGTCGGCGAAGAGTCGGTCGAGACCATCATCGCCGCCAAGGACGCCGCCATCAGTGGCGATTGCAGCGACGTGATCTATGAGACCGCCGACCTGTGGTTCCACAGCCTGGTCATGCTGGCCCAACTGGGGCAGCATCCGCAGGCCGTACTGGATGAACTGGACCGTCGCTTCGGTCTGTCCGGGCACGTCGAGAAAGCCTCGCGCCCGTCCGCCTGATCAATTTTTGAGAGGAGTAGCCACATGGGTATCTTTGACTGGAAACACTGGGTCGTCATCCTGGTCGTCGTGGTGCTGGTGTTCGGTACCAAGAAACTGAAAAACCTCGGCACCGATGTCGGCGAGTCGATCAAGGGCTTTCGCAAGGCCATGAACGACGACGAAAAACCGGCCGACCCGTCGGCGGCTGCTAGCCAACCGGCGCAGCCGACCCAACCGGTACCCCCCCAGGCCAGCCAGCCTGTGAACGCGCCGCACACCATCGACGTGCAGGCACAGAAAGTCGAAGAGCCCGTCCGCAAAGACTCGTGAGCACTGACTAATGTTTGGGATCAGCTTCACTGAACTGCTGCTCGTCGGCCTCGTCGCCCTGCTGGTACTGGGCCCCGAGCGTCTGCCGGGTGCTGCGCGCACCGCCGGCCTGTGGATCGGCCGCCTGAAGCGCAGCTTCAATGCGATCAAACAGGAAGTTGAACGTGAAATCGGGGCCGACGACATCCGTCGGCAACTTCACAACGAACATATTCTGTCCCTGGAGCAGGAAGCGCGGAAAATCTTCACGCCGACCCAACAGGAACCGACGCCGGTTCAGCCCGTGGCCGAACCGACGATTGCGCCACAGGCGCCGGTGGATGGTGCGCAGCCGCTGGCTGAACCGGCACCAGTGACACCGACGGTAACGGATACAGCGCCCCCTGCTGTCCCTGCGCCTAACGACCCTACTTTGCCGCCGCGAGCCCCATGAGCGATATCCCTGAAAACGACCAGCCGATGCCGCTGGTATCGCACCTCACCGAGTTGCGCACACGCCTGCTGCGTTGCGTCGCGGCGGTTTTCATCATCTTCGCCGGGCTGTTTTCCTTCACCCAGCAGATCTACACCTTCGTCTCCACGCCGCTGCGCCAGTACCTGCCGGTAGGGGCGACAATGATCGCCACCGACGTGTCGTCGCCGTTCCTGACACCGCTGAAGCTGACGATGATGGTCTCGCTGTTCCTGGCGATCCCGGTGATCCTGCACCAGATCTGGGGCTTCATCGCACCGGGCCTGTACAAGCACGAAAAACGCATCGCCGTGCCGCTGCTGGTGTCCAGCATCCTGCTGTTTTACACCGGCATGGCCTTCGCCTATTACCTGGTGTTCCCGCTGATCTTCAAATTCTTCGCCGCCGCCACCCCGGCGGGCGTGGAAATGATGACCGACATCAGCAGCTACCTGGATTTCGTCATGACGCTGTTCTTCGCCTTCGGCGTGGCGTTCGAAATCCCCGTGGCCGTGGTGCTGCTGGTATGGATCGGCGTGGTCGACGTGGCCTACCTGAAGAAGATCCGTCCTTACGTGATCATTGGCTGCTTCGTGGTCGGCATGATCCTGACCCCACCGGACATCTTCTCCCAGACACTGCTGGCGGTGCCGATGTGGCTGCTGTTCGAGATCGGCATCCTGTTCGGTGGCCTGGTGCGCAAGCGCCGGGAAGAAGAACCCGAGGACCAGCCGGTCGATGACCACAACGACCAGCCGCCAGCGACCCAAGCGTGAACCTGCTGCTGCTCGAAGAGGCCGACTTCATCGGGCCTGACCGCGTCATCCTCAGCGATCGCCGGTTGACCCACATGCAGGAAGTCCATCGCAGCGCCGTCGGTGACAGCCTGCGCGTCGGGCGCATCGGTGGGCTGATGGGCACCGCCCAGGTGCTGCGCCTGGAAGCCCGCGAGGCCGAACTGCAAGTGACCCTCGACCAGCCGCCGCCGGCCAAGTTGCCGCTGACCCTGGTGCTGGCCCTGCCTCGCCCGAAAATGCTCCGTCGCGTGTTCCAGACCATCGCCACCATGGGCGTGCCGCGCGTGGTGCTGGTCAACAGTTATCGTGTGGAAAAGAGCTTTTGGCAGACGCCGTTCCTGGAGCCCGAGGCCATCCGCGAGCAATTGATCCTGGGCCTGGAGCAGGCCCGGGACAGCGTGCTGCCGGAAATCATCATCGAAAAACGCTTCAAGCCCTTCGTCGAGGACCGCTTGCCAGCCATGGCGGATGGCACCCTGGGGCTAGTCGGCCATCCTGGCAACTATCCGCCCTGCCCGCGAGCGCTAACAGAGCCGGTGACCTTGGCCATTGGCCCCGAAGGCGGTTGGATTCCCTACGAGATCGAACTGCTGGGCAAGGCCGGCCTGCAACCGGTTCAACTGGGCGAGCGAATCCTGCGGGTCGAGACTGCGGTAACTGCCTTGCTCGCGCGATTGTTCTGATCCTCGTAGCTTGTGCAACGTGACCACAGGCGATTCATCCTCGCTGGCTGCAACGCTTGCCCTCTCCACCGCTAGACTCCCTGACGATTTCTACAGATCCCCGGCATATGGTCGATACTCTCTTCATAAGGCCTATAACAGGTTTGAGGGAGTATCGGCATGTTCAGTTGGTTAACCGAAAAGCTGGGAAACGTCAGCGTCAATCGCAAGCTGGGTTTCGGTTTTGGCCTGGTCCTGCTCATGACCCTCTTGAGCACCTTCGCCGGCTGGAACAGCCTGAGCAGTGTGATCAGCCGTTCAGATAAACAAGCTTCCATCGCCAGTATCAACGAGGCGGCCAAGGATTTACGCGTCGCCCGTCTCGACTACGAGATGCGACGCGGCGAACAAGGGCCGACAGCCGTCAACGAGCTCCTGGGCAAACTTCAAGAGAGCATCCAAGCTGCCCTCAAACGATTTGTGCGCCCGGCAGACCAGGAGTTGCTCAATCAGCAATTGGCTAATGTCGATGAATACAAGCGTGCCTTTGTCGACCTCACCCAAGCGACGCAGAACCGCGAGTCGGCCCGGTCCAAGCTTGGCGCCAACGCCGACAACGCCGTGGCCAAGGTGACAGACGTCGAAAATGCCTTGCGACAAGGCGACAGCGTCCCGCAATTCAACAACGTGGTCGAGCTGAGCAAACTGCTCCAGCAAGCGCGTTACCAAGTTCGCGGCTACACCTACAGCGGTAAGGCCGACGCCGAGCAGCCGGCGCTGGATGCCATCGAAAACGTCCTGAAAAACTTCGAGAGCCTGCCGGGCAAGTTACCGGAGCAGCACGCAACCAACTTGCAACAAGCCGCCGAATCAATGAAAGCCTATCGCGCAGCCGTCAGCCAGTTCCGCGATTCGCAGGTCGCCAGCGCCTCAGCCCTCAAGAGAATGGTCGACCAGGACACCCATTTGCATGAGCTGAACAAACATTTGACGGCCTCACAGATTGAGAAGCGCGACCTGGAGACGATTCATGCGAAAGAGGCCCTGATTACCGTTGCCGTCCTGGCGTTAGCGTTTGGTCTGCTGGCTGCGTGGATCATAACCCGCCAGATCGTCGTGCCTCTGCAACAGACCCTGGTGGCCCTCGAACGTGTCGCCTCGGGCGATTTGAGCCATAACCTGGTGGTTACCCGCCGTGACGACATGGGCCAATTGCAAGCTAGCCTGCAGCGAATGGTGATCAGCCTGCGGCAACTGATCGGGGGTATCAGCGACGGCGTCACGCAAATCGCCAGCGCCGCCGAACAGCTCTCGGCCGTCACCGAACAGACCAGTGCCGGGGTCAACAGCCAGAAAACGGAGACCGACCAGGTCGCCACTGCCATGCACGAAATGACCGCCACCGTGCAGGAAGTGGCGCGCAATGCCGAGGAAGCCTCCGAAGCGGCAGTTGCCGCTGACCAGCAGGCTCGCGAAGGCGAAAAAGTGGTCGGCGAAGCCATCGCCCAGATCGAACGCCTGTCCAAAGAAGTGGGCATCTCCACCGAAGCCATGGGCCACCTCAAGCGCGAGAGCGACAAGATCGGCAGCGTGCTGGACGTGATCAAGTCTGTCGCCCAGCAAACCAACCTGCTGGCCCTCAACGCCGCCATCGAAGCAGCCCGGGCCGGTGAAGCCGGGCGTGGGTTTGCGGTGGTCGCAGATGAAGTCCGCAGCCTGGCCCAGCGCACCCAGAAGTCCACCGAAGAAATCGAAGAACTGATCCTCGGCCTGCAATCGGGCACCGAACAGGTCGCGACCACCCTGGACAACAGCCGCAACCTGACCGACAGCAGCGTCGAACTGACCCGCCGGGCCGGTGGCTCACTGGAAAACATCACCCGCACGGTCTCGGCGATCCAGTCGATGAACCAACAGATCGCCGCCGCCGCCGAGCAGCAGAGCGCCGTGGCCGAAGAGATCAACCGCAGCGTCGTGAACGTTCGCGATGTCTCCGAACAAACCGCCTCCTCCAGTGAGGAAACCGCCGCCTCCAGCGCCGAACTGGCGCGGTTGGGGGTTCATTTGCAGACGCTGGTAGGTCGCTTCAAGGTCTAACCATAAGGGCAGGTATAAAACCCGTGGCCAGAGATTGCTCGCGCTTGGGCGCGAAGCGGCCACTACTGTGACATCTATTCTCTACAGATCCCTTCCAAACGGTCGATATAGCTCCCAGCACACAAACTCAGCGCTGCAGGGAGTAACAGTATGTTCCGATGGCTAGGTAATGTAGGCGTTAATCGCAAACTCGGTTTCGGCTTCGGCCTGGTGCTGTTCCTGACCGTGATAATCGCCTTCACGGGCTGGACCGGCCTGGGTAACGTCATCAGCCGTGGCGACAAGCTGGGGTTCATTGCCAGCCTGAACGATTTGACCAAGGACTTGCGCCTGGCACGCATGAACTACGACACCTCGCGGGGCGAGAATGGCCCCCAGCAAGTCAACGACCTGATTGGCAAACTCGACGCCGGGCTGAAAACCGCCCGCCAACTGATCGAACAACCGGCCGATGCCGCACTGATCGATAAACAATTAGCCGCCGTGGCCGAGTACAAAAAAGCCTTCGCCGAGATGACCCGCGCTACCGCCAGCCGAGAAGATGCCCGCAGCAAACTCGGTGCCAGTGCAGACAATGCCGTGGCTCGCGTCGCTGAAGTAGAGAAGTCGTTGCTGCAAGGCGACAACGTCGCCCAGTTCAACAACGCTGTGACCCTGAGCAAGGCGATCCAGCAAGCACGCTATCAAGTTCGCGGTTATACCTACAGCGGCAAGAACGAAGCCCAGCAACCGGCCCTTGAGGCCATCGACAATGTCCTCAAGCTTCTCGCACGCTTGCCAGAGCAGTTGCCCGAGGAACATGCCGTCAACCTGCAACAGGCCAACGACTCGATCAATGTCTATCGCGCAGCGGTCAGCCAGTTCCGCGACTCCCAGATCGACAACGCCGCCGCACTCAAGCGCATGGCAGAGCAAGGCGACGTATTGATCGACGCCAGCCAAAAACTGACGGTCTCCCAGACCGCTGTGCGCGACCGTGATGCCGCCAAGGCCAAGACCTTCCTGGTCTCAGCTGCAGTACTGGCCCTGTTGTTCGGTGTCATCGCCGCCCTGGTCATCACCCGGCAGATCGTCGGTCCTCTGGGCCAGACCCTCAAAATCGCCGAACGCGTGGCTGCCGGCGACCTGACCCACAACCTCACTTCCGAGCGCCGCGACGAACTGGGCCAGCTACAGCGCGCCATGCAGAACATGACCGTGGGCCTGCGGCAATTGATCGGCGGCATCAGCGAAGGCGTCACGCAAATCGCCAGCGCCGCCGAACAACTATCAGCCGTTACCGTACAGACCAGCGCCGGGGTCAACAGCCAGAAAGCGGAAACCGACCAGGTCGCCACCGCCATGCACGAAATGACCGCCACGGTGCAGGAAGTGGCCAGCAATGCCGAAGAGGCTTCCGAAGCGGCCGTCGCCGCCGATGCCCAGGCACGCGAAGGCGATAAAGTCGTCGGCGAAGCGATTGCCCAGATCGAGCGCCTGGCACTCGAAGTGGGTAATTCCACCACCGCCATGGGCGAGCTGAAGCGAGAAAGCGACAAGATCGGCAGTGTGCTGGATGTGATCAAGTCCGTCGCCCAGCAAACCAACTTGCTGGCCCTCAACGCCGCCATCGAGGCGGCCCGGGCCGGTGAAGCCGGGCGTGGGTTTGCGGTGGTCGCCGATGAAGTCCGCAGCCTGGCCCAGCGCACCCAGAAGTCCACTGAAGAGATCGAGGAACTGATCCTTGGCCTGCAGTCGGGCACTGAGCAGGTCGCGGCGACCTTGGACAACAGCCGCAGCCTGACCGACAGCAGCGTCGAGCTGACCCGTCGTGCCGGTGCGTCGCTGGAAAACATCACACGTACCGTCTCGGCGATCCAGGCGATGAATCAGCAGATCGCCGCTGCGGCTGAGCAGCAGAGTGCTGTGGCTGAGGAGATCAACCGTAGCGTGTTGAATGTGCGTGATGTGTCGGAACAGACTGCCGCCTCCAGTGAGGAAACGGCTGCTTCCAGTGCTGAGTTGGCGCGGTTGGGGGGGCATTTGCAGGGGTTGGTGGGGCGGTTTAGGGTTTGATGGTTTTGTGTGTATATCCGTTATTTAGGTAACGGCGGCTTACGGTTCCGCTCTTACAGCGGCTCACTTTTGAGAAGCGCAAAAGTAAGCAAAACGCTCATGCCCCACCACTTGGCACCTCGCCTAGGCTCGGTGTGCCCTCACTCCGGCATTGCTCCGTGGGCCGCCGCGAAGGGCCATCCATGGCCCAGCGCGGCTAACCCGGCATCCATGCCGGGTTGCCCACTGCGCAATGCCTGCGTTCGGCCAGCGTGGTTAATGGGGCGCCCGAGATCAACGTCCACCACGAGCCGGCCTGGTAGCCGACCTGGTTCTTGATGGGGACCGCATTCCTCCTGCGGGAGCGGGCTTGCTCGCGAAGAGGCCGGTACATACGACATCCAGGTTGACTGCGGTCGCACCTTCATAGCCTCAACCTGTTCGCGATAGCGGTAATTCCGTGACATAGCGGTTGGATTTACTGCCGTCATCGCAAGCAAGCTCGCACAAGGGACTGGTGCCTATTGATCGTTCCCACGCTCCTGCGTGGGAATGCCGCCAGGGACGCTCCGCGTTCCGCTTCTGGAATGTGACGCAGAGCGTCACAGGATGCATCCCCACGCAGAGCGTGGGGACGATCAGCTTCAAGCCAATCCATGCCTTCGCGAGCAGGCTCGCTCCCACAGGGGAAACGCGGTCCCACCATGAACCAGGTCGGCTACCAGGCCGCCTCGTGGTGGACGTTGATTTCGGCGCCCCGTTAACCACGCTGGCCGAACGCAGGCATTGCGCAGTGGGCATCCCGGCATGGATGCCGGGATAGCCGCGCTGGGCCATGGATGGCCCTTCGCGGCGGGCCCACGGAGCAATGCCGGAGTGAGGGCACACCGAGCCTAGGCGAGGTGCCGAGTGGTGGGGCATGAGCGTTTTGCTTACTTTTTCGCTTCTCAAAAGTGAGACGCTGTAAGAGCGGAACCGTCAGCAGCCGTTACCTAAATAACGGATATACATACAAAAATACCTGAGCCCCACAATCCGTCATCCCAAGGCTACGGAGCCTTGCACCATTGCCTACAACTACGCCAGAATCCGCCGGCTTGTGCGCCTTGCCCCCGGGCTCTAACGTTTGCAGGTCGCTGTCAGTTCAGCGATCGGGTTTAGCAGCTCGGCACAATATCAAGGCACGCAGGTCCGCTTTATGGTGGCTGTGCGTGGGGCACTTCGGTGCGCCGGGTTCCTTGATTCCTGGTCTGCTAACCCGCGCACAGTCGCCACCCTTTTCGTTTAGCAGCGATGTCTGGCGGCTCCATCAATCAAGGAGCGTCAACCATGCACAAGGCCACACCCAACCCACCAGAACCCGAAACCGACCCCAAGAAACGCCAGGAAGCCACCGACCGCGCGTTCGATTACTACCTGAAGCCCAACGTCAACACACAACCTTGACCGCACCACGATCTGTGGCGAGGGAGCTTGCTCCCGCTGGGTGGCGCAGCCGCCCCCGCTTTTTGGCGTCCGCTGCGCGGCCGAGCGGGAGCAAGCTCCCTCGCCACAGGTGTTAACCCTGTCCCCGGACCAAACAGTCGTGTTCACAACAGCGCCCAACAAAAAGCCCCGCTTCCTTTCAGAAGCGGGGCTTTTTGCGTATCAGGCCACTTGAGGCTGCACGCTCACCGGCTGTAGCGGTAGCAGCGGTGCATGAGGATCGGCCTTGACCGACTCACGCCACGCCGCCAGCCACTCGGGATGACCCTCGCTCCAGACCTGATCATGCAGGCGAGACAAGGCCACCGGGTCGCTCAGCAGGGCCAGTCGCTCGGCGTTGCTGAGGCCGGTCGGGCCGGTCTTCAAGGCGTGACGAACGCGTTCGACCCGCAGCCATTCGATCGGCTCGGCCTTGCCGTGACGCGAGGTTGCCAACGCATACGCCAAGGCGTTCTGTTGTGGATCGACCACCGCCCGGATGAAACCGTCTTTGAGCGCATGCCAACGGTTTTCATGGGTGTACTGGTCCGTCGACAGCAGTTCCTGGGGCGGTGCGTATTCCTCAGGGATCAGGAACAGGCTTTCATCGCGGGACTTCAAGCCCAGGCCCACGCGGCTGGAAATCACCGATACCGGAATCGACAGCATCAGCGAGCCGACAATCGGCACCAGCCACCACAGGAAGCTCGGGTTCAGCCAGATCACCAGCAAGGCCCAGAAGAAGCCCAGCAAGGTTTGCGGGCCGTGGCGCTTGACCGCTTCGCTCCATGGCGTGGAGTCGTCGTCACGTTGTGGCGAGTTCCAGGTTGCAGCCCAGCCCAGGAATGCGGCAAGCACGAAGCGGGTGTGGAAAATCATCCGCACTGGCGCCAGCAGCATGGAGAACAGCATCTCCAGGAGCATCGACAGCGTCACCTTGAACTTGCCACCGAACTCCTTCGCACCCTTGGCCCAGATCAGCACGATACTCAGCAACTTGGGCAGGAACAGCAGCACGATGGTGGTGGAGAACAGGGCGATGGCTTTTTCCGGGTGCCATTGTGGCCACAACGGATAGAGCTGACGCGGCTCGAGGAAGTACTGCGGCTCCATCAGCGTGTTCACCGCCAACAACGCAGTGGACAGCACCAGGAAGAAGAACCACAGCGGCGCCGACAGGTAGGACATCACGCCGGTCAGGAACACCGCACGGTGCACCGGGTGCATGCCCTTGACCAGGAACAGCCGGAAGTTCATCAGGTTGCCGTGGCACCAGCGACGGTCACGCTTGAGTTCGTCCAGCAGGTTCGGCGGCAGTTCTTCGTAGCTGCCCGGCAGGTCATAGGCAATCCACACGCCCCAGCCGGCACGGCGCATCAGCGCCGCTTCGACGAAGTCGTGGGACAGGATGGCACCGGCGAACGCGCCTTTACCGGGCAGCGGCGCCAGCGCGCAGTGCTCGACGAACGGCTTCATGCGAATGATCGCGTTGTGGCCCCAGTAGTGGGATTCACCCAACTGCCAGAAGTGCAGGCCGGCGGTGAACAGCGGGCCGTACACCCGGGTGGCGAACTGCTGCATGCGCGCATACAGCGTGTCCATGCCCGAGGCACGTGGCGCGGTCTGGATGATGCCGGCGTCCGGCGTGGCTTCCATCAGGCGCACCAGGCTGGTCAGGCACGTACCGCTCATGACGCTGTCAGCGTCGAGCACGACCATGTACTTGTAGTCGCTGCCCCAACGACGGCAGAAGTCGTCGAGGTTGCCGCTCTTGCGCTTCACGCGACGGCGACGGCGGCGATAGAAGATCTTGCCGAAGCCCCCGGCTTCACGGCAGACATCCAGCCAGGCCTGCTGCTCGGCTACGCAAATATCGGTCTCGTTACTGTCGCTGAGCACGAAGAAGTCGAAACGATCCAAGTCACCGGTGGCAGCCACCGACTCGAAGGTTGCGCGCAAACCGGCGAATACCCGCGGTACGTCTTCGTTGCAGATCGGCATCACCAGTGCGGTGCGGGCATCCTTGGGAATCGGCTCGTTGCCGGCGCTGGCACCGGAGATGCGGTACTTGTCGTGACCGGTGAGCAATTCGAGAAAGCCCATCAGCGCCGTCCAGAAACCCGCCGACACCCAGCAGAACAGGATCCCGAACAGGATCAGGATGCTGGTTTGCAACGCATACGGCAGCACTTGCGTGGCCGTCTGCAACAGCGGTTGGTGCAGGACTTCGTCCAGGTCCACCAGCGACCAGCCTTGGTACGGCATGATGCCTTTCATGTACCAACCGGCAACGATGGTCTGGCCGAGCATCAGGATCAACAGGATGTAGCGGCGGATCGAACCCACGGTACGCCAGCGTGCATGGGGCAGCACGCGCTCATCCTTGGGCGGCTTCGGCGGGTTGGTACGCCCGGTCAGGCGCCGCCAACCGCGCACCAGGATATTGGTGCGCCACGGTTCCGGCACGACCTTGGTCCGGCGAATCGGCGGTGTCGCCTTCAAGCACACCCGGCCGTTGGCATCGAGGGCCAGCATTTCGGCGTCCTCGAGTTCCTCGGCGGTGCTCAGCGTCAGGCGTCGGCCCACCGAGGCTTGCGCCGCCTCGTTGGGTGCGTCGAATGTCGAGGAAGCCAAGCGTTCATGCAATTGGCTGAATGACGTGCAGCCCGCCAGCTCGGCGCGCTGCTCGTCGGTCATCGGCAAGTGGGCCAGATACTCACTGAGAGTCTCTGGTCGTACGGACGTATTACTCATCGGCAGGCAACTGGTAGCTCCAGGTCTCAGTCAGGACTTGTTCAGTCTGTTCCGGTTCCTGTTGGGTTGGGATCGGCTCGGCGACGGCGGTGGATGCCTTGACGGCCTTGGTTTCTTTCTGCTCGCCGGCTTGCTCGTTGGCTTGCTCTTTTTCGCTCTGCTGCTTGGCGACCTTGTCGGCCTTGGCCAGCGTGGCCACGGAATGCGCGGTGGCTGGGAGTTCGACAGGAACAAGCGGCCTGACCAAGGCGGCACGCATCTCGGTCGCTTTGCTCGGGTCCTTGATCTTCAGGCGCAGCGTCAGGCGCCAGCCCTTGGTTTCAGGGTTGTAGCGCACACTGTTCTCGACGATCTCGGCGTTGTCACCAACGCTCACCTGGCTACGTACTTCGGCTTCTTCAGGCAGCGCTTGCAGGGACGGCCCTTCGAAATCCACCAGGTAGGCCACGCTACCGTCCGGTTGACGGATCAGGTTGGACTGCTTCACGTCACCGGTCGAACGCAGGGTCTGCTTGACCCAGGCGCTGTCTGGCGAGTGCAGGTTGGCTTCGTCGAGGGTCCAGTGCAGACGGTAGGCGAAGTCCAGTGGCTGGCCTGGTTCAGGCAGTTTTTCCGGGCTCCAGAACGCAACGATGTTGTCGTTGGTTTCGTCGGCGGTCGGGATTTCAACCAGATCGACAGTACCTTTGCCCCAATCGCCTTTCGGTTCGATCCAGGCGCTTGGACGTTTTTCGTAACGGTCATCCAGGTCTTCGTAGTGGCTGAAGTCACGACCACGTTGCAGCAGGCCGAAACCACGCGGGTTTTCTACCGAGAAGTTGCTCACGGCCAGGTGTTTCGGGTTGTTCAGCGGACGCCAGATCCACTCGCCGTTGCCGGCATGGATGGACAGGCCGCTGGAATCGTGGAGTTCACGACGGTAGTTCAGCACCTTGGACGGCTGGTTGGCGCCGAACAGGAACATGCTGGTCAACGGGGCAATGCCCAACTTGTTGACACGATCACGCAGGAACACCCGCGATTTCACGTCGACAACGGTGTCGGTACCCGGACGCACGATCAGGCGATAGGCGCCAGTGGCCCGTGGCGAATCCAGCAGGGCGAAGATCACCAGGTGCTTGTCGGTCGGTTTCGGACGCTGGATCCAGAACTCGCGAAAGCGCGGGAATTCCTCACCGGAAGGCAACGCGGTGTCGATGGCCATGCCTCGAGCGGACAAACCGTAGACCTGGCCCTTGCCGATGACGCGGAAATAACTCGCGCCCAGCATGGTCATGATTTCGTCTTGCTTGTCAGCCTTGTTGATCGGGTACAACACGCGGAAACCGGCGTAGCCCAGCTGTTCGGTGGCCTTGGGATCGAACTTCACGTCGCCGAAATCGAAACGTGTCGGGTCGTACTTGATCTCGTCGACGGTGGTCGCGGTGATTTCGTTGATCTTCACCGGCGTGTCGAAATGCATGCCCTGGTGATAGAACGACAGCCGGAACGGGGTCTTCTGGTCGGCCCATTCCGCTTTTTCGGTGCGGAAACGAATTTTCTGATAATCGGCGAATTTCATTTCGCGGAATTCGTTCGGCAAATTGCTGCGCGGGGCTTCGAACTTTTGCCCGGCCAATTCTTGTGCCTTCGCCGATACATCATCCAGGCTGAATGCCCACAGTTGGCCCGCGCCGAACAGGCACAGCAGGGCCGAGCCCGCTACCAGAGCGTTTCTAAACCGTTTGGCAGTCATTTTTGGTGCATTACAGGGACTAACAATCACGAGCAACCCTCGCCGAAAACTGATCAAAAAACCAACGGCCAGATAAAGTATCTGCACGGTAACGGCACTGAAAAACCGTTCCTGCGGACCACTCTTGCCAAGTTGGCGAGCATTGTTCCGACTCCGATGGGACAAAATGATTCCCCAAACGGTCCAGGACAAGTCTCTACCTAAGTCAAATGGACCAGCGAACGCTGATCCCCCGTAGCGCGCGATTATCTAGTAGCCCGCGTGACAACGCATCAGGGGTAGCAAAGTATTTATCGAGAAAACTCCCAGTTTTTCCTCGAAACAGGCCCGAAAAGATGTTTCAAGCGCTTTCAAACCTGTAACAGGAACGTTACCGGGCCATCATTGACCAAATGCACCTGCATGTCGGCGCCGAATCTACCTGATGCCACAGTGCCATGCACCTGTTTTGCCTGGGTGAGCAAATAGTTGAACAACTCTTCTCCCAGGGCCGGAGGTGCGGCTGTCGAAAAACTCGGGCGCAAACCACTTTTGGTGTCGGCCGCCAAGGTGAACTGCGACACCAGCAACAACCCACCACCGACATCCGCCAGGGACAGGTTCATCTTGCCGTCGGCGTCGCTGAATACTCGATAGTTAAGCAGCTTATGTAGCAGTTTGTCGGCGCTGGCCCGGGTATCCCCGGGCTCGACGGCCACCAACACCAGCAAGCCCTGGTCCACGGCGCCGACGATCTCACCTGATACTTCGACCCGTGCGCAGCGAACTCGTTGCAACAGCCCCTTCATGCTTCTTCAGGCGGCAGGTCGAGCAGGCGCCGGGCCATTTGCGCAGCGGCGCGCACCAGTGCGTCGGTGATCCCCGGCTCCGAAGCGGCGTGGCCGGCGTCGCGAATCACCTGCAGTTCGCTGTTGGGCCAGTTCTGATGCAGCTCCCAGGCATTGTCCAGCGGGCAGATGACGTCGTAACGGCCATGCACGATGACGCCCGGCAAATGGGCGATCTTGCCCATGTCGCGAATCAACTGGTTGGGTTCGAGGAAAGCGTTGTTGGTGAAGTAGTGGCATTCGATCCGGGCGATCGACAGCGCTCGCTGCGGCTCGGAGAAGCGATCGACCACCAGCGGGTTCGGACGCAGGGTCGCGGTACGACCTTCCCAGGTGGACCAGGCCTTGGCCGCGTGCATCTGGGCGATCTGGTCGTTGCCGGTCAGGCGCTTGTGGAAAGCGCTGAGCAGGTCGTCGCGTTCGTCCAAGGGGATGGGTGCGATGTAGTCCTGCCAGTAGTCGGGGAACAGGCGACTGGCGCCGGCCTGGTAGAACCACTCGATTTCCTGCGGACGGCAGAGAAAGATCCCTCGCAGGATCAGGCCGTGTACCCGCTCGGGATGGGTCTGGGCGTAGGCCAGGGCCAGGGTCGAACCCCAGGAACCGCCAAACAGCACCCACTTCTCGATGCCCAGGTGTTTGCGGATGCGCTCCAGGTCTTCGACCAGATCCCAGGTGGTGTTGTTCTCAAGGCTGGCATGGGGGGTGGACCGACCGCAGCCGCGCTGGTCGAAGGTGACGATGCGGTACAGGTTCGGATCGAAGTAACGCCGGCTCTGCGCATCGCAGCCGGCACCCGGGCCGCCGTGAATGAACACCACCGGCAGGCCTTCGGGGGAACCGCTTTCATCGACATAGAGCGTGTGGGTGTCATCGACAGCCAGATCGTGCCGGGCATGGGGTTTGATCTGCGGGTACAAAGTCTGCATTGCGCGCTCCGTAAGGGGTCGAGTCATCCCTGTGGGGACGTCTATTTAGTCTGCCGTCCGGCATCATAAACCCGAATTACCTTAATGAGCATGTCCCCTGCGCAGTCAAAGCATGTCAGCCAGGTACGCCAGCAGCGTGCGATACATCTGATCGACCTCTGGCACCTGGCCGCGGCCACGCAGGCAACCGTGGACCAGCCCATTGCCGACATACAGCACGGCGTCTCCCCCTGCGGCGTTCAGCCGCTCGCAATAAAGGACGCCGTCGTCGCGTAGCGGATCCCATTGCGCGACGGCAACCAGCGCTGGCGGCAAGCCGTCCAGGCTGTCGGCGAGTAACGGCATGGCATAAAGCGAGGGACGAGCGCCACCCAGGTACAGCGCCTCATAGCGCTCCAGCTCGCGACGGCTCAGGAGCGGGGCATCGAAGCACTCGTGACGCGACGGCAGATCCGCGGGGCCACCGAGCGCTGGATAAATCAAGACCTGGGCCCGGGGCAACGGTTGCCCGGCATCGCGCAAGGCCAGGCATAACGCGGCGGCGAGATTGCCGCCGGCGCTGTCACCGACCACCAGCCGGCGACGGGGGTCGATGGCAAACGGGGCGTCCGCCAAGTGGCGCCACACTGCCAGGCAATCTTCGAAACCGGCCGGAAACGGATGCTCCGGGGCCAGCCGGTAATCCACCGCCACCACCAACGCGCCCAACTCAGCGGCCAGCTCCATGCAGATGAAGTCATGGGAATCCAGGTCCCCCACGACCCAACCGCCACCGTGCAGGTAAAGCATGCATGGCCAGCCGGCAAACGGTGCCGCACGTTGCGGGTAATAGGCCCGCACCGCCACGCCGGCCAGTTCGAAATCCTCGACGGCCAGCGTCGGCGGGCAAGGCGCAGTGAACGCCCGGCACATCTGGCTGTAGGCCTGGCGCGAACCGGCAAGGCTGTCGTCCAGGCTGGTGAAGCTCAGGGTTTTGTCGATGAAGGCTGACATTGCCTGGGAGAGTGGGTAGGTCATCGTGGTGTGGCTCAAAGGCTTTTGTGGCGAGGGAGCTTGCTCCCGCTTGAGTGCGCAGCGCTCACAAGATTCTTGGGGCGGCTTCGCCACCCAGCGGGAGCAAGCTCCCTCGCCACACAGGGTTATCAGTGCCCGGAAATGGCCTCAGTTCTTGAGACTGGCCTGCACCGCCGCCACGCCATCCTTGCCATCGAAGCTCATGACACCCGCCAACCAACGCTGAAGATCCTCGGGATGCTCGCGCAGCCATTGCCGGGCGACGTCCTGGGGCGTCTTGCGCTCCATGATCGGTACCATCAATTGACTCTCCTGGGCGGCGGTGAAGGTGAGGTTTTCCAGCAAGCGGTTCACGTTCGGGCAGCGCTGGGCATAGTCCGGCGCGGTCACGGTGGACACGGTCGCAGCGCCTTCGTTCGGGCCATAGACGTCCTCGCTGCCGGTCAGGTACGTGATGTTCATGTTGATGTTCATCGGATGCGGGGTCCAGCCGACGAAGACCACGAACTCCTTGCGATTCACCGCGCGCTGCACCGCCGCCAGCATGCCTGCTTCGCCGGATTCGATCAGCTTGAAGTCCTTGAGGCCGAAGTGGTTGGTCTCGATCATGGTCTTGATGGTGGTGTTGGCACCGCTGCCCGGCTCGATGCCGTAGATCTTGCCACCGAGCTGGTCCTTGAACCGGGCGATGTCGGCAAAGGTCTTGAGCCCGGCCGCCGCCACGTAGTCGGGTACCGCCAGGGTGGCCTGGGCGTCGGCCAGGCTGGGCTTGTCCAATACCTTCACTTGGTTGGCGGCCAGGAATGGTGCGATGTTCTTGTCCATCGCCGGCTTCCAATACCCCAGGAAGATGTCGAGGCGCTTGTCGCGGATGCCGGCAAAGATGATCTGCTGCACGGCGCTGGTCTGCTTGCTGTCGTAGCCCAGACCGGTGAGCAGCACATCGGCCATGCCGCTGGTGGCGATCACGTCGGTCCAGTTGACCACGCCCATGCGCACGGTCTGGCACGACGCAGGCTCGGCGGCCATCGCCCCGGCGCTCAAGAGGGTGGTACCGCAGAGGATCGACAGACAGCGTTTGAACAGTCTTTTCATCGGGAAGGTCTCGTGCGGCAGCGGATTATTGTAGGTCGGTGTCTTGCTGCACCGTGCCCAAAACATTACGCAGCGCCGAGGGGCTGAAGATGAACTGTGGCGACTCGGTTTTGCACGGTGGCGACAGGTTGAGCGCTCTGAAGACCTCTGTGGCGAGGGAGCTTGCTCCCGTTGGGCTGCGCAGCGGCCCCAAAAACTTGCGAGCGCTACGCACTCGAGCGGGAGCAAGCTCCCTCGCCACAGAGGTACGCGCACTGTTTATTTTTTGTAAGCCTGCCGCCCCCACACCAACAAGCCTTCCAGCAATTGCCTGAGTACCACTTGCGTCGGCTCCGCCAGGTCGGCGCGATAGTTGAACGGTTCGTACTCTTCCATGTAGGTGCTCTGGCAAAGTTCCAGTTGCACCGCGTGGATGTCTTCGGCCGGATTACCGTAGTGCCGCGTAATGTGTCCGCCCTTGAACCGCCCGTTGAGCACGTGGGTGAACTGACCATGGCGAGCGCAGATGGCTTCGAGCTGGCTGGCCAGGATCGGGTCGCAACTGGCACCGTTGAACGTGCCGAGGTTGAAGTCCGGCAGCTTGCCGTCGAACAGGTGCGGGATCACCGAACGGATCGAATGGGCGTCGAACAGCAAGGCATAACCGAACTCGGCCTTGAGCCGCGCCAGTTCCTGCCGCAGCGCCTGGTGGTAAGGCATCCAGATCTGTTGCAGATACCTCGCCCGCTCCTCGGCCGACGGCTCCAGCCCTTGGCGAAACAACGGCACGCCATCGAACAGCGTCGCCGGGTACAAACCGGTGGTGGCGCCGACGTACATCGGTTTGTCATCGGAGGGGCGGTTCAGGTCGACGACGAACCGTGAGTACTCGGCGGCCAGGGTGCTGGCGCCCAGCTCGGCGGCAAATTCGTAGAGCCTTGGGATGTGCCAGTCGGTATCTGGCAGGCTTTGCGCCTCGGGGATCAACCCGGCCTGTACCGCCGGAGTCAGGCGCAGGCCGGCGTGAGGCATGCTGATCAACAGCGGCACGCGCCCTTGCTTGAAATTCAGGACCTTCTCCACAACCGTTCTCCTCAATCGATTTCCACGCCGTGACGCACGACGCGTTTTTCCAGATCGCCACCGAGCCAGTACGCCAGGTCGGCCGGGCGGTCGATGTGCCAGGCGACAAAGTCCGCGACCTTGCCGGCTGCCAGCGAACCGTGGGTTTGAGCCATGCCCAAGGCCTGGGCCGCATGAATCGTCGCCCCCGCCAAGGCTTCTTCCGGGGTCATGCGGAAGCAGGTGCAGGCCATGTTCAACATCAAGCGCAACGACAACGCCGGCGAGGTGCCCGGGTTGAGGTCGCTGGCCACGGCGATTTTCACACCGTGCTTGCGCAGGGCTTCCATGGGCGGCAATTGGGTTTCGCGCAGGAAATAAAACGCCCCCGGCAGCAACACCGCCACGGTGCCGGATTCGGCCATGGCCTTGGCATCGTCCTCGGTCATGAACTCCAGGTGATCGGCCGACAGCGCCTGGTAACGCGCCGCCAGGCTGGAACCGTGCAGCGACGACAATTGCTCGGCGTGCAGCTTCACCGGCAGCCCAAGTTGTTGCGCTGTGATAAACACCCGCTCGACCTGCGCCGGGGAAAACGCCAGGTATTCGCAAAAGGCATCCACCGCATCCACCAGTCCTTCGGCTGCCAAGGCCGGAAGCATCTCGCTGCAGATGTGTTCGATGTAGTCGTCGGCGCGATCCTTGTATTCCGGCGGCAAAGCGTGGGCTGCCAGACAAGTGCTGCGCACGCTGACTGGCAGCTCTGCGCCGAGGCGGCGGATGACGCGTAGGATCTTGCGCTCGCTGGCCAGGTCCAGGCCGTAACCGGATTTGATTTCCACCGTGGTCACGCCGTCGCGCATCAGGCTACCCAGGCGCTTGGCGGCGCTGGCGAACAGCTCGTCTTCACTGGCGGCGCGGGTGGCGCGTACGGTGCTGGCGATGCCACCGCCGGCTGCGGCAATCTCGGCGTAGCTGACGCCTTGCAGGCGCTGCTCGAACTCACCGCTGCGGTTGCCGCCAAATACCGTGTGGGTGTGACAGTCGATCAGCCCCGGCGTGACCCAGGCGCCCTTGAGGTCGTTGACCGCCGGGTAGTCACCCGTCGGCAATTCGGCACGCGGGCCGATCCATTGGATGTGCTTGCCCTGGGTAACGATGGCGGCGTCTTCGATGATCGAGTAGACGCCCTGGGCCATGGTGGCGGCGTGGCAGTTTTGCCAGAGGGTTTTCATTGATGTCCTCCGTCAGGATCATTCCCACGCTCCGTGTGGGAATGCAGTCCGGGACGCTCCGCGTCCCTCGTAGAGCGGAACGCAGAGCGTCCCATGAGGCGTTCCCACGCAGAGCGTGGGAACGATCGAATCAGCCTTACAGGCTCGGCAACAACTGCGCCGTGACCAGCTCGTTCAGGCACCGACTCGCCAGCAATTCACTGGCCGCATTGATGTCCGGTGCAAAGAAGCGGTCCTTCTCGTAAAACGGCACTTGCGCACGCAACAGCCCCCGGGCCCGCTCCAGCTTCGTGGAGGTCTTCAAGCCGCCACGCAGGTCCAGCCCCTGGCAAGCCGCAAGCCATTCCACCGCGAGGATCCCACGGGTATTTTCGGCCATTTCCCACAGACGCTTGCCGGCAGCCGGGGCCATGGAAACGTGGTCTTCCTGGTTGGCCGAGGTCGGCAGGCTGTCCACCGAATGCGGATGGGACAGCGCCTTGTTTTCGCTGGCCAGGGCCGCCGCGGTGACCTGGGCGATCATGAAGCCGGAGTTCACCCCGCCATTGGCCACCAGGAACGGCGGCAACTGCGACATGTGCTTGTCCATCATCAACGAAATCCGGCGCTCGCTCAGGGAGCCGATTTCGGCAATCGCCAAGGCCATGTTGTCGGCGGCCATCGCCACCGGTTCGGCGTGGAAGTTGCCGCCGGAAATCACGTCGCCCTCGGCGGCGAACACCAGCGGGTTATCCGACACCGCGTTGGCCTCGATCACCAATACCTCGGCGGCCTGGCGGAACTGGGTCAGGCAGGCGCCCATCACTTGCGGCTGGCAGCGCAGGGAGTACGGGTCCTGGACCTTGTCGCAGTTCTGGTGCGAATCGGAGACTTCGCTGCGCTCGCCCAGCAGATCGCGGTAGGCAGCGGCGGCGTCGATCTGGCCTTTCTGGCCACGGGCGGCATGGATGCGTGCATCGAACGGCGAGCGCGAGCCAAGCACCGCTTCCACCGTGAGGCCACCCAGGGCCAGGGCACCGGCAAACAGGTCTTCGCCTTCGAACAGGCCACGCAGGGCAAACGCGGTGGACACCTGGGTGCCGTTGAGCAACGCCAAGCCTTCTTTCGCGGCCAGGGTCAGCGGCGCGAGGCCGGCCACTTTCAGTGCCTCGACAGCCGGCAACCATTCGCCTTTATAGCGCGCCTTGCCTTCGCCCAGCAGCACCAGGGACATGTGGGCCAGCGGGGCCAGGTCGCCGGAAGCACCGACCGAACCTTTAAGCGGAATGTGCGGATAGACCTCGGCATTGATCAGCGCGATCAGCGCATCGATCACCTGCCGACGGATGCCGGAGAAACCCCGGCTCAGGCTGTTGACCTTGAGCACCATGACCAGCCGCACCAGCGCATCGCTGATCGGCTCGCCCACGCCGGCGGCATGGGACAGCACCAGGGAACGCTGCAGGTTTTCCAGGTCTTCGCTGGCGATGCGGGTCGAGGCCAGCAGGCCGAAACCGGTATTGATGCCGTAGGCGGTGCGATTCTCGGCCAGAATCTGTTCAACGCAGGCGACGCTGGCCTCGATCTGCGCCGACGCGCTGGCGTCCAGGCTCAAGGTCACCGGTTGCTGATAGATGTCGCGCAATTGAGCCAGGCTCAATTGGCCGGGAATCAGGTTTAAGGCAGTCATGTATTGCTCCTTTTGAGAGTTTTGTTTTTACCCGCCAGTCGCTCCGGAATGTTCCGTTATCCGTCACCTTCGCCTTTTGGGCGATGCTTTATGGGCTATAGGTGCCTTGGCACGCTGGCGCTTTTTTGATCAATTCAAATTCGGTAATACGCTTCGCAGCATGCTCGGGTCTTTAAGCAGGCCAGCGGCACTGGCGATGTCCGGCGCCAGCCAGCGATCCTGATCGTAGGCCGGCACGCGCTCGCGCAGCAGTTTCCAAGCGATGTCGGTGCCGGTGCCGAAGCGCTGGGCCTTGAGAAATTCAAAGGCCTGGGCCGCCAGCAGGTATTCGATGGCGAGGATCTGCGTGCAGTTTTCCAGCGCCCTGTGCAGCTTCAAGGCCGCGTTGGTGCCCATGCTCAAATGATCTTCTTGCAGGCCCGAGGTGACGAAGTTGTCGAGCACCGCCGGTTGCGCCAGTTGCTTGTTTTCCGCGCACAGCGACGCGGCGACGTATTGCACGATCATCATCCCCGAATTCACCCCGGGGTTGGCTACCAGGAAGGCCGGCAGGCCGCTGACGTGGGGGTTGATCAAGCGGTCGAGACGACGCTCGGCGATGGAGCCGATCTCAGCCATGGCAATCGCCAGCAGGTCCGCCGCCATCGCCACCGACTGACCGTGGGGGTTGGCCTGGGACATCACCCGGAAATGCTCAGGCGTGCCGAGCAACAGCGGGTTGTCGGTGGCGGCGTTGAGTTCGGTTTCGATCTGTTGCCGCGCATGCGCCAGCTGATCGCGAGCGGCACCGTGCACCTGCGGAATCGAGCGGATACTCAAGGCGTCCTGGGTACGAATGCCCAAGCTTGAGGCGATGACTTCGCTGCCGTCGAGCAAGGCCCGCAAGTTGACCCCGACCTGCTGCATGCCCGGGTGCGGCTTGAGGGCGATGATCTCGGCATCGAACGCGGCAATCTGCCCGCGCAGGGCCTCGAAGCTCATGGCGCCGATCACGTCGGCCCATTGCACCAGCCGCGTCGCATCGGCCAGGGCCAGGCAGCTGAGGCCGGTCATGCACGGGGTGCCGTTGACCAGGCACAAACCGTCCTTGGCGCCCAACTGCACCGGTTGCAAGCCTTCGGCAGCCAAGGCCTGTTGCGCCGAAACGATGTGCCCGCGATAGCTGACCTGGCCGACGCCCAAAAGCGCGATGCTGATGTGGGCCATGTGGGTCAGGTAACCCACCGAACCCTGGGACGGCACCTGCGGTGTGATGCCCCGGTTGAGCAGCGCCAGCAACGCTTCGACCACCCGGCGATGGATGCCGGACTTGCCTTGGCTGTAATTGAGAATGGCGGCGCAGAGAATCGCCCGGGTCTGTTCATCGGAAAGCGGCGCACCGACGCCACAGGCATGGCTGAGCAGGGTGTTGCGCGACAGTTGGCTGAGCTGTTCGTCCTTGAGCGAAACATTGCACAAGGCCCCCAGGCCGGTGTTGACGCCATAGGCGCGCTCACCGCTTTCGACGATGCGCTGGACGATGGCCTGGGCATTGTCGATCCGCGCCCAGGCCTGGGCCGACAGCTCAAGCTCGGCACCGAAGCGGGCGACGGCGACCACATCCTGCCAACGCAACGGGGCGTCGGCGATTACGATTTTTTCAGCCTGGGACATCTTCAACCTCATGGAAAATTCATCTCAGCAGCACATCTGGCTCAAGGCATAGCCCTTGTGGCGAGGGAGCTTGCTCCCGCTTGAGTGCGCAGCGCTCACAAGATTTTTGGGGCGGCTGCGCCACCCAGCGGGAGCAAGCTCCCTCGCCACAAAAGCACACCGACCACCACAGCCTCACACCACCGCCGCTCGCCGCTGCACGAACCGATCGACATACTCATCCGCCGGCGAATGCAGGATCTCCCGGGGCGTGCCGACCTGGATCAGCTTGCCGTCCTTGAGAATCGCGATGCGGTTGCCAATGCGCACGGCCTCGTCGAGGTCGTGGGTGATGAAGACGATGGTCTTGTGCAGGGTCTTTTGCAGCTCCAGCAACTGGTCCTGCATTTCCGCACGGATCAGCGGGTCGAGGGCGCTGAAGGCTTCGTCCATCAAGATGATGTCGGTGTCCGCCGCCAAGGCCCGGGCCAGGCCCACGCGCTGGCGCATGCCGCCAGAGAGCTGGTGCGGGTATTTGTTCTCGTAGCCCTTCAGGCCCACGGTGTTGATCCAGTGCAGCGCCCGTTCGGCGCACACCTGCTTGCTCTCGCCGCGCACTTTCAAGCCATAGGCGACGTTGTCCAGGACGCTCTTGTGGGGCAGCAGGCCGAAGCTCTGGAACACCATGCTGATCTTGTGCCGGCGAAACTCGCGCAGGGCGTCCATGTCCAGTTGCAGGATGTCTTCACCGTCCACCAGGATCGCGCCGCTGGTAGGGTCGATCAGCCGGTTGAAGTGGCGCACCAGAGTGGACTTGCCAGAACCGGACAGCCCCATGATCACGAAGATCTCGCCGGTACCAATGCTCAGCGACAGGTCGTTCACACCGACCACGCAACCGGTTTCGGCCAGCACCTGGTCCTTGGTCTTGTCCTGGCGGATCAGCGCCAGGGCTTCCTTGGAGCGATTGCCGAAAATCTTGAAGACGTTCTTGACTTCGATTTTGCTGATGGCTGCGTTGCTCATTTGCTCACCTCATGCCGAGGACGACCATAGGCCTGGGTAATACGGTCGATGACCACGGCGAGAATCACGATTGCCAGCCCGGCTTCCAGGCCACGGCCGACGTTGAGGGTCTGGATGCCCACCAGTACGTCTTCACCCAGGCCGCGGGCACCGATCATCGAAGCGATGACGACCATCGACAGGGCCATCATGGTGGTCTGGTTGATCCCGGCCATGATGCTCGGCAGGGCCAGGGGCAGTTGCACGCCGAACAGCTGTTGCCAGCGGTTGGCGCCAAAGGCGTTGATGGCTTCCATCACTTCGCCGTCCACCTGGCGAATCCCCAGGTCGGTCAGGCGGATCAATGGCGGCGCGGCATAGATCACCGTGGCGAAAATCGCCGGGACCTTGCCCAGGCCGAACAGCATCAACACCGGAATCAGGTACACGAAGCTCGGCATGGTCTGCATGATGTCCAGCAGCGGCATCAGCACCGAACGCAGGCGATTGCTGCGCGCCGAGAGGATGCCCAGGGGAATGCCGATCAACACCGAGATCAGCGTCGCCACCAGCATCAGGGCGAGGGTCTGCATCAGTTTGTCCCACAGGCCCACCGCGCCCACCAGGAACAGCAGCCCGACGATCACTGCCGTGGCCACGACCTTGCGGGTGGCGTGCCAGGCAATGCCGCCGACGATGGCCAGCATCAGCCACCAGGGCGCCATGCGCAGCAGGCCTTCGAGGTTGACGA
Organism: Pseudomonas sp. 3JA; assembly: GCF_036961705.1. NCBI lineage: Bacteria > Pseudomonadati > Pseudomonadota > Gammaproteobacteria > Pseudomonadales > Pseudomonadaceae > Pseudomonas > Pseudomonas sp. 3JA. The sequence goes on from NZ_JBAMDJ010000012.1 coordinate 111,074, forward strand.
TGGCCCACAGCAAGGTGTCGGAGATGTGCCGGAACACATCGCCATAGTTGGTCACCAGGGAGTCGACCCAACCGTTGACCCAGTCGGCGATGGAGAAGGTAAAGCTTTCGGGAAACATAAGAGACTCTCGATCAGGTGGATGCAGTGAACGTCCCGGCCAGCCCCACGGTTGGCCGGGAAAGATTCGACCTACAGAGCCGCGTCGATTTTCTTGGCAGCGTCTTCACTGACCCAGGCGTGCCAGACTTCAGGATGTTCCTTCAGGAAGATCTTCGCCAGCTTCGGCGACTCGATCCGCTCCTTGGCCATGCGCCCGAGGTTCTGGTTCAGGATATCGATCGGCAGGTTGACCTTTTCCAGCACCGCCACCAGTTCCGGGGCTTCGTCGTGGAAGGTCTTGGACAGGCCGACCTTGATGCTCACGCTTTTATCCACGCCCGGTTTTTCTTCCAGTTTCACTAGGTCCACCTGGCCCATCAGCGGCGTCGGCGACCAGTAGTAGAACAGGATCGGCTCGCCACGCTTGTAGCTCGACAGCACCGCCGCATCCAGGGCCGGGCCGGTGCCTGGACGGAAGTTGGTGTAGGTTTTTTCCAGGCCATAGCTTTTCAGCATTTCGCTGTTGTCCAGCTCACAGGTCCAACCGGCCGGGCAGTTGTAGAAACGGCCCTTGGACGGCTCTTCCGGGTCCTTGAACACGGCAGCGTATTGACCCAGGTCGGCGATGTTCTTCAGGCCCGGGGCCTTGGCTTCGAGCTTGCGCTTGGCGTCGCCCTCAACCACGTAGCGCGGCACATACCAGCCTTCGATGGCCCCCACCACCGGGGCGCCGACGCCGACCACCTTGCCGGCCTTCTCGGCCTTGTTCCACACCTCGCTGCGGCCGACCCACTCTTCGGCAAACACCTGGATGTCGTTGCTGCTCAGGGCATTTTCCATGGTGATGGAGTTGCCTGGCAGGCTGTCGGTCTTGCAGCCGTAGCCTTTTTCCAGCACCACTTGCAGGACGTCGGTCAGCAGCATGCCGCTTTCCCAGTTCAGGCCGGCGAACTTCACCGGTTTGCCCGACTCGCACCAACCCGCCGCTTGTGTGGCGCCGGCGCCGGCCAGCAGGCCCATGGAAAGCAATGTGGTCAGCAGGGTCTTGTTCGACTTCATTATGTGACGCTCCTAATCAGTTGGATTGGCTTACGGCAGTCAAGAGGCATCCAGCCCTGTCAACGTCCCATCAGACCGCTTGGATGCGGCCCGCCCTGCTCGGTTGTGCGTCAACCGTGTCCTGCTCGAGCGGCAGGATCAATTGATCGGGTACAGCGCTGTGCCACTTCTTGGCGACGACGTAATACAGCGCCGCCGGAACCACCAGGCCGATGATCCAGGAAATATCCACACCGCCCATGGCTTCCACCAGCGGACCGGTATAGAACTTGGTGGCGATAAACGGCAGTTGAACCAGTACACCGAAGACATAGACGCTGATACCCAAGGCGTTCCAACGACCGTAGCGCCCATTCGGATCGGCCAGTGCCGGCACGTCATAACGCTCGCGGGTGATGCAGTAGTAGTCCACCAGGTTGATCGCGCTCCAAGGCGTAAAGAACGCCAGCAGGAACAGGATGAAAGACTTGAACGCACCGAGGAACGAGTGCTGACCGAGTAGCGCGATCAGCGTCGCAGCGCCGACGATGACCAGCACGAAGACCAGACGCTGCAAGCGCGTGACGTTCAGGTGACCACGAAAACCGCTGATGATGGTCGCGATGCACATGAAGCTGCCGTAGGAGTTCAGCGTGGAGATGGTGACCTTGCCGAATGCGATGCTGAAGTACAGCAGCGCAGCCGTGGCGCCGGTACCGCCCAGGCCCACGATGTAGGCCACTTCGTGACCGGCGAACTGCCCATTGGCCGAGGCCGCGGCAAACACGCCGAGGATCATCGCCACCTGCGCGCCGATGACTGAACCTGCGCCTGCGGCAAAAAAGGTTTTCACCGAGGAAGTTTGGCTCGGCAGGTAACGCGAGTAGTCCGCCACATAGGGGCCGAAAGCGATCTGCCAGGAGGCCGCGAGCGACACCGCCAGCAGGAAGCTGCTCCAGCTGAAATGGCGGATTTGCAGGAGTGCGCCAACGTCCGTCTGGCTCATCAGGCGAGCGAACAGGTAAACGAAGGCGATCACACCCAGGATGCTGGCGACACGGCCAATGAAGTGAATCACCCGATAACCAAGCACCGTGACCAACACGATGACACTGGCGAAAATGAGGATGCCGACACTGTCGCTGACATCAAACAACTGGCCCAGCGCCTGACCGGAAAGCACGGTGCCCGTCGCGGTGAAACCCAGGTACATCAGGCACACCAGCACGATCGGGATGGCCGCGCCATACACACCGAACTGCACCCGACTGGAGATCATCTGCGGCAGGCCAAGCTTGGGCCCTTGCGCGGCATGCAAGGCCATGACGCCACCGCCGAGCACTTGGCCGATCAGCAAACCGATCAACGACCAGAACACATCACCGCCAAGCACCACCGCCAATGCACCGGTGACAATGGCAGTGATTTGCAGGTTGGCCCCCATCCAGAGGGTGAACTGGCTCAACAGCCGACCGTGTCGCTCCGCTTCCGGGATGTAGTCGATCGAACGTTTCTCGATCAACGGCTTGCTGCTTGCGCGTGTGCTACTGACAGCCATGGTTCAACCTCTGTGGATTGTTCTGGAATTCATTGCGCTGCTGCTTCCCTGTGGGAGCGAGCTTGCTCGCTCCCACAGGGGGCCGGGGGTTACTTGCCAGTGATCATCGGCAAGTTCAGCCCCTGCTCTTTCGCGCAATCGATCGCGATCTGGTAACCGGCATCGGCATGACGCATCACACCCGTAGCCGGGTCGTTGTGCAGCACGCGGGCAATGCGCTCGGCCGCTTCGTCGGTACCGTCACAGACAATCACCATGCCCGAGTGCTGGGAGAAGCCCATACCGACGCCGCCACCGTGGTGCAACGACACCCAGGTCGCGCCGCTGGCGGTGTTGAGCAAGGCGTTGAGCAGTGGCCAGTCGGAAACGGCGTCGGAGCCGTCCTGCATGGATTCGGTTTCACGGTTCGGGCTGGCCACGGAACCGGAGTCCAGATGGTCGCGACCGATCACGATCGGCGCCGACAATTCACCGCTGCGCACCATTTCGTTGAAGGCCAGGCCCAACTTGGCGCGCTGGCCCAGGCCGACCCAGCAGATCCGTGCCGGCAAACCCTGGAAGCTGATGCGCTCGCGGGCCATGTCCAGCCAGTTGTGCAGGTGGGCGTCGTCGGGGATCAGTTCCTTGACCTTGGCGTCGGTCTTGTAGATGTCCTGCGGATCACCGGACAGCGCAGCCCAGCGGAACGGACCGATACCGCGGCAGAACAGCGGACGGATGTAGGCCGGGACGAAACCAGGGAAGTCGAAGGCATTTTCGACGCCCTCTTCCTGAGCCATCTGGCGAATGTTGTTACCGTAGTCGAAGGTCGGCACGCCCATTTTCTGGAAGGCCAGCATGGCTTTGACGTGGACGGCCATCGATTGCTTGGCAGCCTTCACCACGGAGGCAGGTTCGGTCTTGGCGCGGGCACGGTACTCGTCCCAGGTCCAGCCGGCCGGCAGGTAGCCGTTGAGCGGGTCGTGGGCGCTGGTCTGGTCGGTGACCATGTCCGGACGCACACCACGACGGACCATTTCCGGCAGGATCTCGGCAGCGTTCCCGCACAGGGCGATGGAAATCGCCTTGCCTTCGGCGGTGTATTTCTCGATGCGCGCCAGGGCGTCGTCGAGGTCGGTGGCTTGCTCGTCGACATAGCGGGTTTTCAGGCGGAAATCGATGCTCACCTGCTGGCACTCGATGTTCAGCGAGCACGCACCGGCCAGGGTCGCGGCCAAGGGTTGCGCACCGCCCATGCCGCCCAGGCCGGCGGTCAGGACCCAGCGCCCCTTGAGGTTGGAGTCGTAGTGCTGGCGACCAGCCTCGACGAAAGTTTCGTAGGTACCCTGCACGATGCCCTGGCTGCCGATGTAGATCCAGCTGCCGGCGGTCATCTGGCCGTACATGGCCAGGCCCTTGGCGTCGAGTTCGTTGAAGTGCTCCCAACTGGCCCAGTGCGGCACCAGGTTGGAGTTGGCGATCAGGACGCGAGGGGCGTTGCTGTGGGTCTTGAACACACCCACCGGCTTGCCGGATTGCACCAGCAGGGTTTCGTCGTCGTTCAGGTTGGTCAGGCTTTCGACGATCTTGTCGTAGCACTCCCAGTTGCGCGCCGCACGGCCAATGCCACCGTAGACCACCAGTTCCTTGGGGTTCTCGGCCACTTCCGGGTCGAGGTTGTTCATCAGCATGCGCAGCGGCGCTTCAGTCAGCCAGCTCTTGGCGGTCAGCGTGTTACCGCGAGGGGCACGGATTTCAACGTCACGGTATTTTTCAGGTTTGCGGGTAGCGTCGGTCACAGCAAAAACTCCTCAGCGATCAATCCAGACCAGCCCGGGCAGTGGGCAGCGATTTAGCGAACGTTGCGTTGAATATCAGTGACTCATACGCATACGTCTTTACTTGTATGTACAAGCATATGCAATCAAGCGGCCAACTTGTTGGAGGTTGTGTTCAGAAACGCTTGGGAATTGGCTGAAAGCCTTGTGATTTCTGGGCTGCTGAGCGGCATGAAATTTTTTAAGAGGGTTTTCGAGAGGGCAATCGGCGGGTCACAGAAGCATGGCATTGCGCCACGCTGGGGCATTCGGTAACAAATTGGTGCGCAAAGAGGAAACAGCGAGGACGAGGCTTTTTGTGGCGAGGGAGCTTGCTCCCGCTGGGCTGCGCAGCAGCCCCCTCTCAAGCTCATTCAATCAACCTGTTCCACCGCGTTGCCGGGTTTTAGGGCCGCTGCGCGCCCCAGCGGGAGCAAGCTCCCTCGCCACGGGGAATTGGGCACGGGGTGGGTTAGGGGAATGCCTTGAATCGGTGTCAGTTTCAAGAGCAAATCGGTTGGTTGACCGGGATGCTTTTGTGGCGAGGGAGCTTGCTCCCGCTGGGCTGCGCAGCAGCCCCCCTCTCAAGCTCACTCAATCAACCTGATCCACTGCGTCGCCGGGTTTTAGGGCCGCTTCGCGCCCCAGCGGGAGCAAGCTCCCTCGCCACAGGCGTGGCGCTATCGCGATTCAGTCCTTACGGACCCAGCGCGCCTGGCGCCAGGCCTGTTGCTGGGACTCGGTCTGGAAGGTCCAGGCCACGAAGCGACTCTGCTTCTGGCCCTGGGACATCTCCACCACCTGGCTGTGCAGCGCCCCGGCCTTTTTCAGCGCGGTTTGAATCGCCGGCAGGTTCGACGCTTTTGACACCAGGGTGCTGAACCACAGCACTTGCCCGGCCAACTGCGCGCTTTCGCCGATCAGTTGCGTCACGAACCGGGCTTCCCCACCCTCGCACCACAGCTCCGCAGCCTGCCCGCCGAAATTCAGCACCGGCAGCTTGCGCTTCGGATCGGCCTTGCCCAGTGCCCGCCACTTGCGCTGGCTGCCCTTGGTGGCTTCCTCCAGGGACGCATGGAACGGCGGGTTGCACATCGTCAGGTCGAACCGTTCGGTGTCTTCCAGCAGGCCCAGGAGAATCTGCTTGCGGTTGGCTTGCTGGCGCAACTGGATGGCTTTGTTCAAGCCATTGGACTGGACGATGGCCTTGGCCGAGGCGATGGCCGTTGGGTCGATCTCCGAACCGAGGAAGTGCCAGCGGTAGTCGCTGTAGCCGATCAACGGATAGACGCAGTTGGCGCCGGTGCCAATGTCCAGCACCTTGACTGCTGCCCCGCGGGGGATTTCACCGGCGTTGTGGCTGGCGAGCAAATCGGCGAGGAAATGCACATAGTCCGCCCGACCTGGCACCGGCGGGCACAGGTAATCGGCCGGGATATCCCAGTGGGCGATGCCATAGAAAGCTTTGAGCAGCGCCCGGTTGAACACCCGTACGGCTTCGGGGCTGGCAAAGTCGATGCTTTCTTTACCGTAGGGGTTGATGATCACGAACTTCGCCAGTTCCGGCGTGCTCTTGATCAACGCTGGGAAGTCATAGCGGCCCTGGTGGCGGTTGCGCGGATGCAGGCTGGCCTTCTCACGCGGCGCCACGGTTTTAGCCTCTGGGGTGGACTTGGGCTTCTGGCGGGCTGGTTTGGGTATGCGGGGGGCGGTCATGGGCGAGTCGATTCGGGATGGCTCAAAAGTGGCGGGCATTGTCCCACATCCGGCCTGGTCTTGATGACTGCACAGTTCAAATGTGGGAGCGAGCAGGAGTGAGAAAGTGCCAGGCAAAAAGAAGGAGGCCACCAGGGCCTCCTCCTTCAGCGACGAACCACCGTTACAGGCTGGAGATCCGCGCGTGCTGCTCGGCCAGTTTGCCCAAGGCCTGTTCGGCCTCGGCCAGTTTGGCCCGTTCTTTCTCGATGACTTCGGCCGGCGCCTTGTCGACGAAGCCGGCGTTGGACAGCTTGCCGCCGACCCGCTGCACTTCGCCTTTGAGGCGCAGGATTTCCTTGTCCAGGCGCGCCAGTTCCGCGGCCTTGTCGATCAGGCCCGCCATTGGCACCAGCACTTCCATCTCGCCGACCAGGGCGGTGGCCGACAGTGGCGCTTCTTCGCCGGCAGCCAGGACGGTCACCGATTCGAGCTTCGCCAGTTTCTTGAGCAGCGCCTCGTTCTCGTTGAGGCGGCGCAGGTCTTCGGCGCTGGCATTCTTCAGGAACAGGGTTAGCGGCTTGCCCGGGCCGATGTTCATTTCGGCGCGGATGTTACGCAGGCCGAGCATGAAGGTCTTGAGCCATTCGATGTCGTCTTCGGCCGCCGGATCGATGCGGCTTTCGTTGGCCACAGGCCAAGGTTGCAGCATGATCGTCTTGCCTTGGGCGCCGGCCAGCGGTGCGATGCGCTGCCAGATTTCCTCGGTGATGAACGGCATGAACGGATGCGCCAGGCGCAGGGCCACTTCCAATACGCGCACCAGGGTGCGACGGGTGCCGCGCTGGCGCTCGACCGGGGCGTTTTCGTCCCACAGCACTGGCTTGGACAGCTCCAGGTACCAGTCGCAGTACTGGTTCCAGATGAACTCGTACAAGGCTTGTGCGGCCAGGTCGAAACGGAACTGATCCAACTGGCGGGTCACTTCGGCCTCGGTGCGTTGCAGCTGGGAGATGATCCAGCGATCAGCCAGGGTCAGCTCGAAGGCTTCGCCGTTCTGGCCGCAGTCTTCACCTTTATCCAGCACGTAGCGCGCGGCGTTCCAGATCTTGTTGCAGAAGTTGCGGTAGCCTTCGACGCGACCCATGTCGAACTTGATGTCGCGACCGGTGGACGCCAGCGAGCAGAAGGTGAAGCGCAGGGCGTCGGTGCCGTAGCTGGCGATGCCCTCGGCGAACTCTTCGCGGGTGGCCTTCTCGATCTTCTTCGCCAGTTTTGGCTGCATCAGGCCGGAGGTGCGTTTCTGCACCAGGGTTTCCAGGTCGATGCCGTCGATGATGTCCAGCGGGTCGAGGACGTTGCCCTTGGACTTGGACATCTTCTGGCCCTGGCCATCGCGCACCAGGCCGTGGACATAGACCGTCTTGAACGGCACTTGCGGTGTGCCGTCTTCGTTCTTCACCAGGTGCATGGTCAGCATGATCATCCGGGCGACCCAGAAGAAAATGATATCGAAACCGGTGACCAGCACGTCGGTGGAGTGGAATTTCTTCAGGAACTCGGTCTGTTGCGGCCAGCCCAGGGTGGAGAAGGTCCACAGGCCCGAACTGAACCAGGTGTCGAGGACGTCGTTGTCCTGCGCCAGGGCGACGTCCGGACCGAGGTTGTGCTTGGCGCGGACTTCGGCTTCATCGCGGCCGACATAGACCTTGCCCGACTCGTCGTACCAGGCCGGGATGCGATGGCCCCACCACAGCTGGCGGCTGATGCACCAATCCTGGATGTCGCGCATCCACGAGAAGTACATGTTTTCGTATTGCTTGGGCACGAACTGGATGCGGCCATCTTCCACGGCGGCAATCGCAGGTTCAGCCAGCGGCTTGGTGGACACGTACCACTGGTCGGTCAACCACGGCTCGATGATGGTGCCGGAGCGGTCGCCTTTCGGAACTTTCAGGGCATGATCGTCGACGCTGACCAGCAGGCCGGCGGCGTCGAACGCCGCGACGATCTGCTTGCGTGCCTCGAAACGGTCAAGGCCGGCGTATTCAGCCGGGATCTGGCCGTCGATGCTCTCGTTCAGCGTGCCGTCCAGGTTGAACACCTGGGCTGCCGGTAGGACGTTGGCGTTCTTGTCGAAGATGTTCAGCAGCGGCAGGTTGTGGCGCTTGCCGACTTCGTAGTCGTTGAAGTCGTGGGCCGGGGTGATTTTCACACAGCCGGTGCCGAATTCCGGGTCGCAGTAGTCGTCGCCGATGATCGGGATACGACGGCCAACCAGGGGCAGCTCGACGAACTTGCCGATCAGCGCCTGGTAGCGTTCATCGTTCGGGTTCACCGCCACGGCCGAGTCGCCCAACATGGTTTCCGGACGCGTGGTGGCGACGATCAGGTAATCCTTGCCTTCGGCGGTCTTGGCGCCGTCGGCCAGTGGGTACTTCAGGTTCCACAGGAAACCTTTCTCGTCATGGTTCTCCACTTCGAGGTCGGAAATGGCCGTGTGCAACTTGGTGTCCCAGTTGACCAGGCGCTTGCCGCGATAGATCAGCCCGTCTTCGTGCAGGCGTACAAAGGCTTCTTTCACCGCTTCGGAGAGGCCATCGTCCATGGTGAAGCGCTCGCGGCTCCAGTCTACCGACGAGCCGAGGCGACGGATCTGGCGGCTGATGTTGCCACCGGACTCGTCTTTCCATTCCCAGACTTTCTCCAGGAATTTTTCGCGACCCAGGTCATGGCGATTCTGGCCCTGGGCTTCGAGGCGACGCTCCACCAGCATCTGCGTGGCGATACCGGCGTGGTCGGTACCCGGCTGCCACAAGGTGTTGCGACCCTGCATGCGGCGGAAACGGATCAGGGCGTCCATGATCGCGTTGTTGAAACCGTGGCCCATGTGCAGGCTGCCAGTGACGTTAGGCGGCGGGATCATGATGGTGTAGGAATCGCCCGCGCCTTGCGGAGCGAAATAATTCTCGGACTCCCAGGTGTTGTACCAGGAAGTTTCAATGGCGTGCGGCTGGTAGGTCTTATCCATGCGCGGCGGGACCCTATTGGCATTTATTCAGGAAAAGCCGGGAAGTATAGCGGGGCGAAGGACGCAGGGCGAGCCAGTACGCAGTGAGCGCGTATTAACAGGCGCAACAAATCCTGTGGCGAGGGAGCTTGCTCCCGCTGGGGCGCGAAGCGGCCCCCAAAAGTGTCAAGGTGAGTGAGAGGGGGCTGCTCGCCAGTGTTACGGCTGCTTTGCAGCCGAGCGGGAGCAAGCTCCCTCGCCACAAAAAGCGGGGGGAGTGCTTTTATTCGTACTGACTGAGCAAGCGCTCCATCCGTGCATCCAGCCGACGCTTGATCTCGGTCTCGATGTGCGGGGCGAAGTCGTCGATGACGTCTTGCATGATCAACTGCGCAGCAGCGCGCAGTTCGCGGTCCAGGTGCAACAGGGCGTCGGGCCCTTTGGCTTCGGTCTTGGCAGCAGGCTTGGGTTCCGGCTGGCCGTTGATCGGGTCGAACAGCAGGGGGATCTGTTCGTCATGCACTGGCTCGTGCACGACCGTGTCGGTCAGCAGTGGCGGTTGCAGGTTGTCGTCGCCGAGCAGTTGGCGGATCGACTCGAGGTCATCCAGCAGGTGCGCGGGTTTTTGTGGCGGTTTTGGAGTGTCCATCGTAGGGCTCAGAGTCGCTGTAAACGGTGGTCTTGCAGAGGATAGCCCTGTTCGCGGTAGAAACGGAAACTCTCCCGCGCGGCTTGTCGGATGGCCGGGTCTTCGACCACCACTTCCGCCACACGGGCGAAGCGCTGGGCAAAGGCCGGAACTTTCAGGTCGAGGTTGACCAGCAGGTCTTGGTGCTGGCCGCAGTCGTCCCCCAGTCCCAGCACGATCACCCCCTCGGGTTCGCTTTCGGCCGGGCCGTGGGGCACGAAGCTCTCGCCCTTGAAAGCCCACAGGCGTGCGTCCAGGTCCTCGCGCTGGGCGGCATCGCTGCAATGCAGGTAGATGCGGTGGCCCATGCGCCAGGCCTTTTCGGTGAGCTTGCAGGCGAAATCCAGCCGCGCCGACGGGTCGGCGCTGGGCAGGATATAGAAATCGACTTTGGTCATTGCGGTTCCTGAGCCGCCGATGACCCCACCCGAGGGTGAGGCCAACGACGGTCATTGGTGTCAGGCCTTGGCGCGGTCCAGCAGGTACTGGGTCAGCAGGGGCACCGGACGACCGGTGGCGCCCTTGTCCTTGCCGCCGCTGGTCCACGCCGTGCCGGCGATGTCCAGGTGCGCCCAGTTCAGGTTCTTGGTAAAGCGCGACAGGAAGCACGCCGCGGTGATGGTCCCGGCTTTCGGACCACCGATGTTGGCGATGTCGGCGAACGGGCTGTCCAGTTGTTCCTGGTACTCATCGAACAGCGGCAGTTGCCAGGCGCGGTCGTCGGCTTGTTGGCCGGCGCTGAGCAGTTGGCCGATCAGCTCGTCGTTGTTGCCCAGCAGGCCCGAGGTGTGGGAGCCCAGGGCGACGATGCAAGCACCGGTCAGGGTCGCGATGTCGATCACCGCTTGCGGCTTGAAGCGCTCGGAGTAGGTGAGGGCGTCGCACAACACCAGGCGGCCTTCGGCGTCGGTGTTGAGGATTTCAACGGTCTGGCCGCTCATGGTGGTGACGATGTCACCCGGACGCGAGGCCGTGCCGCTGGGCATGTTCTCGGCGCAGGCCAGGATGCACACCAGGTTGATCGGCAGTTGCAGTTCGAGCACGGCGCGCAGGGTGCCGAACACGCTCGCGGCGCCGCCCATGTCGTACTTCATCTCATCCATGCCGGCGCCCGGCTTGAGGCTGATGCCGCCGGTGTCGAAGGTGATGCCCTTGCCGACCAGGGCGTACGGCTTCTCGGATTTCTTGCCGCCGTTGTATTGCATGACGATCAGGCGCGGTGGTTGGGCGCTGCCCTGGCCAACGGCGTAGAACGAGCCCATGCCCAGGTCCTTGATCTTCTTCTCGTCGAAGACTTCGACCTTCAGGCCCTTGAATTCCTTGCCCAGTGCCTTGGCTTGTTCGCCGAGGAACGTCGGGTGGCAGATGTTCGGTGGCAGGTTGCCCAGGTCGCGGGTAAACGCCATGCCGTTGGCAATCGCGGTGGCGTGGGTCACGGCGCGCTGGACTTCAGCCTGGGCGGCTTTGATGGTCAGCACGGTGATTTTTTTCAGGGTGCGGGGTTCGGCTTTCTGGCTCTTGAACTGGTCGAACCGGTATTCGCCGTCTACCAGGGTTTCGGCCAGCAAGCGGTTCTTGCCGTAGCTATCGCGGCCCTTGATCACCAACTCGTCCAACGCCAGGGCGGCATCAGCGCCGCCAAGGCCCTTGAGGGTGCCCAGCACGCCGGCGATGATTTTACGGAACGGACGATCGCCCAGTTCAGCGTCCTTGCCCACGCCCACCAGCAGCACGCGCTCGGCCTTGAGGTTGGGCAGGTTGTGCAGTAACAGGCTCTGGCCGACCTTGCCGGCCAGGTCGCCGCGCTTGAGTACGGCGCTGATGGCCCCGCCGCTCAGGGTATCGAGCTGGGTGGCGACCACGCCGAGTTTGCGGTTTTCACCGACGGCAACCACCAGCGTGGCGGTTTTCAACGTTTCTGGGCTGACGCTTTTTACAACCAGTTCCATGTCCGGATCCCTGAGTCAATGGTCAAGATGCCAGGCGCTGACTTGTGGCGAGGGAGCTTGCTCCCGCTCGGTTGCGCAGCAACCGCAAAGAAGCGGGGTCTGCTACGCAGCCCAGCGGGAGCAAGCTCCCTCGCCACAAGTCCTGAGTGAAACGGTCACGGTCGCGCCGGCGACAAAGGCCGCAGTTTGAACCTCGGCGCCCGAGCCTGACAACCCTCGACGGCGCTAACTTTTGGCTTTAAGCACCGGCTTAAAGCGTGCGAAGTGACAGGCGCCTCCAATCACAGGATAATGCGGCTCTTTTTTCGGCGGCTCGCGTTGGCGGGCCGACTCGATACGTTTGCTTGTTTGGCCGCCTTAAGGGTTTTTATGCAAAGTCGTCGAGCGGCGATCAGGCAAGGCGAAAACAGGCGAGGAAGCGGAGTTGACTGGCTGTCAATGAGCATTCCGAGCCTGTTTTCAACGCAGCATGATCGTCGCGCAGGCACTTTTCATACAAAACCCAGCCTGACAACCCTGGAGTGTCTGGTGTGATCGTCTTTCGTTATCTATCCCGTGAAGTCCTGCTGACCCTGAGCGCCGTCAGCGCCGTGCTGCTGGTCATCATCATGAGCGGGCGCTTCATCAAATACCTCGCCCAGGCGGCTTCCGGCGCCCTGGACCCGGGCTCGCTGTTCCTGATCATGGGGTTCCGCCTGCCGGGCTTCTTGCAATTGATCCTGCCGCTGGGGTTGTTCCTCGGCATCCTGCTGGCCTACGGGCGCTTGTACCTGGACAGCGAAATGACCGTGCTGTCGGCCACCGGTATGAGCCAACAGCGCCTGTTTCGCATGACGCTGTTCCCGGCCACGTTGGTGGCGTTGGTGGTGGCCTGGCTGAGCCTGAGCCTGGCCCCCCAAGGCGCCAACCAATTCCAGTTGCTGATCAACCAGCAGGACGCCATGACCGAGTTCGACACCCTGGTGCCAGGGCGTTTCCAGGCCCTGCGCGACGGTACGCGCGTGACCTACACCGAACAGCTCTCGGACGACCGGATCGACCTGGCCGGCGTCTTCATTACCCAAAAGAACCTGTCTTCGGATACCAAGAAGGACCGTGGCATTTCCGTGCTGGTGGCCGAGAAGGGCCGGCAGGAAATCAACCCCGACGGCAACCGCTACCTGATCCTGGAAAACGGCTATCGCTATGACGGCAAGCCGGGACAGGCCGATTACCGGGCCATCAAGTACGACACCTATGGCGTGCTGTTGCCCAAGCCCGAGGTCAGCGACGAAGTCACTGATCGCGACGCGATGCCGACCGCCAGCCTGCTGGGCAACAAGGACATTCGTGCCCGTACCGAGCTGCAATGGCGCCTGTCCTTGCCGCTGCTGGTGTTCATCGTGACCCTCATGGCGGTCCCGCTGTCGCGGGTCAACCCGCGCCAGGGGCGTTTCCTCAAGCTGCTGCCGGCGATTCTTCTGTATATGGCTTACCTGACCATCCTGATTTCCGCTCGCAGTGCGTTGGAGAAAGGCAAGATCCCGCCCGCCTTGGGCCTGTGGTGGGTGCACTCGATCTTCCTGGCCATCGGCCTGGGGCTGCTCTATTGGGAGCCGCTACGCCTGAAGCTGGCCAGTCGTCGCAGCGCGCTGGAGGTGGCCCGTGGTTAAACTCGATCGCTACATCGGCAGCAGCGTGTTCATGGCGATCCTTGCGGTGCTGGGGATCATCCTCGGTCTGGCGACCCTGTTTGCCTTCATCGATGAAATGAGCGATGTCAGCGACACCTATACGCTGACGGACGTGGCGAGCTACGTGCTGCTGACGGCGCCACGGCGTTTGTACGACATGCTGCCGATGGCCGCGCTGATCGGTTGCCTGATCGGCCTGGGTAGCCTGGCCAGCAATAGCGAGCTGACCATCATGCGCGCCGCCGGCGTGTCCATTGGTCGGATCGTCTGGGCGGTGATGAAGCCCATGCTGGTGTTGATGCTGGTGGGTGTGCTGATCGGCGAATACATCGCCCCAGCCACCGAAAATACTGCCCAGGCCAACCGTTCCCTGGCCCAGGGCGGCGGCGATGCGCAAAGCGCCAAGCACGGCCTGTGGCACCGCCAGGGCGACGAGTTCATCCATATCAACTCGGTCCAGCCCAACGGCATTCTGTACGGGGTGACCCGTTATCGCTTCGACGACCAGCGGCACATGCTGTCGTCGAGCTTCGCCAAGCGCGCCAAATTCGCTGAGGACCACTGGCAGTTGATCGATGTCACTACCACCTTGTTCCATGACAAGCGCACCGAGGTGGTCGCCGCCCCGCAGGAGCGTTGGGACGTGTCGATCAGCCCGCAACTGCTCAGCACCGTGGTGATGGCGCCCGAATCCCTGTCGATTACCGGCTTGTGGGGGTATATCCACTATCTGGCGGACCAGGGCTTGAATAACGGCCGCTATTGGCTGGCTTTTTGGGTCAAGGTGTTGCAGCCGTTGGTCACTGCCGCCCTGGTGTTGATGGCGATTTCCTTCATCTTCGGTCCGCTGCGTTCGGTGACCCTTGGCCAGCGGGTGTTTACCGGTGTACTGGTGGGCTTCACTTTCCGCATTGCCCAGGATCTGCTGGGGCCGTCGAGCCTGGTGTTCGGCTTCTCACCGCTGTTTGCGGTGCTGGTGCCGGCCGGTGTCTGCGCGTTGGCCGGGCTCTGGCTGTTGCGTCGGGCGGGTTGACCCCGATTCTTGTGGCGAGCGGGCTTCTGTGGCGAGGGAGCTTGCTCCCGCTGGACTGCGCAGCAGTCCCCTACAGCCTGCCTGACATATCGCCGTGGCGGATAAATCGAGGGCCGCTTCGCAGCCCAGCGGGAGCAAGCTCCCTCGCCACAAGAGCTCATCGACCGGCGAACGTGACGCTTGCGCGGTCTATCAGGTACAATTCCCGGCTATTTTTCGGCGGGCTATGCCTGCAGCCTTTTTGAGTGTTGATCCGTGAGTGATTTGAGTCATATCCGCAATTTCTCCATCATCGCCCACATTGACCATGGCAAGTCGACGCTGGCCGATCGCTTCATCCAGATGTGCGGCGGCCTGGCCGAGCGTGAAATGGAAGCCCAGGTCCTGGACTCCATGGACCTCGAACGTGAACGCGGGATCACCATCAAGGCCCACAGCGTTACCCTCTACTACAAGGCCCGCGACGGCATCACCTATCAGCTGAACTTCATCGATACCCCGGGCCACGTCGACTTCACTTATGAAGTCAGCCGGTCGCTGGCGGCCTGTGAAGGTGCGCTGCTGGTGGTCGATGCCGGCCAGGGCGTCGAAGCCCAGTCGGTTGCCAACTGCTACACGGCCATCGAGCAGGGCCTGGAAGTCATGCCGGTGCTGAACAAGATCGACCTGCCCCAGGCCGATCCAGACCGCGTGAAGGAAGAAATCGAGAAAATCATCGGCATCGACGCCACCGACGCGGTCACCTGCAGCGCCAAGACCGGCCTGGGCGTGGACGAAGTGCTCGAGCGCCTGGTGCACACCATTCCCGCGCCGACCGGCAACATCGAAGATCCGCTGCAAGCGTTGATCATCGACTCCTGGTTCGACAACTACCTGGGCGTGGTGTCCCTGGTTCGCGTGCGCCATGGCCGCGTGAAGAAGGGCGACAAGATCCTGGTCAAGTCCACCGGCAAGATCCACCTGGTGGACAGCGTCGGTGTATTCAACCCGAAACACACCGCTACCGTAGACCTGAAGGCCGGTGAAGTGGGCTTCATCATCGCCGGTATCAAGGACATCCACGGGGCGCCGGTCGGCGACACCCTGACCTTGAGTTCCACCCCCGATGTCGATGTGTTGCCAGGTTTCAAACGCATCCAGCCGCAGGTTTATGCCGGCCTGTTCCCGGTCAGCTCCGACGACTTCGAGGATTTCCGCGAAGCCCTGCAGAAGCTGACCCTGAACGACTCGTCCCTGCAATACACCCCGGAAAGCTCCGATGCCCTGGGCTTCGGTTTCCGTTGCGGATTCCTGGGCATGTTGCACATGGAAATCATCCAGGAGCGCCTGGAGCGCGAATACGACCTGGACCTGATCACCACGGCACCGACGGTAATCTTCGAGCTGCTGCTCAAGAACGGCGAGACCCTCTACGTCGACAACCCGTCCAAGCTGCCGGACCTGTCGGCCATCGAAGACATGCGCGAACCGATCGTGCGGGCCAACATCCTTGTGCCTCAGGAGCACCTGGGCAACGTCATTACGTTGTGCATCGAGAAGCGTGGCGTACAACACGACATGCTGTTCCTCGGCACGCAGGTCCAGGTGACCTACGACCTGCCGATGAACGAGGTGGTACTGGACTTCTTCGACCGCCTCAAATCCACCAGTCGCGGCTATGCTTCGCTGGACTATCATTTCGATCGTTACCAATCGGCTAATCTGGTGAAGCTGGATGTGCTGATCAACGGTGAGAAAGTCGATGCCCTGGCATTGATCGTGCACCGTGACAACGCGCACTACAAAGGTCGTGCATTGACCGAGAAGATGAAGGAACTGATTCCGCGGCAGATGTTCGACGTGGCAATCCAGGCCGCCATTGGCGGGCAGATTGTGGCGCGTACAACCGTCAAGGCGCTCAGAAAGAACGTATTGGCCAAATGCTACGGTGGCGACGTCAGCCGTAAGCGCAAGCTGTTGGAAAAGCAGAAGGCCGGTAAAAAACGCATGAAGCAGGTCGGTAACGTGGAAATTCCACAGGAAGCCTTCCTTGCGGTGCTCAGGTTGGATAGTTAGGTCCTATGTCGCTAAATTTCCCGCTGTTGCTGGTTATCGCCGTGTTTGTCTGCGGCCTGTTGGCGTTGCTTGATCTGTTGTTCCTGGCGCCTCGGCGCCGGGCGGCCATCGCCTCTTATCAGGGCAGCGTCAGCCAGCCTGATGGTGTGGTGATCGAAAAGCTCAACAAGGAACCGCTGCTGGTCGAATACGGCAAGTCGTTCTTCCCGGTGTTGTTCATCGTGCTGGTGCTGCGCTCGTTCCTGGTGGAGCCTTTCCAGATCCCCTCCGGCTCGATGAAGCCGACCCTGGACGTGGGCGATTTCATCCTGGTGAACAAGTTTTCCTACGGGATCCGCCTGCCGGTGATCGACAAGAAAGTCATCGAAGTCGGTGATCCGCAACGCGGCGATGTCATGGTGTTCCGCTTCCCGAGCGACCCGAACGTCAACTACATCAAGCGTGTCGTCGGCCTGCCGGGCGACACGGTTCGCTACACCGCCGACAAGCGCCTGTTCGTCAATGGCGAATCCGTGGCCGAACAGTTGCTCGGCTCCGAGCCGGGTACGCTGGGCAGTGCCGAGCTCTACCGGGAAAAACTCGGCGAGGCCGAGCACCTGATCCGCAAGGAAATGAGCCGCTACCGCGCGACACCGGACCATTCGTGGACCGTGCCGGCGGGGCACTACTTCATGATGGGAGACAACCGCGACAACTCCAACGACAGCCGGTACTGGGATGATCCGAACATTCCCAAGGACCTGCTGGGCATGGTCCCGGACCGGAACATCGTCGGCAAGGCCTTTGCGGTCTGGATGAGCTGGCCGGAACCCAAACTCAGTCACCTGCCGAATTTCTCGCGGGTTGGCCTGATCAAGTAATCACCCACGGCGCTGTTGATCACAGCGCCGAATGCTTTTCTGGAGCCTGCGCAAGGTTGCCCGAAGGCATGAAGCCAACGATAGTCAGGACGTATTTTTGAACACAGCGTTAATTGTCCCAAGCCAACGGCGCCTTGCCGCCGTGGCGGTGGAATCCAGCCACGAACTCAGCGTGGGTAAACCGTGAGCGTTTCTCTAAGCCGTCTCGAGCGTCAGCTCGGCTACACCTTCAAGGACCAGGACCTAATGCTCCTGGCCCTCACTCACCGCAGTTTTGCCGGGCGCAACAACGAGCGCCTGGAATTTCTCGGTGATGCCATCCTCAATTTTGTGGCCGGTGAGGCGCTGTTCGAGCGTTTCCCGCTGGCCCGCGAAGGCCAATTGTCGCGTTTGCGCGCGCGCTTGGTAAAAGGTGAGACCCTGGCCGTACTGGCCCGTGGTTTCGACCTGGGCGACTACCTGCGCCTGGGCTCCGGCGAGCTGAAAAGTGGCGGTTTCCGTCGCGAATCTATCCTGGCCGATGCCCTGGAAGCGTTGATTGGCGCGATCTATCTGGACTCAGGCATGGAAATGGCGCGTGAACGCGTGCTGGCCTGGCTGACGTCCGAGATCGACAGCCTGACGCTGGTGGACACCAACAAGGATCCGAAGACCCGTTTGCAGGAATTCCTGCAATCGCGCAGTTGCGAGCTACCGCGCTACGAAGTCGTGGATATCCAGGGTGAGCCGCATTGCCGTACCTTCTTCGTCGAATGCGAAGTGGTCCTATTGAATGAAAAAAGCCGGGGTCAGGGTGTGAGTCGTCGTATTGCCGAACAGGTAGCGGCCGCCGCAGCATTGATTGCCCTGGGTGTGGAGAATGGCAATGACTGATACAACCGTCACCCGCTGCGGCTATGTCGCCATTGTCGGTCGGCCGAACGTGGGTAAATCCACGCTGCTGAACCACATCCTGGGCCAGAAGCTGGCGATCACCTCGCGCAAGCCCCAGACCACCCGCCACAACATGCTGGGCATCAAGACCGAAGGCGCCGTGCAGGCGATCTACGTCGACACCCCGGGCATGCACAAGGGCGGCGAAAAGGCCCTGAACCGCTACATGAACAAGACTGCCTCGGCGGCG
The DNA here is from genome assembly GCF_036961705.1 of Pseudomonas sp. 3JA. Lineage (NCBI taxonomy): Bacteria > Pseudomonadati > Pseudomonadota > Gammaproteobacteria > Pseudomonadales > Pseudomonadaceae > Pseudomonas > Pseudomonas sp. 3JA. The sequence goes on from NZ_JBAMDJ010000012.1 coordinate 129,651, forward strand.
TTGAAAGACGTCGACGTGGTGATCTTCGTGGTCGACCGCACCAAGTGGACCGAAGAAGACCAGATGGTCCTCGAGCGCGTCCAATATGTCACCGGCCCGCTGATCGTGGCGCTGAACAAGACCGACCGGATCGAAGACAAGGCTGAGCTGATGCCGCACCTGTCCTGGTTGCAGGAACAGTTGCCGAACGCCCAGATCATCCCGATCTCTGCCCAGCACGGCCATAACCTCGACGCGCTGGAGCGGGTCATTGCCGAACATCTGCCGGAAAACGATCATTTCTTCCCCGAAGACCAGATCACCGACCGCAGCAGCCGTTTCCTCGCCGCCGAGCTGGTGCGTGAGAAAATCATGCGTCAGATGGGGGCCGAGCTGCCCTACCAGATCACGGTCGAGATCGAAGAGTTCAAGCAACAGGGCAAGACCCTGCATATCCACGCCTTGATCCTCGTCGAACGTGACGGCCAGAAGAAAATCATCATTGGCGACAAGGGCGAGCGCATCAAGCGCATCGGCACCGAGGCGCGCAAGGACATGGAACTGCTGTTCGACTCCAAGATCATGCTCAACCTGTGGGTCAAGGTGAAGGGTGGCTGGTCCGACGACGAGCGGGCGCTGCGGTCGTTGGGTTACGGCGACCTGTAATCCCCGGATCATGGTGGGCGGGCTCTTGTGGCGAGGGAGCTTGCTCCCGCTGGGCTGCGCAGCAGCCCCAATACCCTTCCGGCAACTCGGTGTGTCTGGTAGATCCAAGGGGCAGCTTCGCAGCCCAGCGCGAGCAAGCTCCCTCGCCACAAGGCTCTCTTCCATAGTCGATATCTTCTGATATTCAGGCCCCTGATGTCCCCAAGCCAACCCATCGCCCAACCCGCCTACGTCCTCCACAGCCGCGCCTACCGCGAAAGCAGCGCCCTGGTGGACTTCCTCACGCCGCAAGGGCGGCTGCGGGCGGTGTTGCGTGGAGCGCGGGGCAAGGCCGGGACACTGGCGCGACCGTTCGTGCCGCTGGAAGTCGAGTTCCGTGGTCGAGGCGAGTTGAAAAATGTCGGGCGCATGGAAAGCAATGGCGTCGCGGCGTGGCTCAACGGTGAGGCGCTGTTCAGCGGCTTGTACCTCAATGAACTGTTGATCCGCCTGCTGCCGGCCGAAGATCCCCATCCTGCCGTCTTCGACCACTACGCCGCCACGCTGCTGGCCCTGGCTGAAGGGCGGCCGCTGGAGCCGCTGCTGCGCTCCTTTGAGTGGCGGCTACTGGATGACCTGGGCTACGGCTTCGCTCTGAACACTGATCTGCACGGCGAACCCGTCGCGGCGGACGGTCTTTACCGCTTACAGGTGGATGCTGGCCTGGAGCAGGTCTACCTGTTGCAACCGGGGCTGTTCAATGGGGCTGAGCTGCTGGCGATGGCCGAGGCCGACTGGAGTGCGCCAGGCGCCTTGTCGGCAGCCAAGCGGCTGATGCGCCAGGCCCTGGCTGTGCACCTGGGCGGGCGGCCACTGGTCAGTCGCGAGTTGTTTCGCAAGCCCTGATCAACCCGTATGCTGTGGGCCGACTATTCGTCCATTCAGGAGCCTTTTTGTGAGCACCAGCAATCGCATTCTTCTCGGCGTGAACATCGACCATGTCGCCACCCTGCGCCAGGCCCGCGGTACGCGTTACCCGGATCCGGTCAAGGCCGCATTGGACGCGGAAGAGGCGGGTGCCGACGGCATCACCGTACACTTGCGTGAAGACCGTCGTCATATCCAGGAGCGAGATGTGCTGCTGCTCAAGGACGTGCTGCAAACCCGCATGAACTTCGAAATGGGCGTGACCGAAGAGATGATGGCGTTCGCTGAGCTCATCCGCCCGGCGCACATCTGCCTGGTGCCGGAGACTCGCCAGGAGCTGACCACCGAAGGCGGCCTCGACGTGGCGGGGCAGGAGGCGCGGATCAGCTTGGCAGTGGAGCGCTTGTCGAAGATCGGCGCCGAGGTATCGCTGTTCATTGATGCCGACGAACGGCAAATCGAGGCTTCCAAGCGTGTTGGCGCACCGGCCATCGAGCTGCACACGGGCCGTTACGCTGATGCCGAGACTCCCACGGATGTGGCCGATGAGCTGCAGCGAGTCGCTGACGGTGTCGCCTTCGGCCTGGCCAAGGGCCTGATCGTCAATGCCGGCCATGGCCTGCACTACCACAACGTCGAGGCCGTCGCGGCGATCAAGGGCATCAATGAACTGAACATCGGCCATGCACTGGTGGCCCATGCGTTGTTCGTCGGGTTCAAGTCGGCGGTGGCGGAGATGAAGGCGTTGATCCTGGCTGCCGCCAAGTCCTGACCGCGGCCATAAGACTGGCTGCTCACTTAGGGCTTGCCTGATTCATTGTGGCGAGGGAGCTTGCTCCCGCTGGGCTGCGCAGCAGCCCCTTGGATCTGCCAGACACACCGGGTTGCCAGGGAGTTACTAGGGCCGCTTCGCGCCCCAGCGGGAGCAAGCTCCCTCGCCACAATGGTTCATCACTGCATCAGGGTTGCGCAGCAGCTTCTTGGGTCTGCCAGACACACCGGGTTGCCAGGGAGTTACTAGGGCCGCTTCGCGCCCCAGCGGGAGCAAGCTCCCTCGCCACACTGGTTCATCACTGCATCAGGGGTGTGTGCAGCCGTCAGAGCTGCGGGCTTTCCTGGTTAGGCTTGCTCTTGTCGACGCCCGGCACGTGCAGGTTGCCCTCGGCCACCTGGTTGCCTTCGAGCTGCGGCTGCGTCACCCAGGTCAGGATGTCGTAGTAGCGACGGATGTTCGCCACGAAATGCACCGGCTCGCCGCCCCGGGCGTAGCCATAGCGGGTCTTGCTGTACCACTGTTTCTGCGACAGGCGCGGCAGGATCTTCTTCACATCCAGCCACTTGTTCGGGTTCAGCCCTTCCTTGGCCGCCAGTTTGCGGGCGTCGTCCAGGTGGCCGCTGCCCACGTTATAGGCAGCGAGGGCGAACCAGGTGCGGTCGGGCTCCTGGATGCTTTCATCCAGTTGGTCCTTCATGTAGGCCAGGTACTTGGCGCCGCCCATGATGCTCTGCTTCGGATCCAGGCGGTTGGACACGCCCATGGCCTGGGCGGTGTTCTGGGTCAGCATCATCAGGCCGCGCACGCCGGTCTTGGACGTGACCGCCGGTTGCCACAATGATTCCTGATAGCCAATCGCAGCCAGCAGGCGCCAATCGACTTTCTCTTTCTTGGCGTAGGCCTTGAAGTGCTGTTCGTATTTGGGCAGCCGTTGCTGCAAATGCTGGGCGAAGGTGGTGGCGCCCATGTAGCCGAGAACATCGACGTGCCCGTAATAGCGGTCTTTGAGGCGCTGCAGGGTGCCGTTCTTCTGCACCTTTTCGAGGTAAGTGTTGATCTCGTTGAGCAGGCTGTTGTCCTCACCGGGTGCGACCGCCCAACTCTGGCTGCGGGCATCGCCCAGGTCGAACGCCACGCGCACGTTGGGGAAGTACACCTGGTTCATCGCCACTTCGTTGGAGTCCACCAGGGTCAGGTCGATCTGGCCCTCATCCACCATGCGTAGCAGGTCGACCACTTCAACCGCGTCGGACTCTTCGTATTCGATGCCCGGGTATTGCTGTTTAAGCTGTGCCAGTTGTTCGGCGTGAGTGCTGCCCTTGAGCACCATGATTTTTTTGCCGGCCAAAGCGGCGGCGTCGGTGGGGCGTGACTGGCCGTTGCGGTAGATGATCTGCGGGGTGACTTCCAGGTAGGAGCGGGAAAACCGTACCTGCTTCTTGCGCTGTTCGCTGCTGACCAGGCCCGCGGCCGCCAATACCGGACCGTTGGGCTTGCCGATCTGGCTGAACAGATCGTCGAGGTTGTCGGCGGTCTCTATCTTCAGTTCCACCCCCAAATCGTCGGCGAAGCGCTTCACCAGCTCGTACTCGAAGCCGGTTTCACCGTTACGATCCTCAAAGTAGGTGGCGGGGCTGTTTCGGGTAACCACCCGCAGCACGCCATCCTCCTTTACGCGCTCCAGTGTGTTGGGTTTCTCAACACAACCACTGAGCACCAGGAAGAGTCCGGTTGCGATCAGCCATCTGGCATATCGCGGACGCAAAGCCGTTGGGGAAAACATCTGCGCAGTATACGCAAACGGCCCCTACCGCCATATCTCGACAGCAAAAGGCCAGTCTGCTAGCCATTGCAAAACATGTCCGCAACACAGGCCGGCCGGGGCGCGCAGGGCTTTGCATCGCTGAAAAATATCTCTTCGGCAGCCTTGGCGCGGGTGTCCGATACCGTCGCGCACGCAAAGACCGACATTCGGCCAGCACTGCGCGTGCCGTTTCGGGTGCCGTTGCCGGCGGTTTAGGCTAGAATGCACGGCCTCAAAGCACACCCCCTTCCCGAGGCTGTCCCGAAGATGTTGATCCTGCGCGGCGCTCCTGCCCTTTCTGCCTTTCGCCACAGCAAACTCCTTGAGCAACTGAGCCAGAAGGTTCCGGCTGTCAGTGGCTTGTATGCTGAATTCGCTCACTTCGCCGAAGTCACCGGCGGTTTGACCGGCGACGAACAGCAGGTGCTTGCGCGCCTTCTGAAGTACGGTCCCAGTGTTCCTGTCCAGGAGCCGGCCGGTCGCCTGTTCCTGGTACTGCCGCGTTTCGGCACCATTTCGCCGTGGTCGAGCAAGGCCAGCGATATCGCCCGCAACTGCGGCCTGGCGAAAGTCCAGCGCCTGGAGCGCGGCATTGCCTTTTATGTCGCCGGTGAGTTCAGCGAGGCCGAGGCCCAACTGATCGCCGACGGCCTGCATGACCGCATGACCCAGGTCGTGCTGGGCAACCTGGAGCAGGCCGCCGGCCTGTTCAGCCACGCCGAACCCAAGCCACTGACCGCCATCGACGTACTGGGCGGCGGCCGTGCCGCGCTGGAAAAAGCCAACGGCGAACTGGGCCTGGCCCTGGCCGAAGACGAGATCGATTACCTGGTCAACGCTTTCCAGGGCTTGAAGCGCAACCCGCACGACATCGAACTGATGATGTTCGCCCAGGCCAACTCCGAGCACTGCCGCCACAAGATCTTCAACGCCAGTTGGGACATTGACGGCCAGAGCCAGGAAAAAAGCCTGTTTGGCATGATCAAGAACACCTACCAGATGCACAACGAAGGTGTGCTCTCGGCCTACAAGGACAACGCGGCGGTGATCGTCGGCAACGTTGCCGGTCGTTTCTACCCGAACCCTGAGACCCGCCAGTACGGTGCGGTCCAGGAGCCGGTGCACATCCTCATGAAGGTCGAGACCCACAACCATCCGACCGCCATCGCCCCGTTCCCGGGCGCGTCCACCGGTTCCGGTGGCGAGATCCGCGACGAAGGCGCCACCGGGCGCGGTGCCAAGCCCAAGGCCGGCCTGACCGGCTTCACCGTGTCGAACCTGCAGATCCCGGGTTTTGAACAGCCGTGGGAAAAGCCGTACGGCAAGCCTGAGCGCATCGTCAACGCCCTGGACATCATGATCGAAGGCCCCCTGGGGGGCGCGGCGTTCAACAACGAATTCGGCCGTCCGGCCCTGACCGGTTACTTCCGTACCTTCGAACAGTCCATCACCACCCCGCGCGGTGAGGAAGTCCGTGGTTACCACAAGCCGATCATGTTGGCTGGCGGCATGGGCAACATCCGCGCCGACCACGTGCAGAAAGGCGAGATCCTGGTCGGCTCCAAGCTGATCGTCCTCGGTGGCCCGGCCATGCTGATCGGCCTGGGCGGTGGCGCTGCTTCCTCCATGGCCACCGGCACCAGCTCGGCCGACCTGGACTTTGCGTCGGTCCAGCGGGAAAACCCGGAAATGGAACGCCGTTGCCAGGAAGTCATCGACCGTTGCTGGCAGTTGGGTGAACACAACCCCATCAGCTTCATCCACGACGTCGGCGCGGGCGGCCTGTCCAACGCCTTCCCGGAACTGGTCAACGACGGCGGCCGCGGTGGCCGCTTCGAACTGCGCAACATTCCGAACGACGAGCCGGGCATGGCCCCGCACGAAATCTGGAGCAACGAATCCCAGGAGCGTTACGTCCTGGCGGTCGGCCCGGCCGACTTCGAACGCTTCCAGGCCATTTGCGAGCGCGAACGCTGCCCGTTCGCGGTAGTGGGTGAGGCCACCGCCGAGCCGCAACTGACCGTCACCGACAGTCACTTCGGCAACAGCCCGGTGGACATGCCGTTGGAAGTGCTGCTGGGCAAGGCCCCGCGCATGCACCGTTCGGCCGTTCGCGAAGCGGAGCTGGGCGATGATTTCGATCCATCGACACTCGACATCGCCGACTCCATCGAGCGTGTACTGCATCACCCGGCCGTGGCGAGCAAGAGCTTCCTGATCACCATCGGCGACCGCACTATCACCGGCCTCGTGGCCCGTGACCAGATGGTCGGCCCATGGCAGGTGCCGGTGGCTGACGTGGCCGTGACCGCCACCAGCTTCGACGTCTACACCGGCGAAGCCATGGCGATGGGCGAGCGCACGCCGCTGGCGCTGCTGGACGCCCCGGCGTCGGGTCGCATGGCGATCGGCGAGACCCTGACCAACATCGCGGCTTCGCGCATTGGCAAGATTTCCGACATCAAGTTGTCGGCCAACTGGATGTCCGCCGCCGGTCACCCGGGTGAAGACGCCCGCCTGTACGACACCGTCAAGGCCGTCGGCATGGAGCTCTGCCCGGAGCTGGGCATCACCATTCCGGTGGGCAAGGACTCCATGTCCATGGCCACGCGCTGGAACGATGAAGGCGTGGACAAGAGCGTGACCTCGCCGCTGTCGCTGATCGTGACCGGTTTCGCCCCGGTCACCGACATCCGCCAGACCCTGACCCCGCAACTGCGCATGGACAAGGGCACCACCGATCTGATCCTGATCGACCTGGGCCGTGGCCAAAACCGCATGGGCGCCTCGATCCTGGCCCAGGTGCACGGCAAGCTCGGCTCGCAAGCGCCGGACGTCGACGATGCCGAAGACTTGAAAGCGTTCTTCGCCGTGATCCAGGGCCTCAACGCCGATGGTCACCTGCTGGCCTATCACGACCGTTCCGACGGCGGCTTGCTGACCACCGTGGTGGAAATGGCCTTTGCCGGTCACTGCGGCCTGAGCCTGACCCTCGACAGCGTGGCCGAGTCCAGCGCCGAAATCCCGGCCATCCTGTTCAACGAAGAGTTGGGCGCGGTGATCCAGGTTCGCCAGGACGCCACCCCGGACATCCTCGCCCAGTTCAGCGCGGCTGGCCTGGCCGACTGCGTTTCGGTGATCGGCCAGCCGATCAACAACGCCCACATCAACATCACCTTCAACGGCGACACCGTCTTCGACGGCCAGCGCAGCCTGTTGCAGCGCCAGTGGGCGGAAACCAGCTACCAGATCCAGCGCCTGCGGGACAACGCCGACTGCGCCGAGCAGGAATTCGATGCACTGCTGGAAGAAGACAACCCGGGCCTGAGCGCCAAGCTCAGCTACGACGTCAACCACGACGTGGCCGCGCCCTACATCAAGAAAGGCATTCGCCCACAAGTGGCGGTCCTGCGCGAGCAGGGCGTCAACGGCCAGGTGGAAATGGCGGCGGCATTCGACCGTGCCGGTTTCAACGCGATCGACGTGCACATGAGCGACATCCTGGCTGGTCGTGTCGACCTGAATGACTTCAAGGGCATGGTCGCTTGTGGCGGTTTCTCCTACGGTGACGTGCTGGGTGCCGGTGAAGGCTGGGCCAAGTCGGCGCTGTTCAACAGCCGTGCCCGCGATGCGTTCCAGGGCTTCTTCGAACGTACCGACAGCTTCACCCTCGGCGTGTGCAACGGTTGCCAGATGATGTCCAACCTGCACGAACTGATCCCGGGCAGCGAGTTCTGGCCGCACTTCGTGCGTAACCGTTCCGAGCAGTTCGAAGCGCGCGTGGCAATGGTCCAGGTGCAGGAGTCGAACTCGATCTTCCTGCAGGGCATGGCCGGTTCGCGCATGCCGATCGCCATCGCCCACGGCGAAGGCCATGCGGAATTCGAAAGCGAAGAGGCGCTGCTCGAAGCGGACCTGTCCGGTTGCGTGTCGCTGCGGTTCGTCGACAACCACGGCAAGGTCACCGAAACCTACCCGGCCAACCCGAACGGCTCGCCGCGCGGGATCACCGGCCTGACCAGCCGCGACGGCCGCGTCACGATCATGATGCCGCACCCGGAGCGAGTATTCCGCGCGGTGCAGAACTCGTGGCGTTCGGACGACTGGAACGAAGACGCACCTTGGATGCGCATGTTCCGCAACGCGCGCGTCTGGGTGAACTAAGACGGTGTACAAGCTCTGCTTCTTCGTCCCGGCCAGCCATCTGGACGTGGTCAAAAGCGCCGTATTCGCTGCCGGTGGCGGGCGAATCGGCGACTATGACCGCTGCGCCTGGCAAGTGTTGGGCCTGGGCCAGTTTCGCCCGTTGGACGGCAGCCAGCCGTTCATCGGCGAGGCGGGGCAGGTCGAGCAGGTCGAGGAATGGAAAGTGGAGCTTGTCGTAGCCGAGGAGCTGATTCGTGGGGTGGTGGACGCGCTGAAACAGAGCCATCCCTACGAGACACCGGCGTATGAAGTGTGGCGGTTGGAGGACTTTTGATCCCTGGCCGCTGAAATGAAAAACCCGCTGATGAATCAGCGGGTTTTTTATTGGGCGCTATTTGAAGCCGATTTATCTATGTACACGAACCCTGTGGCGAGGGAGCTTGCCCCCGCTGGGCTGCGCAGCAGCCCCATAACACTCTGGCAACTCGGTGTGTCTGGCAGATCCAAGGGGCTGCTTCGCACCCCAGCGGGAGCAAGCTCCCTCGCCACGGGGATTGTACTTTTCCAGAGAGAGTGGTGTGGATCACCGGTCGAACAACACAAATTCTCTGTGGGAGCTTGCTCGCGATAGCGATTCACCGGTGTAAACGGAACCCTGTGGCGAGGGAGCTTGCTCCCGCTGGGCTGCGCAGCAGCCCCAATAACACTCTGGCAACTCGGTGCGTCTGGCAGATCCAAGGGGCTGCTTCGCACCCCAGCGGGAGCAAGCTCCCTCGCCACAGAGATTGGGGGACTAGGCTTTCACATCGGCCTGACGGCTCACCACCACCCCCTCCAACACTTGCCACAACCCCGGCGCTTTCTCCCCCAGCAACAGGTGCCAGACACCGCCTTCCAACGGGCTGACCCCCTGGCATCCCAGTGCCCTGAGGCCGCTTTCCGACAGTCTTTTGCCATCGGCCAGGCGCACCCGCAACCGGCTCATCGCCACGCAATCGAGCTGCAACACGTTGCCACCGCCACCCAGCGCATCCAGCCACTGTTGCGCTTCGACCCCGGACACGCTGGTCGCTGTGGCCGGTTCAACCACCGTGGCCACGGGTGTAGCGGCAGGGCGGTCGGAGGAAGGCAGGGCCAGGCGGATTTCATCGGCGATGCTGTCGGCCATCGGCCCGACCACCACCTGCAAACTCCCGCCATTGCCGGGACGCACCACGGCCATGGCGCCCAGGGCCTTGAGTTGCGCGTCGGAGGCCTTGTTGCGATCCACCATGTCCAACCGCAGCCGAGTGGTGCAGGCGCCGACGGTGATCAGGTTGTCGGCACCGCCGAGTGCTTCGATGTAGGCCCCGGCTCGTTGGTTCTGGGCGATGACCGGTTTGTCACCGGCGGGCACTTCTTCACGCCCTGGGGTTTTCAGGTCGAAGCGGCGAATGCAGAAGTCGAACACCGTGTAATAGATCACGGCATAGACCAGTCCCACCGGCACCACCAGCCAGCCGTTATTCGACTTGCCCCAGCCGAGCACCATGTCGATGAAGCCGCCGGAGAAGGTAAAGCCCAAGCGGATGTTCAGCCAATCGGTGATCGCCATCGACAGCCCGGTGAGCAAGGCATGCAACAGGAACAGCAGCGGCGCAAGGAACATGAAGGCGAACTCGATCGGTTCGGTGACACCCGTGAGAAACGACGTCAGCGCCATGGACAGCAGGATCCCCCCCATGACTTTGCGCCGCTGGGGCAGGGCATTGCGGTACATCGCCAGGCACGCAGCGGGCAGGCCGAAGAGCATCACCGGGAACATGCCGGTCATGAACTGGCCGCTATTCGGGTCGCCGGCAAAGTAGCGGGTCAGGTCGCCGGTGACCACCGCGCCGGTTTGCGGATCGGTGAAGCTGCCGAAGATGAACCAGGCCATATTATTGAGGATGTGGTGCAGGCCGGTGACGATCAGCAGGCGGTTGAACACGCCGAACACGAAGGCACCGAAACTGCCGCTTTCCATCAGCAAGGCGCCGAAACTGTTGATGCCCTGCTGGATCGGCGGCCAGATCAGGCCGAACACCACCCCCAGGCCCACGGCGCTGAAACCGGTGACAATCGGCACGAAGCGCCGACCACCGAAGAACGCCAGGTATTCCGGCAGCTTGATGTCCTTGAAACGGTTGTACAGCGCGCCGGCCAGCAGGCCACTGATGATCCCGGCGAGCATGCCCATGTTGATGCTGGCATCGAGCACCTTCAAGGTCGCGATCATCACCAGGTAACCGATGGCCCCGGCCAACCCCGCCGTCCCGTTGTTGTCCCGGGCGAAGCCCACGGCGATGCCGATGGAGAAGATCAGCGGCAGGTTGGCAAAAATCGCCTGGCCGGCATCGTGGATGATGGCGATGTTCAACAGGTCGGTGTCGCCCAGGCGCAGCAACAGGCCGGCGATGGGCAGGATCGCGATGGGCAGCATCAGTGCCCGGCCGAGGCGTTGCAGTCCTTCGATGAAATGCTGGTACATGGCGTCTCTCCCTTTATTGTTCTTCGACGTGGCTCAGCCCAGGGGCCAGTGTTGATGACAGGCTTGGCGCACGGCGGCGGCACTGCCCAGGTTCAGCAGCTCGCCGCTGAGGCGGGCGCACTGGGCGGCGTCGAGGTGCCGCACGCGGTCCTTGATTGCGCCGATCTGCGGCGGACTGACCGACAGTTCACGTACACCCAGCCCGATCAGCACCGGCATCGCCAGTGGATCGGAGGCCAGGGCGCCGCATACACCCACCCAGCGACCATGTTTCGCCGCGCCGGCACAGGTCTGGGCGATCAGCCGCAGCAGCGCCGGGTGCAGGGCATCGACCCGGGCGGCGAGGCCGGCGTGGTCGCGGTCCATGGCCAGGGTGTATTGCGACAGGTCGTTGGTGCCGATGGACAGGAAGTCCGCATGCTCGGCCAATTGTTCGGCCAGCAACGCGGCGGCCGGCACTTCGATCATCACTCCCAATTGCGGGCGTTCGCCCAGGCCCAGTTCGGTGCCGAGGGCATCTAGGCGTTGGCGGATGTGCAGCAGTTCGTCGACTTCGGTGACCATGGGCAACAGGATCCGGCAGCGCCGCAGCGGACGGGTTTGCAGCAAGGCCCGCAGTTGCTGGTCCAGCAGATCCGGTCGCACCTGGGCCAGACGAATGCCGCGCAGACCCAGCACCGGGTTGGCTTCGGTCGGCAGCGGCAGGTAATCCAGTTGCTTGTCACCGCCCACGTCGATGGTGCGGATGATCACCGGCTTGTCGCCCATGGCCTCGAGCACGGCTTGGTAGGCCTGGCGTTGTTCCTCTTCGTCGGGCGCGGTATGACGGTCGACGAACAGAAATTCGGTGCGCAGCAAGCCAACACCGTCGGCACCGTTTGCCCAGGCCTGGGCTGCATCGTCGCTGGAGGCGACGTTGGCCGCCACTTCCACGGTGACGCCGTCAAGGGTCTGGGCCGGGGTGTGGGCGAGCGCTTGTTGTTGGGCGCGTCGGCTGGTCTGCCGGAGCTGCTCTTGATGCACCTGGGCCAGGCGCTCGGCGCTGGGCCTAAGTTCGAGGCGACCGTCGTCTGCATCCAGCACCACCCCTTGCCCCAGCGCCTGGGCAAGCAGCTCGTCACCCAGTGCCACCAGGCACGGCAAGCCTTTGCCCCGGGCCAGGATCGCCACATGGGAGGTTGCGCCGCCCTCGACCATGCACACGCCGGCCACGCCTTGGGCGCTGAGTTGCAGCAGGTCCGACGGGGTCAGTTCCTGGGCGGCGACGATGGCGCCGGGCGCCACGTCGAATTGCCAGGCCTCACCCAGCAACACCCGCAGGACCCGTTGGCGCAGGTCGCGCAAATCATTGGCGCGCTCGGCCAGCAATGTGCTGCCCAGTTGTTGCAGCACCTGGCATTGCCCATCGATGGAATGGCTCCAGGCGTGGGTCGCGGCGCTGCCTTGTTCGATAAAGAGGTAGGCGGCATCCAGCAACACTGGGTCTTCGAGCAACGCCAGATGAGCGCTGAAGATCGCTTCTTCGTCGCGGTGGCGTCGGGCCTTGGCGATTTCCAGGGTGAGGCGGATTTCGCCACTGACCTGAGCCAAGGCATTGTCCAAGCGGTGTCGCTGCTCTTCGACGTCATGGCCGCCAGTGTCCTGGGGCAATTGAATGCCATTCAGCCGAACCAGCGGCCCGGTCACCAGGCCGGGGGCGGCACACACGCCATGGAGCACACCGTTTTCGGCGGCAGGGCGTTGCGGCTTGATGGCCGGCGCCACGGCATGGGCTTCTTCCGCCAGGGCTGTGGATAAGGTCGCCAGCAAGGCTTGCAGCGCCGCCTCGGCATCGCTGCCCTGGCAACTGACGTGCACTTGCGCTTGTTCGGTGATGGCCAGGCCCATCATCCCCATCACGCTGTCGCAAGAGGCCGACTTGCCTTGGAAATGCAGGTGCGAGCGGCTCTTGAAGCCCTGGGCGGTCTGGCGAATCAGCGCCGCCGGCCGGGCATGCAGGCCGCCGCGATGGGCGATGCGGACCTGGCCGAAGACTTCGTGGCCGATCTGCTGGTCATCGTGTGACGTTTCGCCCGGGGCCTTGGCGATGATATGCAGCAGTGGTTCGCCGACCTTCACCCCCTTGAGCGTGATGGGCCGCGCCTGGAAGTGTTCGCCGTTGGTGATGACCAACAGGCTGACCAGGCTCTTGCAGCGCAGTGCCACTTTGTCCACGTCGTAACGCAGCAGCGGCTGACCATTGCTGACCCGCGCCCCTTCCTTGACCAGCATGGAAAACCCGTCGCCCTGCAGCTCGACCGTGTCCAGGCCCAGGTGCAGCAACAGTTCGGCGCCGTTGTCGGCCCGCAGGGTCACGGCGTGGCCAGTGCGGGCGACGTGAATCACTTCACCAGCGCAGGGCGCGTAGAGGGTGTCGTTCAGCGGGTCGATGGCGATCCCGTCGCCCATGGCGCCGCTGGCGAACACCGCGTCCGGGACGTTGGCGAGGGTGAGCACCGGGCCGCTGAGCGGGGCGCTGAGGGTCAGCTCTTTATTATTGTTGGGCATGGGGCGCTCTCATCAGACTCTCTATAAAAAGAAAACCGTCGGTTCAGTGCGTACGGGTGACCTTGCTCAAGTACCGTGGCTGGTCCGGATCCAGGCCTCGGGCCACGGCCAGGCTCGCGGCCATCCCATAAAAGCTCTGGATCGCCAGGATCGGGTCCAGGGACGGGTGTTCGGCGCGGGTCAGCGTCAGGTCGCGTTCGGCGATGTCATCCGGCGCCGCCAGCAACACCCGGGCGCCGCGCTGGCGCATGTCGGCGGCCAGGCTCAACACGCCGGCCTGCTCGGCACCGCGAGGGGCAAACACCAGCAACGGGTAGTTTTCATCGATCAGCGCCATCGGCCCATGACGAACCTCGGCACTGCTGAAGGCTTCGGCCTGGATCGCCGAGGTTTCCTTGAATTTGAGCGCCGCTTCCTGGGCGATGGCGAACCCGGCGCCACGGCCAATGACCATCAACCGCTGGCAATCGCGCAGGGCCTCGACGGCAGCACGCCAATCCTGGCGGGCGGCCTCTTGCAAACCTTCGGGCAGGGCGCTGCCGGCTTCCAGCAACTCGGCGTCGTCCTTCCAGTGCGCCACCAGCCGCGCACTGGCGCTGAGGGTGGCGATGAAACTCTTGGTGGCGGCGACGCTGTTTTCGACGCCGGCACACAGCGGCACGCTGAATTCACAGGCGGCTTCCAGGGGCGAATCGGTGGCGTTGACCAGGGCCACGCTCAAGGCGCCACGCTTGCGCAACAGGCGCAGGCTGTTCACCAGGTCCGGGCTCTGTCCCGATTGGGAAAACGCGAATGCTACCTGGCCACCGACCTTCAGCGGCGCCTGTTGCATGGTCACCACCGACATCGGCAACGAGGCCACCGGGATGCCCAGTTGCTGCATGGTGAGGTAGGCGAAATAGCTGGCGGCGTGGTCGGAACTGCCACGGGCGACGGTCATCGCCACTTGCGGTGGCTGACGGCGCAGGCGTCCGGCGATTTCCTCGAGGGCCGGGTCCAGTTGCTGTAACTGGCGCTCGACGGCTTCCCACGAGGCCAAGGCCTCTTCAAGCATTTTGGAAGTCAATGGCTTCTCCTTCGACCATCACGTCGGTCAGGGTCAGGGAGCGGTCAAGGCGCACGCAGTCGGCCCAGGCGCCGGGTTGCAAGCGGCCGCGCTCGGGCAGGCCGAGGTAATCGGCGGGAAATTGCGACAGGCGCTGGGACGCTTCGGCGATGGGCAAGCCGATTTTCACCAGGTTGCGCAGGGCCTGGTCCATGGTCAGGGTGCTGCCGGCCAAAGTGCCATCGGCCAGGCGCACGCCGCCCAGGCACTTGGTCACGGTGTGGCTACCCAGCTTGTATTCGCCATCGGGCATGCCCGCGGCGGCGGTGGAGTCGGTGACGCAATACAGGCACGGAATCGAACGCAAGGCCACGCGCATCGCACCGGGGTGTACGTGGAGCAAGTCCGGAATTAACTCGGCATATTGAGCATGGGCCAGCGCCGCGCCGACGATGCCTGGCTCGCGGTGATGCAACGGGCTCATGGCGTTATACAAATGGGTGAAACTGCTGGCCCCGGCGGCCAACGCCGCGACGCCTTCTTCATAACTGCCCAGGGTATGACCGATCTGCATGCGCACGCCCCGGGCGCTGAGGGCGCGGATCAAGGCATCGTGACCGGCGATTTCCGGGGCGATGGTAATCACGCGGATCGGCGCCAGGGCCAGGTAACTCTCCACCTCGGCCATCAGCGCGGTGTGGGCGAAATTCGGTTGCGCGCCGAGTTTTCCGGGGTTGATGTAAGGGCCTTCCAAATGCACGCCCAGGACTCGGGCGCTGCCGTTCGGGCGTTGTTCACAGAACTCGCCGAGGGCCTGCAGCACGCTGGCGATTTCTTCGCTGGGCGCGGTCATGGTGGTGGCCAGCAGCGCGGTCGTGCCGAAGCGCACGTGGGTGCGGGCGATGGTTTCGAACGCCGAGGCGCCTTGCATGATGTCCTTGCCGCCACCGCCGTGGACATGCAGGTCGATGAAACCGGGCAGCAGGTAGGGCAGGTCATTGCTGGCCGGATCGCAGGGCTGGCCTTCGATGGACACGACTTTGCCGTGCGCATGGATCAGGCGGCCGCGAACCCAGCCGTCACAGGTGAGGATGTTGTCTTCGGACATGGGAATTCTCTGGTCGTCTAGCGCCGCAGTTCTGCGACAAAGTCGTAGTAGTCGTTGCGGCAATAGGTGTCGGTGACTTCGATGGGGGTGTTGTCTTCCAGGTAGCCGACCCGGGTCATCAGCAACATGGCGGTGCCGGGGGCGATGCCCACCAGGGCGGCGAACTCGTCCGAGGCGTTGATGGCCTGGATGTGTTGCAGGGCGCGCACCACCGGTTTGCCGATGCTGTCGAGAAATTCATAGAGCGAATCGCCCACTGCCTGTGGCTTGGGAATGATCGAGGCGGGCAGGGTGCTCATCTCGATGGCCATGACCGTGTCGTCGGCCTTGCGCAGCCGCTTGAGCCGCGCGACCTTGTCGGTGGGCGACAGGCCCAGGCGGATCAGTTCTTCGTGGGTGGGCGGAGTGATGTCCCGCTCCAGCCATTGGGAGCCCGGGACAAAACCCTTGAGGCGGAGCATCTCGCTGAAGCCGCTCAGGCGTGACAGCGGTTGTTCCAGGCGCGGTGTGATGAACGTCCCCGAACCCTGGTTACGGCGGATCAATCCTTGTTCGAACAACACTTCCAACGCCTTGCGCGCGGTCACCCGGGAAATGCCCAGTTGCTCGCTCAAGCTGCGCTCGGACGGCATCGCCTGCTCGGCTTTCCACTGGCCGGCATGAATCGCCGTCTCCAGGTTACGCGCCAATTGCAGGTACAGCGGCGTGGGTTGGGTGTCGTCGGGGCGCAGGGCCAGGATGTCGTTCATGTGGGTGTCCGATGCGGTTATTGAGTTGTTTGTCGCCCGGTAAGTGAGGTGGAAGCTAATACCACTTGAATACCATGTCAACGCCGCATGCCCTGGATGTAGAGGGGTTATTGGAGGGTTTTGGTGGGGTGGGATTGAAGTGGTATTAGAGGTTGGGGGTTCGAAAGCAAAGATCGCAGCCTGCGACAACGGCCGCTGGGTGAACTGGTATTCATCTGTAGGTAATTTCTGACTTTGCGATTTTTTGATTTTATTTTTCGATGCTGACGGGCGGTCGTTCGAGCCACCAAGGCTAACGAGCTGTTGTGGCGAGGGGATTTATCCCCGCTGGGGCGCGAAGCGGCCCCAAAACCTGACAACGCGGTGTATCAGGCAAATTGAGTTAACGGCCTTGGGGCTGCTGCGCAGCCCAGCGGGAGCAAGCTCCCTCGCCACGGGGAATGATGGTGTGGCGAGGGGATTTAGCGAAACGTCGCACCGCCCCGCTGGGGCGCGAAGCGGCCCTAAAACCTGACAGCGCGGTGTGTCAGGCAAATTGAGTTGACTGCTTTGGGTCTGCTGCGCAGCCCAGCGGGAGCAAGCTCCCTCGCCACAGAGATTTGCGGTTTGTCAGACGCACCGAAGTTTCCGACAGGTTTTTAAGGTTGTCCTTAAGAAGTGGTGGTTTTAGCCTTTTGATTTGCTGTCCTTTTTTAAAATTTCTTGGGAATACAAATGGAGAAGCCAGCTAACAGATCAAGTCTCCTATTTGCTCTAGAGACGTTAGTTAAAAGCCCATTAAAGCAGGCAGATGACGCCGCGCTTGTGAGTGCAGCCAAGGCTGTCTGGTATTCAAATTCGGACCTGATGAGTGTCGCTCAGGCTTTTCTAAGTAGGCACACTGATGAGGTCGAGGTTCGTCGCGCAGGGTATTTGCTCGAACGATTCACCCGCTTTTCATGCGTAACCGATAGCCGCGTGTCGGAAGTCTTCAAAGCGCTTGAGCTATTCTGGCGTTCGGCACCTAAGCACGAAGTGACTTCACAAGCCGCTGTAACGCTTCGCAGTCGTCGTGATGAACTCGCCCTCTCGTGGGGGGTGAGTGAAGGTCTTGGTTTGAAGGTACAGGTCCTCATGCCTTTTCAGACTCGGCATTATGAGGCTGAGCAGCGCGCAGCATTTGTTTGAATCCAAATGTTGTGATCGAAACCCGGCTTAGGCCGGGTTTTTGTTGTGTGAATGATCCTCATACGGCGGCTGGTCTGTCAGACGCACCGAAGTTTCCGACATGTTTTTAGGGTTGTCCCTCGGAAGCGCGGGCTCTAGCCTTTGGGTGTCGCTGCCAATTCAGCGACCGGGTTTGACCGTCCGAAAAATCACAGGGCAACAGGCCCGGACGTTTTGTCCTGGGCTCCATTAGATAAAGGAGCTTCCATTGAAAAATTCTGACATTCCCAAACCCGCCTCCACCTTTCCCTACGGCGATTACGCTCCCGAAAGACTGAAAGAAGCGGCCGACCGCGCGATGGACCATTACCTCAAGCCTGAGGACAGCGCATCAGAAGCCAAACCACCGGCGCAATTGTTCACCGTAGTGGACAGTGTCGATACTGAAGCCCTGTTAGCCAACCTCAGCGAAACCCTGGCGTCAGCCAACGCAATGCTCAGCGACCTTGCCTTCGACCTGGAAGGCTCGCGGCGGCATGTGGCGTTGGGGGTGGCGCAGATGATTGAGTTGGGGGCTTTGTTGGCGAACAAGTGCCTGGACCGGGCAGAGCTTCGGACTTGATGCAATAAGTGCCGGCCTCATCGCGAGCAAGCTCGCTCCCACAGTGGATTTGAGTCGTTCACAAATATGCCCATCGACACCAAACCCCTGTGGCGAGGGAGCTTGCTCCCGCTGGGGCGCGAAGCGGCCCAAACCCTGACACCCCGATGTGTCAGGCAAATTGAGTGGCCTGCCTTGGGTCTGCTGCGCAGCCCAGCGGGAGCAAGCTCCCTCGCCACAGGGGGATGGTGTTTTGTGGCGAGGGGATTCATCCCTTGAAAACTATTGGTGGAGGTTCTCAAGCCGACAAGCTTCTTTTTCGATGCCAATGCACTCGACCGGTTGACTCACACCTTTCTCGAAACGGCGGGCGTTCATCAATAGGCCGCCCTTGATACCGCCGATGAAGGCGACAGCGCCGTTACGTCCGCCGAAATTTGGCCGCGCCAGATCCACCGCTGGGGTGTTGGGCCTGACTTCATACACCCAGCCGCCGTTCTGTGCTTCCGTGATCGCCCAGACCCTGGCGTCATTGTATTCATAGAAGGCTATAACAGCCGAGTTCGTGAAGACACTGTCTTCCGGGGAGGTCCCCAGCCTCAAATTGGGAGCCCTGGAGTTCCTGCCTCGTAATCCGTTAGCAAGCGCGTCCGCCCCCTGCACGGGGTTGGCTATCGGAGAACTGACTGCCCATAGAGAGTCTTTAGTGTTTACCCATGGCATGCCTTCCGGAGGAGCTATCCGGTTCCAGTCGATGGCTACGGCCGCAACTTCAGATGGGCTTTCCTGGCCGGTCGGTTCGCGGTAGTTCGGGTTCGCGGCGCAATCGGAGAGGTTATCCTTCTTGCACGCCTGCTTGACGAACTGACGCTTGATTCCCCCTGGGAAACTGATTTCCTGCTCGCTGACTGCCCCTCCCGATTTATCCTGGTCGATTCCATGGGGGGCTTTGATCTCGTACACCCATTCCTGGGCGAAACTCTGAGCGATAGCCTGATCACGGGTTGTACTGCTATAGATCGATTTTCCTATTCCAGCCCCGTGGTCCCACCAGTCATACATCCAATCGATCACGGGAAAGCCTATGGCTTTGGGCAAGATACCGTCCCTGAAGGCCCCGAGGCCCTGACCGGTGGTGTCGCCGCGATAGAGCGCGTCCGTGTCGGTGCGCCACTGCAAGAATGGCTTAGTATTGCGAATCGGCACGCTCGGATCCGCCGTAACCTGAAGCCAGGCTTGATACCACGGCTCCTCTTTACCCTCCGCAGGCGCCCCAGCCCCCCACGCGTCGCCTCCCAACTGCCAAACACCCGCCAACGCCACCACCGCAACCGCGGTCGTCCGTATAAAACTGTTATGAGTTGTCATGATTTGATGTCCATCTGGAACGGT
Organism: Pseudomonas sp. 3JA; assembly: GCF_036961705.1. Lineage (NCBI taxonomy): Bacteria > Pseudomonadati > Pseudomonadota > Gammaproteobacteria > Pseudomonadales > Pseudomonadaceae > Pseudomonas > Pseudomonas sp. 3JA. Next base: position 149,024 of record NZ_JBAMDJ010000012.1, read on the forward strand.
GAAGCCCTGTCGAATCACATACGTCATGACTGCCTATGCTTCGACGTGACACGTCTCACTATGAATTCTGCGGGGCATCGCGCCACCGCATCAGTTTTGAGGGTAGATCAAAGCTGATAAGGCGGTTGCGCTCCGCTTCCGGGACTTGTAGCAAGATGTGAAACCGACACCGTCCCCTGTGGCGAGGGAGCTTGCTCCCGCTGGGGCGCGAAGCGGCCCCCTGGATCTGCCAGACACACCGAGTCGATCGTTCCCACGCTCCCGCGTGGGAATGCCGCCAGGGACGCTCCGCGTTCCGCTTCTGGAAGGTGACGCAGAGCGTCACGGGATGCATTCCCACGCAGAGCGTGGGAACGATCTATACCGGGTTGTCAGGTTTTGGGGCCGCTTCGCGCCCCAGCGGGAGCAAGCTCCCTCGCCACGGGGAATGGGGTGTGGCGAGGGGCTACGGACGAATCTCGATCATGGTGCCATCCGGCACCAGGTTCCAAACCTCGCGCATATCCACATTGCGCATGGCGATGCAGCCATCAGTCCAGTCCAGCGTATGGAACAACTGCTCAGGGTTTTCTTCCGAATCCGGCGTGCCGTGGATCATGATCATGCCCCCCGGTTCCACGCCTTCACGGCGGGCGCGGGCGGCGTCGGTGATGTTGGGGTAGGAAATGTGCATCGACAGGTAGAAGCGGTCGCTGGTCTTGCGCCAGTCGATCCAGTAGAAACCCTCGGGGGTGCGCTTGTCGCCTTCGATCAGCTTGGGGCCTTTCTTGGCGCCCTTGCCCAGGGAGATGCGATAGGTCTTGAGTGGCTTGCCGTCGTTGATCAATTGCAATTGATGGGCGGACTTGAGCACCAGCACTTTTTCGATGGTCTTGCCGTTGTAGGTTCCCGGCGCGGAAGCCTGGGACACAGCGGTGAACGACAAGCAGAACAGGACAAGCAACCAGCGCATTGAAACGATCCCTAGAGGTGTCGCGGCTATTAATGGGTTTTTTATGTATTGGCAGGCTGGGCCAGTGGCGGGATCGATTCGGATCGCACAGGGTAATCTTCGGCCCGGCGGTCAGCGTAGAAATATTCCAGGGTGCGGCCCACCGTGCGGAACGCCAGTTCATCCCAGGGAATATCCGCTTCTTCGAACAGTTTCACTTCCAGGCTCTCAGGCCCGGCGGCGAAATCCTCATCCACCAGTTCGGCGCGGAAGAATACATGTACCTGGCTGATATGCGGTACGTCAATCAGCGTATAGATGCTCAAATTTCGCACACGGGCGCAGGCTTCCTCGGCGGTTTCGCGCACGGCGGCCTGTTCGACCGTCTCGCCGTTTTCCATGAAGCCCGCCGGCAGCGTCCAGTAACCACGCCTTGGCTCGATGGCGCGTCGGCACAACAGGACTTTACTGCCCCAGGTCGGTACGCAACCGGCCACGATATTGGGGTTCTGGTAATGGATGGTGTGGCAGGTGTCGCAAACAAAACGCAGGCGCGAGTCGCCTTCGGGTATGCGCTGGGTCACCGGGTTACCGCACTGGCTGCAGAATTTCATGCTTGGATTCCTGAATGCTGCGCCTATCTTGGCGTGCGTGGGCCGGTGCGGCAAGTTGTCGTTTCGCGACACGACGCGGTGCGGGGGTTGGGCCGCTTGAACGATTGGTGCATGATGCAAGGTAGCGAATAAATCGAGAAGTCTCATGCTGGACGAGCTACTGCATCGAGTAAGCAACCATACCCCGCACGATCTGCAGGCTGACCGACGTTTCCCTGAAGCCGCGGTGCTGGTGCCGATTACCCGCAGCGATGAACCGGAGCTGGTACTGACCCTGCGCGCCAGCGGGCTCTCGACCCATGGCGGCGAGGTGGCGTTCCCCGGCGGGCGCCGCGACCCGGAAGACCCGGACCTGATCTTCACCGCCCTGCGCGAAGCCGAGGAAGAGATCGGCCTGCCGCCCGGCCTGGTGGAAGTGATTGGCCCCCTCAGTCCGCTGATCTCGTTGCACGGCATCAAGGTCACGCCTTATGTCGGAGTGATTCCGGACTACGTCGAATACCTGGCCAACGATGCCGAGATCGCTGCGGTATTCAGCGTGCCGCTGGAATTTTTCCGCAAGGATCCGCGCGAACACACGCACCGCATCGATTACCAGGGCCACAGTTGGTACGTGCCCAGTTATCGCTTTGGCGAATACAAGATCTGGGGACTGACGGCGATCATGATCGTCGAATTGGTCAACCTGCTGTACGACGCCGAAATCGACCTGCACAAACCGCCCAAGAGTTTCATCAATACCTGACGCCCCCGAGGACTCTCATGAAATATCGCCTGGGCGATGCCCGTGTCGAAACCCACCCACAGAGCTGGGTCGCGCCCAACGCCACGCTGGTGGGCAAGGTCCGCCTCGAAGAGGGCGCCAACGTCTGGTTCAACGCCGTGCTGCGCGGTGACAACGAACTGATCCTGATCGGCAAGAACAGCAACGTGCAGGACGGCACGGTGATGCACACTGACATGGGCTATCCGTTGACCATCGGCACCGGCGTGACCATCGGCCACAACGCCATGCTCCACGGCTGCACGGTGGGCGACTACAGCCTCATCGGCATCAACGCGGTGATTCTCAACGGCGCGAAGATCGGCAAGAATTGCATCATCGGTGCCAACTCGCTGATCGGCGAGGGCAAGGAAATTCCCGACGGTTCGCTGGTGATGGGCTCGCCCGGCAAGGTGGTGCGTGAACTGACCGAGGCCCAGAAGAAAATGCTCGAGGCCAGTGCGGCGCACTATGTGCACAATTCCCAGCGCTACGCCCGCGACCTGTTCGAGCAGGAACCATGAGCGCCCCTGAACGCCCGGTGCCTTCGCCCTGCGTGAACATCTGTGCGCTGGACGATGAAGACATCTGCACCGGTTGCCAGCGCACCGTGGCGGAGATCACCCGTTGGAGCCGGATGGACAACGAAGAGCGCCGCAGCGTCTTGGCGTTGTGTGATGAGCGGGCCAAGGCCAGTGGGTTGATGTGGATGTTGCCGGCCAGGCGGTGATGTCTACTTGCGAACACAAAACCCTGTGGCGAGGGAGCTTGCTCCCGCTGGGCTGCGAAGCAGCCCCAATAACGCACTGACAACTCGGTGCGTCTGGCTGATCCAAGGGGGCTGCTGCGCAGCCCAGCGGGAGCAAGCTCCCTCGCCACAAAAGCCTCTCACACGGCTTTAGCCGGTCGCCGCCCCAACCACCGATCCAACCCCACCACCCCCAGCGCAATCCCGACAAACCCCAGCAATATCCCCCCAGCATTGATGAACACCTGCGGATAACCCAGGTTCGCCACATCGATGAAAGGGTAGGGGTAAGCCGCCAATAGATCCCCGCGCAGCAGGACATAGGCGAAATACACCAAGGGGTAGATTACCCACAGCCCGATGTGGCCCAGGCGCAAGGTACCTTTGGGCACCCACAGCCACCAATAGGCGATGTACAGCAAGGGCACCACGTCGTGCAGCAACTCGTCGGCTACGAACTGCCAACCTTCGGGTTGCCAGAGGTGGCGCAGCAGCAGGTTGTAGGCCAGGCCGACCAGGGCGATGCTCACGGCGATGCCGCTGCGCACGCTGGGCAGCAGGAACCAGCGCCGGGCCGCCGATTCGCCAGGGGTCAGTTCCCAGGTCAACACCACGGCCACCAGGGTGTTGGTCAGGACCGTGAAGAAACTGAAGAAACTCACCAGCCCGCCCAGCAGGCTCGCGTCCAGTTTCCAACGACCCAGCAGGATCAGATACAACTGGATGCTCAATCCCACCCAGCCCAGCAGTGCCGTCACCGAGACAAAACGCTGTCGCAGCGTGAGGTGACGACCCTGATCACTGCCCACGGCTCAGACCGGCCGCTTGGTGCGCATCAACTTGATGTACAGGCGCTCGACTTTCTCCCGCGCCCATGGCGTCTTGCGCAGGAAGGTCAGGCTCGACTTGATGCTCGGGTCGCTCTTGAAGCAACGGATGTCGATGCGCTCGGCCAGCCCCGACCATTCATAGTGCTGCACCAGGGCATTGAGAATCTGCTCCAGCGTCACGCCGTGCAGCGGGTTGTTGTTGGGTTCGGTCATGGGAGGTCTTCGCGCTAAAGGTGTAAAGCCGCGCACCTTAGCCGAGGTGCCCCTTTGGTGGAAGCATAGCCTTCATCATGGCCGCCAGAGCCAGGCGCACTGTTACCGAATCCGAGATGATTCATGTCAGCAAAAGCCCTTTCTCTATTGAGAACAGGACATTATCCTTGCCCGCTTGCTGAAACGCTTCTTCTGGCGTGCCGAAGTCTCTGCGTCCAGCTCAATCCTGCTGAAAGATCAAAGAACGCCCAGTGTTCAGATTTTGAAAGACAGCGCTGTCTTTCAGGATTTCTGTGGGAGCGAGTTTGCTCGCGATAACGATTGCACATTCAACATTGAAGCCGGCTGACACACCGCATCGCGAGCAAGCTCGCTCCCACAAGGGATCGCGGCAACCGAATTTGCCTTTTTTCAACTGAACCATGCCCCTGCAAGATCGTCATCTACAGTGACTACTTGCGCGGAACTCCTTAAAACGTCACGGAGAAACACACTATGAGCACTGAGGGTGCTTTGAGTCGAAGCCGTCTGCTACCGAGTTTGCTCGGCATTCTGCTTCTATTGATGGGCCTGGCCCTGTTGGCCGGGGGAGTCAAGCTGAGCACGCTTGGCGGCTCGTGGTATTACCTGCTGGCCGGTATCGGCCTGGCGTTGACTGGCGTGCTGCTGATCATGGCCCGCCGCGCGGCCCTGGGCCTGTACGCGCTGGTGCTGTTCGCCAGCACCGTGTGGGCGTTGTGGGAAGTGGGCTTGGATTGGTGGCAACTGGTGCCGCGCCTGGCGCTGTTGTTTGCCTTGGGCATCGTCATGTTGTTGCCGTGGTTCCGCCGCCCGCTGTTGACCGCCGATGCCTCGGCCACCGGAACCCGCGCATTGGGCGCCGCCGTGGTCATCGCCGGTGTCGCCGCCCTCGCCAGCCAGTTCACCAACCCAGGTGAGATCAAGGGCCAACTGGATCGTGACAGCGTGCCGGGTATGGCCAACACCGCACCGGCCATGCCGGACGGCGACTGGAACTCCTACGGGCGCAGCGCCCATGGCGATCGCTATTCGCCACTGGCGCAGATCACCCCCGAGAACGTCAGCAAGCTCAAGGAAGCCTGGACCTACCGCACCGGCGACCTGCCAGGGCCGAACGACCCGGGTGAAACCACTGCCGAGAACACCCCGCTGAAGGTCAACGGCATGCTTTATGTGTGCACGCCCCACAGCCAGGTGATTGCCCTGGAACCGGAAACCGGCAAGGAAATCTGGCGTTTCGATCCGAAGCTTTCCACGCAAAAGGCGGAGAACTTCAAGGGTTGGGCCCACATGACCTGCCGTGGCGTGACCTATCACGATGACGCTGCGTACGCCTCTGCCGAACAGAGTCCCACCGGCACCGCCAGCACTACACCGGCCAGCACCGTCTGCCCGCGGCGGATCTTCCTGCCGACCGCCGACACCCGCCTGATCGCCCTCAACGCCGACACCGGCAAGATGTGCGAAGACTTCGGCGACAAGGGGCAGGTCGACCTGACTGCCAACATCGGCGGTTTCACGGCCGGCGGTTACTACTCCACGTCGCCACCGGCGGTCACCCAGAACCTGGTGGTGATCGGCGGCCACGTCACCGACAACGTCTCCACCGACGAGCCAAGCGGTGTCATCCGTGCCTACGACGTGCACACCGGCAAGCTGGTGTGGAACTGGGACAGCGGCAACCCGGACGACACCGCGCCGATTGCCGAGGGCAAGACCTACACCCGCAATTCGCCGAACATGTGGTCCATGTTCAGCGTCGATGAAAAACTCGGCATGCTCTACCTGCCGATGGGCAACCAGACCCCCGACCAGTTTGGTGGTTTCCGTACGCCGGAATCGGAAAAATACGCCGCTGGCCTGACGGCGCTGGACATCGCCACCGGCAAGGTGCGCTGGTACTTCCAGTTCACTCACCACGACCTGTGGGACATGGACGTCGGCGGTCAACCGACCCTGATGGACATGAAAACCGCTGACGGCGTGAAACCGGCGGTACTGGCCTCGACCAAGCAGGGCAGCATCTACGTGCTGGACCGCAGCAATGGCCAGCCGATCATCCCGATCAAGGAAATCCCGGTGCCCCAAGGCGCGGTGGAAGGTGACCACACCTCGCCGACCCAACCGATGTCCGACCTGAACTTCGTGCCGCCGGTCCTCAAGGAACGCGACATGTGGGGCGTGACCCCGTTCGACCAGATGCTCTGCCGGATCGACTTCAAGTCGCTGCGTTATGAGGGCATGTTCACGCCGCCGTCGCTGCAAGGCTCAATCGTTTACCCGGGTAACTTTGGTGTGTTCGACTGGGGCGGTATTTCGGTGGACCCGGTGCGCCAGATCGCCTTCGTCAACCCGAGCTACATGGCGTTCAAGTCCAAATTGGTGCCGGCAGCCGAAGTGGCTGGCGGTCCGGGGCGCAAGAGCGAAACCGAAGGCGTACAGCCGAACAAAGGCGCGCCGTATGGGGTGATCCTCGAAGCGCTGCTCTCGCCGATGGGCCTGCCTTGCCAGGCGCCGGCCTGGGGTTATGTGGCGGCGGTGGACCTGACCAACAACAAGACCCTGTGGAAACACAAGAACGGCACCGTGCGTGACAGCTCGCCGGTACCGATCCCGCTGAGCATGGGCGTACCGAGCCTGGGCGGCACCTTCACCACTGCCAGCGGCCTGGCGTTCCTCAGCGGCACCCTCGACCAGTACCTGCGTGCCTATGACGTGAAAAACGGCAAGCAACTGTGGGAAGGTCGCCTGCCAGCGGGGGCCCAGACCACGCCAATGACCTACACCGGCAAGGACGGCAAGCAATACGTGCTGGTCGTTGCGGGTGGTCATGGCTCCCTGGGGACCAAGCAGGGTGATTATGTGATTGCCTACAAGCTGCCGGATTAAGCCAGACCGGCGCTCATGAAAAAGGCGACACCTTGGCGGGTGTCGCCTTTTTTTGTAGCTTGAACACAGGCCTTTTTGAGCTTTTGGGCTTTTGAGCTTTTGGGCTTTTGTGGCGAGGGAGCTTGCTCCCGCTGGGCTGCGCAGCAGC
>NZ_JBAMDJ010000120.1:0-307 GCF_036961705.1 Pseudomonas sp. 3JA
GACGGTGGTCGGGCCTTGGTACACGTCGTTGCCGACGGCCACATCCAACGCCCCCGAGCTTGCGCCGGCAGCGATGGTGATGGTTTTGCCGCTGTCCAGGGTGACGGCGACCGGACCATTTTGCGCGGTGACCGGGTTGCCATTGGCATCGGTCAACGTCGCGGTGTAGGTGATGGTGCCGTTTTCGTTCACGGTTGGCGTGGCGGTCAAGGTCACAGTAGTGGTGTCGTTGACATCGCTGACGATGGTGCTGACCGGAGTCGTGTTTGGTGCGATGGCCTCCAGGTTGCCACCGGATGCCGAGGCG